>CBRAFO010000040.1:0-31268 GCA_967755175.1 uncultured Opitutaceae bacterium | reverse complement strand
CCCGCTCGTCGTCAACCGCCTGCAATGCGCCATCGTGCTGCCACCCGAGCGGCGGTCGTCCTCGGCTGGCGGACATGAACACGGCAAGAAACCACGCAATAAATCACCAAATCAGCCCAAATTGTTGATTTCCTAGGGGCGAGGTTATCGAAACCCCACGCCTCCCAACGAATGAAACCGCCAGTTATTATTAATGATTAGCCACTCCGAGGTCTCCAAGGCAGGCCTTATCCTCGTCTGAGCCTCTTCCCAGCTCATATGAGCGCCTTCCCACCTCGTCTAAGCCGGAGCCCTCGTTTCCCTTTGCATCGCGACGGAGGCCCGGTTTCCGTGACGGCCACATGTATGACTTCCCTCTCACTGGTGCGCAGAAAACGTTTCTCCGCGGCGCCGGCCAGACCCTCGATGCTTCCGTCAAAGTTGGCAAAAGCGGCCTCACGCCCGAGTTCTTCAAGGAGCTCAACAAACACCTGAACGCCCGCGAGCTCATCAAGCTCCGCTTCGTCGCCGCCGACCGCGACGAACGCGCCGCGCTCGCCACCCAGATCGCCGACGAAGGCCGTTGCGTATTCGTCAGCTCAGTCGGTGCCACCGCGCTTTTCTTCCGCCAGAATCCCGATCCCGCCAAGCGCGTTGTCGAATTGGTGTAATTTAGCCCGAACCGACTGCGCCCTTCTTTCTCTTTCCTCCTTATCTTAATCTTTCTCCCTTTCCCCGGGCCCCGGCCGATCTGACGAAAGAGAAAGATTAAGAGAACGAGAAAGAACCAACGGCTAAACATCCGTGTAACCCCGTGGTTAATCCCGCCTCCATCCTCCACTCCTTCGGCTGGGACGACGCGTGGGCCAAAACCTTCGCCCCGCACGCCGCCGCCGGCTACGAACCGGCGCGCGTAGTCGTGGAGTTGCGCCGCCATTATTACGCCGTGCAGACGGCGTCCGGCGAAGTTCTCGGCGAACTCACCGGCAAGTTCCACCATGCCGCCGACCGCGAGGCGCAATCCTACCCGGCCGTGGGCGATTGGGTTGCCGTGCAAATCGGCTCCGACCGCAACCGCGCACAGATCCATGCCCTGCTCCCGCGCCGCTCGTGCTTCTCCCGCCAGGCCGCCGGCGAACGCCAGGTCGAACAGATCGTCGCCGCCAACATCGACACGGTGTTTTTGGTCAGCGGCCTCGACGCCAACTACAACGCCAAGCGCATCCAGCGCTTCTTCGTGGCCGCCCGCGACAGCGGCGCGCAGCCCGTCATCATTCTCAACAAAAGCGATCTCTGCGAGTTCCCCGAAGCCGTCCGCTCCGAGATCGAACTTCTCGTGCCCGGCATACCGGTCGCCATCACCAGCACGCTCACTCGCAAAGGCCTCAAGGCCCTCACGGAGACCTACGCGTTGCCCGGTCGCACGCTCGCCTTTGTCGGCTCCTCCGGCGCAGGCAAATCCACGCTCATCAATCGCCTCCTGAAGGACGCCGAAGCGATGCCCACGGCTGAGGTGCGCGAGAAAGACAGCCGCGGTCGCCACACCACCACGCGCCGCGAGTTGTCGCAGACGCCCACCGGCGCCCTCGTGATCGACACGCCCGGCATGCGCGAATTCCAACTCTGGGACGCGAAGGAGGCCGTGGAGGACGCCTATCCCGACATCGTCGATCTGGCCGCGCGTTGCCGCTTCAGCCGTTGCACGCATCTCACCGAACCCGGCTGCGCCATCCGCGCCGCACTCGAAGCCGGCACCATCCCCGAGTCGCGCCTCGACAGCTATTTCAAACTCAAGGCCGAGCAGGCCGCCAAAGCGCCGAAGCAGCTCAAGCCCGGCGCCCACGCCAGCGCGCCGGGCTGGCGCAAAAAAGCCGAAGAGGCCAAGACCCGCCCCTTCCGTCATCGTCAGCACAGCGACGACGAGTAAACCGGCCACGGTCGGGTAGATCCTCCGATTAGGTTAATCGTGCGAAAACGCACTGCGCGCGGGGCGTCGGTCCCTGCACGTCGGGAGCTGTCCCAGCGGAAAATTGTGGGTTGAGACCCACTAACCGCGGCCCGCGCGGAATGCTACCTTAGGCAGCATACCGCTGGTCGTTGAATCCGCTCGCAAGACCACAAACCCGATGGTCGCGGTAGAGCGGTATAGGGGCACGTCTGGCGGACAACCCCACTGAGGCCATGAAGACCCATCCTGTCAGACTCGCGATCCTGGGCATCGCACTTCTCGTCGTTAGCACCACCCCCGCATGCCAGAATCCCTACGCCGGACTTCCTCCGCGTTTTTATGTGAGCACCGAACAAGAGGCCCGAGTGTTGGCATGGCCAGAGGCCATCCGCGTGTCGGGGTCTGGCAGCATGAGGCCCTATATTCCGGCGAGCTCCGACCCTAATGCGGTCGTCGCTGTAGCCGCCGTCGAACAACCGCCTTACGAAAGCCTGAAAAAAGGCGATCTCGTGGTGTTCCATTGGAAGGACTCGTATGTGATCCACCAAGTCGCGGCCCGACAGGGAGACAACTGGATCACCTCCGGCATTCATAATCCCCGCTATGATGGTCCTCGCTTGAGCCGTGAAACCTATCACAGCCGCGTGGTGCGAGTTTACATCATCGATCCGACCACCACCTCCAGCGGCCTGATCGCCAATGCGCGCTGAAACGTGATGCCCCCATACGGAATGAGGAGCCCGTTTACGAACGATTGAGATGGGTGCCGCCGACCCAATGTCATCGCACGCCGCTCATCGCCCGTAAACGGGCTCCTTCATTCCGGAAATGGTCTCTGACCAACGAACCCGTTACGCCCGTGTCACTTCTTTGATCGGATACTGCGTGACAGTCGCGCCCTTCGCACTGCGGCTGCCGACGGTGAGTTCAGAGAGATCGAACTCGAAGTCCTTCACGCGGGCCGAGCAGCGTCCGCTCAACTGCACGCGGATCTTCGCCGGCATGCTTTCGGCGTTCTTCGTCTCGTCGAAGAACACCAGTTTCGAGCCATCGCTCGCCGCGAGGTTGTAAGCCTTTTCGCGCGTGGTGCCGCCGAGTTGGAAGCGCTTGGCGAAGGCCTTCCCGGTTTCCTTGTCCTGGTAAACCACCGTGTAGAAACGGTCGTCGCCGCCCTTGGGAATGACGTGCAGGGAGCGAATGTCTTTTCCGACAAACACCTTGTCGGCCACCTTCACCACTTTGCACGTCGCGTCGCCCATGAAGCAGACGACGTCGTCGAGGATGGTGCATTCGGTGATGAACTCGTGCTGGCGCCAGTTGAGGCCGATGAAGCCTTCCTCGCGGTTGACGTAGAGTTTCTGGTTGGCGACCACGACCTGCGCGGCGCTGATCTGCTCGATCTCGTCGTAGGTGGTGCGGCGCTTGCGGCCCTTGCCGTATTTTTCCTGCAAGGTCTCGAACCACTTGATCGCAAACTCGGTGAGGTGCGCGAGGTCGTGCTTCGTCTGCTTGATGTCCACCTCGATGGCTTTGATGGCTTCGTCGGCCTTGAAACGGTTGTAGGCGGAGATGCGCTTGATGCGGATTTCCGTGAGGCGGGTAACGTCCTCATCGGTGACCTCGCGGCGGAGCTTTTTGACGAAGGGTTTTAAGCCCTCGTGGATCTCGGCGAGCACGCTTTCCCACGTCTTCGACGTTTCGATACGGCGGTAGATGCGCTCCTCGATGAAGATGCGTTCCAAGTTGTCCCAGTGCCACTGCTGTTCGAGTTCGCCGAGCTTGATTTCGAGCTCCTGCTTGAGGAGCTGGACGGTCTTGTCCACGGAGCGGCGGAGGATTTCCGAGACGCCGAGGAACACGGGCTTGTCCTGACCGTTGATCGTGTCGATGACGCAGGCGGCGGGCGAGATGGACACCTGGCAGTCGGTGAACACGTAGAGCTGGTTGATCAGCTTGTCGGCTTCCGCGCCTTGCGGCAGGTGGACGAGAATTTCGACGGACTCGGACGTGTTGTCGTCCACGTGCTTGATCTTGATCTTGCCCTTCGCGTTGGCGGCGAGGATCGACTCAATGAGCGAGGTGGTGGTGGTGCCGTAGGGCAGCTCGGTGATGGCGATCTGGTATTTGCCACGCGTCTCCATCTTGGCGCGGACCTTCACCTTGGCGCCACGCTCGCCGTCGTTGTAGTCGGCGAAGTCGGCGATGCCGCCCGAGGGGAAATCGGGGACCAGCTTGAAGCGTTTACCTTGGAGGTGGTTGATCGCGCAGCGGCAAATGTCGTTAAAGTTGTGCGGGAGGATTTTGGTCGAAAGGCCAACCGCGATG
This sequence comes from uncultured Opitutaceae bacterium, assembly GCA_967755175.1. Lineage (GTDB taxonomy): Bacteria > Verrucomicrobiota > Verrucomicrobiia > Opitutales > Opitutaceae > Rariglobus. The sequence goes on along the minus strand of CBRAFO010000040.1, from coordinate 27,016 downwards.
CCCTCGGCACCGTCGAGGAGGACGATAGGGAATTTGGCGGGGAGCGTGACTGGCTCCTTGGCGCGGCCGTCGTAGCTCGACTGCCAGACGGTGGTCTTCGGATTGAAGAGGACTTCGCGGGCGAACGGGGTGAGGCGGGCCTCGATGTAACGAGGCGCGGCCGCGTCATCGCCAGTGAGAAGGTTGCCGAAGTTGCCCTGCGGCTCGACCAAGTAGCCGCGTTGGCCCATGCCGACGAGGGCGGCGCCGATGGAGGCATCACCGTGCGGATGGAAGCGCATGCACGCGCCGACGATGTTGGCGACCTTGTGGAAGCGACCGTCGTCCTGTTCCCAGAACGTGTGGAGGATGCGGCGTTGAACGGGCTTCAGGCCGTCGTCGATGTGCGGGACGGCGCGGTCGAGAATGACATAGCTGGCGTAATCGAGGAACCAGGTCTTGTAAGACGCGGCGAGCGGCGCGTGGTCGTTATTCTTGGGTGCCTCGGGCTCGGCAGCGACGAGTTCGACCGGAGCGGTGCCATCACCGGCGGCAGGCACAATCAGAGAAGCCGGTTCGGTGGATTTGGGCTCAGGGGTTTTGCCGTGAAGCGGAAGCTCGGGCTGTTCGTCTTTGGGATCTTTGCGATTGGGCATCTACGGAAAAGGCTGCGTGGGTCGGGTCTCTTGTCTTTGAAAGGGCCAAAAGAGGCACGGATTGCCCCGATGGAAAGCGGGAAAATCAGCTGACTTCACCCCGCCGAACCAGTTTGTCACTTATTAAGTGACAAACTGGCTTGGTCCGAGGGCGGGGAATGCGGCGCGACCCCGAAGGGTTAGGCGGCGAAATGCGCACGCAGGCGGGCGACGGTTGCGCCGGCGGCGCGGGCATGCGCGGCGAATCCGGGCGAGAGACGGGCGTCGGCGGCGACGCGTTGCCAGAACTCCTCCGCCCAGCCGGCCGCTTCCAGCCAGAGTTCGCGGTCGGCAGGCAACGGCGGCACGGGCGCAAACTCGGGCGCGGGCGTGGCGTTGCCCGGCGTCGGCGCCCAGAGCATCGGCAACATGTCGTAGGCGGGCGCGAGCCGGAAGGGCAGCGCATCGTCGAGCCAGAACGCGAGGTTGCCGAAGTGCATGTCGGTGTTGCCGATCAGCTGTCCGAAGGCGTGGCGCAGCCAAATCGACCGCAACGCCGCTTCGTCGATCAACCCGCGGGCGCGCAGGTGGGCGGCGACCGAGGTCCATTGGCTACCGTCGGGACCATCAAACGCGTCGTGCAACGCGCGTAGCGAGACGACGCCACAGCGCCCGTGCAAGCCGACGCGGTCGTAGCGCGGCGTCTCCAGGAAAAAGCGGTCGCCCGCCTCCAGCAAACGCGGCGCGGCATGCGCTTCGCCGTGGGCGTGAAGCAACGCGAGCGCGTGCGACTCGGCGACGAGGAGATCGGCCCAACGGCGTCCGGTGGGCGTGGCGAGCACATCAGTGAACTTGACCAAAACCGGCGTGACCGCGCGGTTGCCGTCGCCTTCGACTTCGTCGGCCAACGTGACGAGGAACTTCGGTTGCTCGCCCTCGACCGAGGAGCCGGGCGCCTCAACTGCGGAGGATCCCGTGTTCGCCAATTCGCGATAACGGGCGGAGCGTTCACCGGCGGGCAACGCCGCCAGCGGATGCAGGACGCGGTCTTGCACGCGACGCAAGGGAACGTCGCCGACCACGAGATCGCCCGGCAGGTCGTCGCCCATGCCTTGGAGATAAACCAGCGTGTCGTCGTCGCTCCAACCGCGCGGATCAGGCGGCAGGTTGAGCGAGAGACTCAGACCCCGACCAATCGCCCGACCGAGGTAGCCTTGCGGACGCACTTCACCGAGGAAAAACGGAAAACCTTCCGAGTAACCGCCGAGGCCAAGCAGCGCGCCGGACCATTCTGGAGCGTGCTCGGGGTTGGCCCAACGCAGTTGCCAGCCGCCGTGGAGCGCGATGAGTTGCGCCCACTCCTGCGCCCGTCCGGCGGCGTCGATACGCCGCACCGAAAACGTATCGCCGAGACCGCGAACGGAGCGGCGCAGCGCGTAGTTCGTGCCCCGCGTGGTGCCTAGGCGAACAAGACACGGGGCGAGTTCGGGTCGCACCAAGGCTCGACTGATATTCGAGCGATCCACGCGAAACGCCGCCGCCAACACCTGCGCAGACTGAGGCCCGCCGGCTTGCAGGCGCAGCGCGATAGCAGAGGGTTCAACTTGGCGAGGACGGGCCATTACGCCCGTAATTACGCACAGTTACTTCGAGATGTAAACCCTAGCCTCCACCTGGGTAAAGCCACACTTAACCACACTAATTACACACGCCATTTCGCACAGTTAATCAAACCTCGACCAGATCCTTCTCCACCTTGAGATTGCCGATGATGAAGTCCTGGCGGTCGGGGGTGTTCTTGCCCATGTAGAACGTGAGCAGGCCGCCGACGTCGTGCAGGCGGTCGAGGGTGACTTTTTCGGCGCGCATGTTTTCACCGATGAAATCCTTGAACTCGGCCGGACTCACTTCGCCCAAGCCTTTGAAGCGCGTGATCTCGGCGCTTTGACCCAGCTTGTGGAGCGCGGATTGTTTCTCCGCTTCGCTGTAGCAGTAACGCGTCTCCTTCTTATTGCGCACGCGGAAGAGCGGCGTCTCCAGAATGAAGAGGTGCCCTTGCGTGATCAGCTCCGGGAAAAACTGGAGGATGAACGAGAGCAACAGTAGGCGGATGTGCATGCCGTCCACGTCGGCGTCGGTCGCGATGATGACCTTGTTGTAGCGCAGGCCATCCATGCCTTCCTCGATATTGAGGGCGCTTTGGAGGAGGTGAAATTCCTCGTTTTCGTAGATGACCTTCTTAGTGAGGCCGAAGGTGTTAAGCGGTTTGCCCTTCAACGCGAAGACGGCCTGGGTCTGCACATCGCGGCAGGACGTGAGCGAGCCGGCGGCGGAGTCGCCCTCGACGATGAATAGGGAGCTGTCTTCGGCGCGTTTGTCCTTGGAATCGAGGTGGACGCGGCAGTCGCGGAGCTTGCGGTTGTGGAGCGAGGCTTTTTTGGCGCGTTCGCGGGCGAGATTGCGAATGCCGGAGAGCTCTTTGCGCTCGCGTTCGCTTTCCTCGATTTTGCGCTTCAACGCATCGGCGGCCTCGGGGTTGCGGTGGAGCCAGTTGTCGAGGTGCTGCTGGAGGAAACCGCCGATGAACTGGCGGATGGTCGGGCCCTTAGGGCCGAGGTCGTTGGAGCCGAGCTTGGTCTTGGTCTGTGATTCAAAAACCGGTTCCTGCACGCGCACCGAGACGGCGGCGATGACGGACTGGCGGATGTCGGCGGCGTCGTAGTCTTTCTTGAAGAAGTTGCGCAGCGTGGCGACGAGACCTTCGCGGAAGGCGGCGAGGTGGGTGCCGCCCATGGTGGTGTGCTGGCCGTTAACGAAGGAGTAATATTCCTCGCCGTAGTGGGCACCGTGGGTCAGCGCGACTTCGATGTCCTCCGCCTCGATGTGGATGATCGGGTAAAGCGTGTCGCCGGTGAGTTTCTTAACGAGCAGGTCCTTCAACCCGTTCTCGGATCGGTAGGCCTTGCCGTTGAAGGTGAGCGTGAGACCACGATTGAGATACGCGTAGTTCCAGAGCATCTCCTCGATGAACTCGTTGCGGAACTTGAAGTCTTTGCCGAAGAGAGCCTCGTCAGGCGTGAAGGCGATGATCGTGCCGTTCCGCTCGGTGGTTTTGTGGGTCTTGTGGTCTTTGCGAAGCTTGCCCTGCTCGAACTCCACGATGCGGGTCTCGCCTTCACGAACCGCCTGGGCGGAAAAATAAATGGAGAGCGCGTTGACGGCTTTCTGACCGACGCCGTTCAAGCCGACGGATTTTTGGAACGTCTCGCTGTCGTATTTCGCGCCCGTGTTGATGATCGAAACGCAATCGACGAGCTTGCCGAGCGGGATGCCGCGTCCGTAGTCGCGCACGCGGATGGTGCTGTCGGTGAGTTCGATCTCGATCTTTTTGCCGTAACCCATCGTGAACTCGTCGATGGAGTTATCGATGGTCTCCTTGAGCAGCACGTAGATGCCGTCTTCCGCGTTCGAACCGCTACCGAGGCGCCCGATATACATGCCGGGACGCAGGCGGATGTGTTCGAGCGGAGAGAGGGTCTTGATTGAGTCTTCTGTGTAGGCGTTGGCCATGGGTGCGCGCGGGAGGGTTGACGTTTGCGCCAAGGCAGGCGCGCCCCCGCCGCCTGACAAGGTAAAACTTCCGGGGGCATGGACGGCGGCACAGACACGGCACAGACATCCCTGTCTGTGCCGCACCACCGCCGGATCATAAAAAGAAAAAGGCACAGGCAGGAATGCCTGTGCCTCATCACCTGCTTAAAGCGCGACGGTGGGTTAAAGCCCTGCGCCGCTCATGTCTCCCGTGCGCAGGAACTGCTCATGGAAGGCAAAGGCTTTGGCCAGCGTCTGCGGCGTCTGGCCCTGCTTGGCCATGTCGGCGTAGCGGAGCAACGCATCGTGGAACTTGGGGTGCGCACACTTCTCGATGATCAGGCGGGCGCGCTCATTGGGCGTTTTCCCGCGCAGATCCGCGATGCCATTTTCGGTGACGACCACCTGAACCGAGTGTTCGCTGTGATCCATGTGCGACACCAGCGGCACGATGGTGCTGATCTTGGCGCCCTTGGCGGAGGACGGACAGGTAAAGATGGAAATGTGGGCGTTGCGCGTGAAGTCACCCGAGCCACCGATGCCGTTCATGAGGTTGGAACCCATGATGTGCGTCGAGTTGATGTTACCGAAGATATCCACCTCGATGGCCGTATTAACAGTAATGATACCGAGACGGCGGACGATTTCGGGGTTGTTGGTGATCTCTTGCGGACGGAGTAGGATGCGCGAGCGGAAGAACTCCAGGTCGTCGTAGAATTTGCGCAACACGTCTTGGGCGATCGTCAGCGAGGTGCCCGTGGCGAACTTGATTTTGCCGGAGCGGACTAGGTCGATGACGGAGTCTTGAATAACCTCGGAATACATCTCGAAGGCCGGGATGTCCGGGTGTGCACCGAGGCCACCGAGAACGGCGTTGGCGATGTTGCCCACGCCGGACTGGATGGGGAGAAACTCCTTGGGGATGCGACCGGCGCGCAGTTCGCCAGCGATGAACTCGGCGACGTTGCGACCGATGCGCTCGGTGGTCGGATCGGCCGGATCGAAGCCACCGGTTTCATCGGGCATGTTGCTCTCGACGATGCCCACTATTTTGCGCGGATCGACTTTGACCGTCTCCGTGCCGATGCGGTCAGACGGACGCAGAATCGGAATCGGCAGACGGTGCGGAGGATCGAGCGGCTCATAAATGTCATGGAACCCGCGCAGCTTCGGCGAATGGAAGCGGTTTAGCTCGATGATGACCTTCTTGGCGGAATGCAGAAACGTCGGCGACGCGCCGACCGAGGTGCTCAACACGATCTGGCCGTCGGCGGTGACATCGCAGGCTTCGACAATGGCCCAGTCGAATTCACCTAGGAACCCGCTGCGCACCTGTTGAGGAAGGTGCGAGAGGTGCATATCGAAGAAGCGAATACGTCCGCCATTAATGCTTTCGCGCAGCGACTTGTTGCTTTGGTAAGGAGTGCGCCAGGAGATCGCCTCGGCGCGGGCCAGTTCACCATCGAGCGAGTCGCCCGTGGAAGCGCCCGAGACCACCGCAACCTTGAAGGGACGTCCGGCGGCATGCTCGGCACGAGCGCGGGCTGCGAGCGCGCGCGGCACGACCTTGGCGGCGCCGGCGGGCGTGAAGCCACTGACCCCGAGGGTCTGGCCATTTTGGATCAAGGAGGCCGCTTCGTCGGCCGAGAGGGTGGGAAATGGAAAGCTCATCTGGGAACCAGAGTATGCTCCCTCGGCGATTCCTCCACCAATCGCGATTTGCCAATGGCTGCGCATTCTTTGGCCGGGCACCACAGCTAAGGCCAAGGGGAGCTTGCCCGAAGGTGTCGCTCAGGACACGTTGCGGGCTGCTCAACTCACCCTTATGAAAAAACTCCTGATCATTCTGGCCAGCCTGCTCGCGCTCGTGGTCATCGGTGCCTTCGTCGCCTCGTTTTTCCTCGGCTCGATTGTCACTCAGGGAGTCAACCGGTTCGCGCCCGCGATCACAGGGACCAAGGTTACGCTCAACAGCGCCTCGATTTCGCCCCTTTCCGGTGCCGGCACGTTGAACGGACTATTCGTGGGCAACCCGGAAGGTTGGAAAGGCGACAAGGCATTTTCTTGCGGAAAAGTTCACGTGAGCCTCGTGCCCACGTCGCTCCTCGGCGACCACATCGTGGTGAAGGAGATGATCATCAACGCCCCCGAGTTCGTCTATGAAACCAAGATTTTTAGCAGCAACATCAAGGACCTGCTCAACAACATCGAAAAGAATATGGGCGGCACCGCAGAAAAGCCCGCTGACCACCCGACCACCAAGGAGGGCAAACCCCTCAAGTTTGAGGTGAAAACCTTCCGCCTCGAAAACGCCAAGGTCACCCTCGGCGTCGGCCCCACCGCCCTCGCCCTGCCGATGCCGCCGCTGGTCCTCACCGATTTGGGCACCGCCGAGGGCGGTATCACGCCCGACCAACTCGCGACCAAAGTCATGGCCCAGGTCCTCGGAAATATCACCAAAGCCGTCGCCGAATCCGCCCTGAACATCGGCTCCGCATCGGGCGCCACAGCCACCGACGCCGCCTCAGGTGCCGTCAAGAAAGCCGGCGCTGGACTCAAGAAATTATTTAGCGGCGACAAAGACAAATAACCCGCACCCGCTCACACCGATGCCCATCACAGCCGGCACCCCGCAGGTCGCTTGCGACGATTACGCTAGTCGGCCTGCATCTTTGCTGATGAGCTTTTCCTTTTAACAGAACCGACAACCCTCCACTCACGACTCCACCATGTCCGATCAATCCCACGGGGGTAAGCACGAGGAGAAATTCTCCCCGTGGCTCTTTATCGCCACAGTTATCTTTTCACTCGCCGTTCTTTTTGCGGTTTTGGCCCTGGTATTCCCCGGTGTCTGGCGTGCCCAACTCGCCGCAGGCTGGCTCTCCTTTGTGATCGTATTCGTCTGCGTGCATTCGATCGCCGGTATTTTCGAATACTTCTTCCACCGCTACATCTTGCACGCGCCGTTGGTCCCGATGCTCAGCTACTTTTACAAGCAGCACACGCTCCACCACGCGCTTACCCACATTGGCTATCACCGGTCTAAAGTGAGCAACGCAGAGGTCCCCGGCTTCATCGAAAACGACGACACCCACATCGCTCGCAATACCTTCCCCATCGAAGAGGAAAAACAACACGAGGCATCCTACTTCCCGTGGTATTCGGTTCTGGTGTTCTCTCTGGTGATTACCCCCCTCCTGGCGGTGGCCCAATGGATATTCCCCTCCGCCCCGGTATTCCTCGGCGGCTATCTTGCCGTCTCGTTTTCGATGTCGCTTTACGAGCTGATCCACGCCGTCGAACACTGGCCGCAAGACACCTGGGATCGCCTGATCGAACACCCGCGCTACGGACGCATCTGGCGCAAGGCCTACGCCTTCCACCTGCGCCACCACGCTGACATCCGCTGCAACGAAGGTATCTCCGGCATCTTCGGCCTCCCGCTCGTTGATTTCGTGCTGGGCACCTATGTCGATCCCGAGACCCTCTACACCCACGGTGAAGCGGTCCATGCCGACGAATTCGTGAGCCCCCGCCCGCGCTTCGCCTTTATTCGCTGGCTCGACCGCCGGGCCGATGAAGCGGTGAAGAACCGCCGTGCCGCCCGCGCCGCGCGTTAAAAACGCAACTTGACCCGCGACCGATCCCGCGCCTCTTTGCCTTCGTCTCAATGAACCTCCGCAACACCACGACGCCCATGGCTAACGCCAAAGCCTCCGCCTACTCCTCCGTAGTCGCAGTCGTCGTCGTGTCCGTTACCTGCGCGCCGAGAGGGGCCTGAGCGAAGATCACTTTCGCCCCCTCCGGTGCCATACCGGAGGGGGCTTTTTTTGTGCCCTGTCCGGACCGGCACGGGAGTGGGTTTATCAAAAACCAAACCACACCCGCCATGACCACGACCGAATTCACCGCCACGTTGCGCTTCACGCAACCGCTCCGCCTCCACGCGGAACGTCTCCGTGAAGCGATCAGCCGCCCGTTCTTCGAGACACCCCTCCGGCCCGCCACGCACGACATGCTCCTGCTCAACGCCCATCCCGATCTCCTTCCGCCCGAACCGCCCGAGCCAGCCCGCGACCTCACCTTCTTCGACCTCGACCGCCCTTGAATTAGTCCGCAGACGTCCTAACTCGCGATGCACACATCCCGCTCCTCTCAACCCGTTTATCGCTTTGCTGCGCGCACCGCCGCGCTCAAACCCAGCGCCATCCGCGAGATCCTCAAGGTCACCGCCGCGCCCGACGTCATCTCCTTCGCCGGCGGACTCCCCGCCCCCGAACTCTTCCCCGTGGACGCGGTCTCCCGCTCCGCCCAAGCCGTGCTCGCCGCCGACGGCCCCGCCTCCCTCCAATACGGAGTCACCGAAGGCCACCTCCCCCTCCGCGAATGGGTCTGCTCGCACCTCGCCGAAACCGTCGGCCTCACCGCCGCGCCCGACGAAATCGTCATCACCGCCGGCTCTCAACAGGCGCTCGACCTCATTGCCAAAGTGCTGCTCGACCCGGGTGACCTCGTCATCACCGAAAACCCCGCCTACCTCGGCGCGCTCCAAGCCTTTCAAGCCTACGAAGCCCGCGCCATCGGCCTCGCGTCCGACGAAAACGGACTCCAACCCGCCGCCCTCCGTGCGTTTCTGGAGACGTCCCCGGTCCGCCCGAAACTCCTCTACCTGATCCCCAATTTTCAAAATCCGACCGGGGTAACCCTGTCCGCCGCCCGCCGCGCCGAGGTAGTCTTGATTGCCGCCGAGTTCGGCATCCCGGTGCTCGAGGATGATCCCTACGGCGCACTCCGTTTTTCCGGCAACGCCCTGCCCGCCCTCGGCACCTTTCCCGGCGCTCGCGACTGCCTTTACCTCGGCACTTCGAGCAAAATCCTCGCCCCCGGCCTGCGCGTGGCCTGGCTCTACGTCCCGGACCGCTCGTTGCGCGACAAGATCACCACCGCCAAACAAGCTGCCGATCTCCACACGTCGTCCTTCACGCAGCGCCTCGTTCACCACTACGTCAGCCAGCCCGGCGTGCTTGCGGCGCACGTCGAAACACTACGCTCCGTGTATGCCCGCCGCCGCGACGTGATGCTCGCCGCGCTCGCCCGCCACCTGCCCGACACCTGTTCGTGGACGCGGCCCGAAGGGGGCCTGTTTCTTTGGGTTACGTTACCGGCGGGAATCGACACGACCGAACTCCTCCACATGGCCGCCCGCGAAAAAATCGCGTTTGTCCCCGGCGCCCCCTTCTGGGTCGGCGAACCGGTGCGCAATACCCTGCGCCTCAATTTCAGCAACGCGACCGAGGCGCGCATCGAAGAAGGCATCGCCCGCTTCGGAAAAGTTCTGCGTGCGCGTCTGTCTTAAATACAGGCGCCTCTTGCAGTAACCTACTTTCATAAAAATTCCCTGACCGACCGCTTGCACCTCAGCGGGAGAACGCCCACGGTTTTCGTCGCTTGAGATCGTTCGGCCCGCGTCGTGCTAACCAGACGCAGGCTCAGTTGACAGGTCAGCCGTTCCCTCGGCGTGTCGCTCGCGGACGTGCCGCATAAAGGGGCGGGTTCTTCCTCCACCTCAACCCGGTGCACGGGCACCCAGACGGAAATTCATTATATGAAGCTCTCTGCCTTGCTTGCCTCCCGTTCCACGATCCTCCGACAGGCCGCGCTGGCGCATACTGCCGCCGCTTGGTTAACCCTCCAACACGCGTCCCACCGCATCGCCGCCGCCGGCCTGCGCGGGACCGTTCGCCTGACCCAAAGCGATCCCGATGCGGAGGGTGCGCCTTGGGCGACCCTTACCTCGGTCGAAATCCGCCCTTCCGTTCTGGAGGAGCATTTCACCGAGGACGACATCATCAAGATCGCCGACGCGGTCGGCTATGCGACCGATTCCGACTCAGTCGATGTGGACTTACTCATCGAGACCCTCGGTGAAGCCTACGCCACGCCGTTGCTGCGCACCTTGGAAAAGGCCGGCGTCACGCTCGACGTAGATAAGTTGACCACCGACTCGCCATTGCGTTGAGGCACTTGCCTCCTGACATCGCCCCGCCCGTTCGCCGCTTGCCCACGGGGCGATGCATGGAGAAGCTCGCCGCCATGCGCTGGACTGCACCTCTTCGACCGATTTTCCGCGCCGGCGAAAGCCTGCTGGACCGCGTGCTCTGCGTCTTGGGCGCGGTGGCCTTTTGCCAGTTGCCCGAGTTCATCCAGCAATACCTCCAGCGCCTCGGCGGACGCCTCGACGAGGCTCGCCGCCAGCTCGCCCAATTCGAATCCGTTGCCGCGCAATCGAAGCTCACGCTACCTCAATTCATCGAGCGCACGGCAGCTAACACGGACGCCGCCGTCGCCCGCTTGGGCAACGTGATGCAGGAGGCCATTACCCGCGTCCACGACCTCACGTCCGCCGAGACGGCCATTCGCAACGCTTCGCTCTGGGAAAAGCCCTTCGTTTTCTTCGCGAATCTCGATCACTCCATCGCGAATGCCACCCTTGAGGTTTATCGCCCCGCCGTGCCCACCACCGCCGAGGGACTGATCTATGCCGTCGCCGGCGTCATCATGATCCTCGGCCTGTATCACGGCCTCATCCGCTTCCCCCTCACGACTTGGGTTGCGCGGAAACAAGCGTCCACCCAAGGCCGAATCGCCCCGCCAACGGCAGTCGCACGGCCGAGAAAAGAAGGAACGACGCACACGTCGAGTAGCGCGCAGCGTTGACCGCCAGCAAAGACACTGTTCAGTCTCGCGGTTCGCTAGCGCCCTTGTGGTGGAATGGTAGACACCAGAGACTTAAAATCTCTTGGCCGTAAGGCCGTGCCGGTTCGAGTCCGGCCAAGGGCACCAGCGCAAGTTTTTGCTTCTGCGACACTCGCCTTCAACCCAAGCGAAACGCCCAACCCTCCCCACGTCGTGCCGCTCATGCCCCTGCCCCGCTTCTTCTCGGCCGTTTTACTCGGCTCCGCTTTGCTCGCCTCCCGTTCGCCGGCTCAGCAGCCTCCGAGGGACTTGGGCAAGCTCTACACCGAACTTTGCTCCGGTTGCCACGGTGCCGGTCTCGAAGGTGGTGCCGGCCCCTCGCTTCTCGGCGATAGCTGGAAACATGGTGGCGACGACGCCAGCCTCGCCGCCAGCATTCACAACGGCCACCCCGAGGCCGGCATGCCCGCGTTTGGTGCCACGGTATCGGATAAAGAAATACGTGGGCTCATCGTCTATATCCGCGAACAATCCGGCCACGCCGCCGAACGCCGCCAGCCCCCGCCGCATCCCGATCCGGGTGCGATCGCCACGAGCCGCCTGCATTCCTACCGCATCGAGACCGCGTTCCCCGGTCTGCGGGAACCGTGGTCCATCGCCTTCCTTCCCGATGACCGCGTGCTCATCACGGAAAAACGCGGCACTCTCCGTGTCGTCGATAAAGGCGTGCTTCGCGAGCAACCCGTCAGCGGAACCCCTGCGGTGGACGCCGGTGGCCAGGCCGGTCTCTTCGACGTCGTTCCCCACCCTGACTTCGCCCACAACGGCTGGATCTACCTCGCCTTCGCCGATCCGCGTAAAAACACCGATGGCAAGAACGTCTGCCTCACTTCCGTCGTTCGCGGACATCTCAAGGACAACGCATGGACCGACGAGCAGGTGATCTTTCGCGCCCCGGTCGAATTCTACCGCAACACCGGCGGCATCCATTACGGCGGACGGCTCGCCTTCGATCGTAAGGGATTCCTCTTTTTCTCCATGGGTGAACGCGGCCAATCGCAAGACGCCCAGGACCTCAAGCGACCGAACGGAAAAATCCATCGCTTCTACGACGACGGGCGCATTCCGGCCGACAATCCCTTTATCAACACCCCGGGCGCGATTCCCTCGATCTGGAGTTACGGACATCGCAATCCCCAAGGCCTTCGCCTCGATCCCGTCACCGGCGAACTCTGGGAGCACGAGCATGGACCGCGCGGCGGCGATGAACTCAATCTCATTCACCCCGGACTCAACTACGGCTGGCCTCTCGTCACCTTCGGGATGAACTACAACGGCACGCCTATGACCGAGTTCAGCACGCTTCCGAACGTCGAGCCGCCCGTCACTGCTTGGGTGCCCTCTATCGCTCCCTGCGGCATGGGTTTCTACACAGGCGACCGTTTCCCCAAGTGGAAAAACCACCTCTTCGTCACCTCGCTCGCCGCACAAGAACTGGTCCGCCTTGAGCTGAAAGGCGGCAAGGTCGTTGACCAAGAGGTCATCTTCAAAGGCCTCGGACGCATGCGTGATGTCATCACCGGTCCCGACGGACTTCTCTACGTGCTCATGCCAGACCGCGTAGCGCGACTCGTGCCTGTGTCAGATTGAGATCCCCGGGGCGAAACGTTGAGTCATTATCACCGACATGGGCACTCCGCTCCTCCTGTATCTCGCGCCCCTGTTCCTCCTCTTTGAGGTGTGGCAGCTCGTGATCGCGGAGCGCCACTTGGGCATAAAGCAGATCGAACACGGCGTAGATCCCCGCGACCGCGGCCCCGGCGAACTGATATCCTTCATCTGGGGTGCGGGTATCGTCGTCTACTGGATCTGGATGATTCTCATGCTCATCCCCGAGAATGGACGCATCCAAGTCGCCTGCATGCTCATCGTCTCGCTCGCCGGCTACTCGCTCCGGCGCAACTCTAGCCTCAAGTGGATTCTGGTCATTCTCACCATCGAGGGAGCGATCCGCATCGGCATGATCATCTCGCTTATCGGCGCTGCTTGGCGCGCCCTCTAACGCGTTCTCCGTCCATGACGTTTCCTGAACACCGGCATCCTTCGCCCAACTTCTCGACGGCGCCCGCCCACGAAAATCTCGGTGTGTGCTTTCATCATAGCGTGATGGATTTCGACGCGACCATCGCGCACATGCTCCGTCCCGAAAGCCGTGTCAGCTACCACGTGATCATCGCCCCCGACGGCACCCGCGCCCGTCTCGTAGATGATGAACACGTCGCCTGGCATGCCGGCGTATCCGCCTTCCAAGGACGCGCCAACTGCAACGATTTTCTGATCGGCGTCTCCTTCGCCGGCGACACCCGAGCCACGCCTCTTACTACTGCCCAAATCGAGAGCGCCCTCGACTGGCTCGCCCCGCGCTGGCTCCGCCATGGTTGGACAACGGCCGTCATGACCGATCACCGCCAAGTCGCCCCGGGTCGCAAAGACGATCTATCGCCCGCCGAGTGGACCCGCCTGATCACCGCGATCAGCGAACGGTTCCCCGCGATCGTATAGCGTAGTCCAGCGGATACCACAGACACCAGACGCTCACGCCTGAAACCGACGCGTCTCGCCCTTCGGCGCCGGCTCGGCGAGCGAGCGATGGAAAAACTCCTGCGCCGCCGCGATCAACTTGGCGCATTGCGAATAGTTTCCCGCCCACGAATTAGGCAAACGCAGCGCCTTGATCACGCCTTTGCCCATGTGATCGGGCGCCGCCTCGTCAGGCATGATTTCGACGGAGAACTTCGGATCTCGCGTGTGCACCACATAGTGCCGCGTCTTGCCGTCCACCTCCCGCTCGATCCGCATGAAGTGCGCGAAGTCCATATTGGGAATACCCACAGCCTAACCCGCGCCGCCGCCGGTCAAAGCTCTAAAACCCCCTCAACCCACACAGGAAACGCCTCAGGAAAGACGTTCACCGACTCCGCCTTTCCGTCTTGAGAATGCCGCCCTCCCACCGCACAAAACCTCCGTCGCGGACGCTCACCCTATGAATTATCCCGAAGAGGCTCCGAAATTGCCCAAGCTCCCCTTTATCATCGGCGATATCGTTCTCATCGCCACCGCCGCGGCCATCGCCATCCGCAGCGCCGCTCCCATCGCCCCGGGCCCGCTGCTCGCCATCACGATCTGCGTCGTGTTCGGCTCAGCCCTGCTGGTGATTCCGTTTTTGGCCAACTACGCGCGTCGACAGGACGCCGAGCTCACCGACCGCCAAAACCAGATCGCCGCCCTCGCGCGAACCACCGCCGAGTCCGCCGAGCAACTCAGCATCGCCGCCGCCGGTCTGCACGGGATTGGCGAAACCTCGAAGCAAAACCTCGATGTCCTCAGCAAGTTTCCCGCCCAGCTGCAGGAGCGGATCGACAGCGTCACTCAACAACTCGCCGGCTCCGCCATCGCAGCGCAGGCCCCGCTCAAAGAGAACCTCGCGCACCTCGAAGCCGCCGCCGAAAAAATCGTCCGCGTCATCGCGGGGCTCCAAGCCGCCACTGCGACCAAGTCCGATGCGCTTGCCGCTCGTGAGAACGACCTCGCCAAGTCCCTCGCCCGCGCCGCCGAGCAGATTGACTCCATCGTCGAAACCGTCCGCAGCCGCGCCGTGAGCGCAACCGAACCGCCGCCTGCGCATCCCGCCGCCCGCCCCAGTGAATCAGCGCCCGCAACCCCGCCGGACGAAAAACCCGCACCTGTTGCCACGCCGATCGCGGCCGTCGAACCCGAGCCCGTCGTCGTCGCCGCCGAACCTAAACCCAAAGCGCCTTCATCCAAAAAAGCTAAGCCGCCCGCCCATCCGCCTGCCCCTGCCACCCCCGCCGATCCCATCGTCGAGCCCACGCCTCCCACTCCGACAGCTCACGTTCCCGAGCCCACACCCGCGCCCGCGTCGCTCGAAACTCCGCCCACTCCGGCTGCCGAAGCGGAAATCTTCACGCCCTCCGAGCCCAATGCCGCCGAGGTTCCCGTCGACGAACCTCCAGCTGCTAAGCCGCCCCGCGCCCGCAAATCCAGGTCCGACGATGACGATGGTTTCGACCTCGGGCTAACCAGCGAACCGCAAGAGGCCACGGAAAGCTCGGTCACCTCCGATGGATTCACCCGCCTCGTTGCGACTGCCTATATCGGCATTGGTAACCGACTCTTCATCCGCGGCGAGGGTCCGGGACTCTCCTGGGAAAAAGGCATTCCGCTGCAGTTCGTCTCGATTGGTAAATGGCGCTGGGAAACCCCCGACGCCACCGCGCCCATCACGGCCAAGCTCTACAAAAACGACCAAGTTGAGTGCGTCGGCCTCGGATCGCTCACGATCGAGCCCGGCCACCAACACGAAGTCCACGCGGGCTTCTGAGCCCTCTCGGTTCCGGCTTCCGAAATGTAGGAGCCTGCTTGCAGGCGATGAGAACCTATCGCCGTCGTTTATCTCCCGCATCGCCTGCAAGCAGGCTCCTACACCCGATCTTCCCCGTCCCCCTTCCACGCTCGCCTTTTCCTGAAGCGCACGGCTTGTTGTCCGGCTTCTAACGTCATGTCCACCTCTGCCACCGCCCTTCCCAAACCCGTTTCCGGCCAGCCCTGCTCCTGCGGCAGCGGCCTCGATTTCTCCGCCTGCTGCGAGCCCATCATCACGGGCAAACGCCCGGCCGCCACCGCCGAACAGCTGATGCGCGCCCGCTTCACCGGCCACGTCGCCAACGCCAACGAGTTTCTCCACAACACCTACCTGCCCTCCTCGCGTCAGCCCTACGTCGAAGAAGCCGACATGGCCCCGCTTCCGTGGACGCGTCTGGTCATCCACTCCCACGAGCCCGAGGTAAAACCCGACGTCTCCTACGTTGATTTCACCGCCTATTTTATCGCCGAAGGCGGCGCCCAAGGAGAGTTGCACGAGAAGTCCGAATTCCAACGCATCGGCGGTCGCTGGATCTTCACCCGCACCCTCCGCAACGGCCCCGCTCCGATCAAATCCACCGCGCCCAAGGCCGGCCGTAACGACCCGTGCCCCTGCGGCAGCGGCAAAAAGTTCAAGCACTGCTGCTTGAAAGCCTAAGGCTTCAGCCCTCCGATAAAAAAGACGCGGCATCTTGCCGCGTCTTTTTTTTGGCCTCAGCTCTCTTCCAATTCGACGCTCTGGCTGTGCAGAAAAGGAACCAGCTCATCCACACCGAAGTCGGCGAGTATCTGCCCATTCCAATCGAGCGTCGGCACCTTGGATTGGCCGGATTTGCGTTTCATCTCATCGAATGCCCGCGCATCGGCAGTGACGTCGATCTCGTGATGTCCGATACCGTGTTCATCGAGAAACTCGACCACTTCGTGGCACCACGGACAACCAGGCTTGATGTAAAGAGAGGGAAGATTTTCTGAGTTCATGGGATTATGCGGGGTTATCGTAACCTTATCGATGGACGCACAAAGGTCCAGCCGCCCGCCGCAATCTTAGTCTTGGCCAGCGCCTCCCCTCTAATCTTTCCGCGGATTACTCGGATTCTCGCGGATTCGGAGTTCCGGATTTAAGATCGAATCCGCGAGCATCCGCGTCATTCGCGGCGAAAATAGCTCAGCTCTCCGGCCAGCGCTCCAGAAACGCCATCTGCGCATCGCGGTCGGGGATGTCTTCGTAGCCCTCACGCGTAAGAAACCGTAGCGGATAACCCGTCTCCAGCGCGCGCACCGTCACTGCTTGTCCCTCGACGGAAAACTCCGCCCGCCACGCGCCACACCCAATCTCAAACGCGCCCGACGCCCGCTTGCGAATCCGCCGGGTGCGATGCGGCGAAGGATCGCGCGACAACAACTCCACCAGCCGTGGCGTGAAATCCACCTGATGCGTCTCGCGCAACCAGCGCGCCTGAGCCTCCGCGTGCTCGGAAAAGCCAACTGTGAACTGTGCCGGAGCGCTCACCGCCGCATCGACTTCGTCGATCCACCCTGCCTTCGCGTCAGGAAAAGAATCATAAGCCGGCACATAGGGCTTCACGTCGAAGACCGGCGTGCCGTCCACCAGATCACACGCGCCCAGCCGCAGCGTGCGACCTTGCACGCCCAACAGGCGCACCGGCGTCATGCCGAGCGGGTTGGGACGATGCGGCGAACGGGTCGCAAATACGCCACGCCGGTGCGAAGGACCGCGCGGCGGCAGCACCAACGGACGCCAGGTCTCGTTGCGGTGAAACCACCACAGCAGCCACACCCGGTCGAACCCCGCGAGGTCCTGCAACGCCTGCTCGAAGTTCACGCCGGGAAGCAGTTCCAGCACGTTGCACTCCACCTCGTGATCAGCGGGCTGGTGCAGGGCTTGGAACTTCACTCGCTTTTCAGTGCGAATGAACCCGATGGGCTTGAGCGTGAGAGAATCAGACACGCCGCGAAACTTACGGCCCGCTCCCACCGAGGCCATGCGTTTCTTTGAGGGAGGGAGACCGCAGTGACCAAGTCGAAGTATTTTCCCCGCAGTCCCCGGCAGTCCAATTTCCGACGTGGGAGCGAGCTTGCTCGCGATTCCGATCCTCGCGAGCAAGCTCGCTCCCACTCAAAGCTCCTACACTCGGGTTAGCCGGCGATCACCAACTCGTTGCCCTTCACTTTGAACGTCACATCGGTGCCTTCTTTGACTTCGCCGCCAATCAAGGCGCGGGCGAGCTTGGTCTCGATTTGACGCTGCAAGAAGCGCTTGAGCGGACGCGCGCCGAAGACCGGGTCGTAACCCTTCTCGGCCGCCCACTCCTTCGCTTTCGTGTCGAGCGTCACGGTCACGCGGCGATCAGCCAGGCGCTTGTTCAAGTCGGCCAGCAACAGGTCCACGATGCGCGTGATCTCTTCCAACGTGAGCGGCTTGAAGAGAATCGTCTCGTCGATGCGGTTGAGGAACTCGGGGCGGAACGCCTTGCGCAACTCCGCCATGACCGACTCGCGCACGCCCTCGGGGATGACGTCGCTCGTCACGCCTTCGAGCAGGTAACGCGAACCGATGTTCGAGGTAAGAATGATGATCGTGTTTTTGAAATCGATCGTGCGTCCCTGCGAATCGGTGATGCGCCCGTCGTCGAGCACTTGGAGCAACACGTTGAACACATCCGGGTGAGCCTTCTCGACTTCGTCGAAGAGAACGACCGCGTAGGGCTTGCGACGCACCGCCTCGGTGAGCTGACCACCCTCGTCGTAGCCGATGTAGCCGGGAGGCGCGCCGATCAGGCGGGCGACGCTGTGCTTCTCCATGTATTCCGACATGTCGATGCGGATCATCGCCGCTTCGCTGTCGAAGAGGGTTTCCGCGAGCGTCTTGGCCAGCTCGGTTTTACCCACGCCCGTCGGGCCGAGGAACAGGAAGCTGCCGACCGGACGACGCGGATCTTTAATGCCGGCGCGGGCACGCAAGATCGCGTCGGTGGCAAGTTGCACCGCTTCGTCCTGGCCGATCACACGTTCGTGCAACACGCCGCCCAGACGAAGGAGTTTCTCCTTCTCGCTTTCGATCAAGCGGGTAACCGGCACGCCGCTCCATTTGGCGACGACCTCGGCGATTTCTTCGGCGGAGACCTCTTCTTTGAAGAGCTCGGTTTTTGCCGCGGTTGTCTCCGATTTCTTAAGTTCGGCTTCGAGCTGCGGAATTTTCCCGTGGCGCAGCTCGGCGAGCTTGTTGAGGTCGTAGGCGCGTTCGGCTTTTTCCAGCTCGATGCGGGCGGCGTCGAGTTCCTCGCGGGTTTTGCGCACGCGGTTCACCGACTCCTTTTCCTTTTCCCACTTGGCCTTGAGCGCGGTGGCTTGCGAACGCGCGTCACCGAGCTCTTTGCGCAGCGTGTCGAGGCGGTGTTTGGAGGCTTCGTCCTTTTCCAGCTTGAGCGCGGCTTCCTCGATTTCGAGCTGGAGCACGCGGCGCTGGAGCGCATCGAGCTCCTGCGGGGCGGAATCCATTTCGGTGCGGATCATCGCGCACGCCTCGTCCACCAAGTCGATGGCCTTGTCGGGCAGAAAGCGGTCGCTGATGTAGCGGTTGGAAAGCGTGACGGCGGCGACGAGCGCGTTGTCCTGAATACGCACGCCGTGGTGGAGTTCGAAGCGTTCGCGGATACCGCGCAGGATCGAAATCGCGTCCTCGATGGACGGTGGCTCGACGAGCACGGGTTGGAAACGGCGTTCAAGCGCGGCGTCCTTCTCGATGTGCTGGCGGTATTCGTCGAGCGTGGTCGCGCCGATACAGTGCAATTCACCGCGGGCGAGCATGGGCTTGAGGAGATTGCCCGCGTCCATCGCGCCCTCGGTCTTGCCGGCGCCGACGATGGTGTGGAGTTCGTCGATGAAGAGGATGATGCGACCCTCTGCCTGCTTCACCTCGTTGAGCACGGCTTTCAGGCGCTCCTCGAATTCGCCGCGATATTTCGCGCCGGCCACGAGCGCGCCCATATCGAGCGCAAAGATGGTCTTGTCCTTGAGGCCCTCCGGCACGTCGCCGCGCACGATGCGCTGCGCCAAGCCCTCGACGATGGCGGTTTTACCTACGCCGGGTTCGCCGATGAGCACGGGGTTGTTTTTCGTTTTGCGCGAGAGGATGCGCACGGTGCGGCGAATCTCGTCATCGCGACCGATGACCGGATCCATTTTGCCCTTCTTGGCCTGCTCGACCAGGTCGATGCCGTATTTCTGCAAGGCGGCGTAGGTGGACTCGGGGTTATCGGTGGTCACCCGCTGGGCACCGCGCAGGTCCTTGAGGGCTTTGAGCGTTTTGGAACGGTCGATGCCGAAGGCTCTGAAGTAGTTGGCCAGCGAGTCGGGCTTGGAGACGTCGATGAGGCCGAGAAAGAGATGTTCGACGGAAACGAATTCATCCTTGAGGGACTTGGCCTCGGACTCGGCGCGAGTGAGGACTTCGTTGAGCGACTGGGTCACGTAAACCTTGGACGTGTCCACGCTGCCGGAGACTTTCGGCACGCGGTCGAGTTCACGTTCGGCCGCGAGCTGGAGGGCGCTGGTGGTGAGGCCGAGCTTATCAACGAGCGCAGGCACAATACCGCGTTCTTGGGTAAGGAGCGCGTGGAGCAGGTGCCACGTTTCCACCTCGTTATGGCTGCGACGACGCGCCTCGGACTGGGCGTCGGTCACGGCCTGACGCGACATCTGGGTAAGTTGATTGAGGTCCATGGTATGAACCCTATCGCATAAGACGGACCACCGCCAATCCTGTTGCTCACCTAGGAGAAGCGCGAAAACGCCCCCAGCGTCTGAGCCAAAAAGGCGGATGGCCGCCCAATTATTGGCGCAGCCTGACTCAATCCGTGCGCGATCCAAGTGGGCACAAAAAACCGCCTTCGAAGAGGCGGTTTTAAAAATGGTGGACTCAACTGGACTCGAACCAGTGACCCCCTGCGTGTGAAGCAGGTGCTCTAACCAACTGAGCTATGAGTCCCAAAGGTTGGGCACGTTGGGGAACCGATTCGGGTAAATCAACACCGATTTCACACTGTTTTCCGGCGGCCTGCGTCGCCTTCCCGGCTTACGCCTTTTTCACCCGGACCGCCCGCAGACGCCCCGCATTGACCGTGCGACAGATCTCACAGATCAGCCCATCGCAGCCGCGTGCCGTGCAATGTTCGCGACCATAAAAAATGATCCGCAGGTGCAACGGGTTCCACTGCTCGCGAGGAAACAGCTTCTTCAAGTCGCGCTCCGTCTGCTCCACGCTGGCTCCGGCCTTGGTCAGCCGCCAGCGCTGGGCGAGCCGGTGGATGTGGGTATCGACGGGGAATGCGGGCACACCAAACGCCTGCGACATCACGACCGAAGCGGTCTTGTGCCCCACTCCTGGCAACTCTTCCAGTTCCTCAAACGTGCGCGGGACCTTGCCGCCGTGCTTTTCCAAGAGGAGCTCTGAGAGCCGGTGAATCGCCTGTGCCTTGCGCGGGGCGAGTCCGCACGGGCGCACGTGCGCGTCGATCTCCGCGACGGAGAGTTTCACCATGTCTCGCGGGTTGTCGGCCTTGGCGAAAAGCCCCGGCGTTTGGAGGTTTACGCGTTTGTCGGTGCACTGCGCCGAGAGCAGCACCGAGATCAGCAGCGTGTAGGCGTCCTTGTGATCGAGCGGGATCGGCGTCTCCGGATACAGCTCCGCCAGACGGCGATCAATGTAAGCGGCGCGCGCGGCGGACGTGGGAAATACGACGGAAGAGGAAAACACGGGGGATGCGGGCATTACCTCCAGCGAAGCGATCACAGGCAAGGCCGCAACCGGCCCATGCACGCCTACTGGTTAGCTAGTGGATCGGCTGTCGGCACCGTGTCAGTCAACCGTCGCACAATCGGATACAAGGCCGTCCGGCTGGCGGGTGGGTAAAGGATCAGCGTCACACGGTCGCGAGCGGTCAGCGTAAACTCGTGTCCGCCCGTCGAGATCCAGTGTTCCCCTACCGGAGTGGCGAGTGACAACGCGACTTTGCCGCGCGCCGGGTGCGCCTCACCCACGCCTCGGGGAATCGGAAAGCGCGTGCCGGCGTAGTGACCGACATATTCCCGGCCCGATACATTGATGGTCCTAAAATGGCCGGCAGGAGTGCAGTCCACGCTGTCGTCGATTCCAAAAACATCATACTTCAACCCGGAGTCGCCGGGTTGGATAGCGGCGGCGGCCTTCGGTGAAAATAACAAGAGCAGCTCCTTCGCGCCCTCGGGAATCTCATACACGGCGATGGGGAGCGCTCCTTCTTCGCTCACCGCCTTCTCGTCGAAAAACTGTAGTTGCGTCGTGCCCTTGTAAGCGTAGCTCGACGAGCGGTAAGCGCTGTAAAACTTCAGCGGCTGCGGAGGCTTGTTCGCCTCTGGCCGATATACCGCGCCCTCCATGCCTCCCAGCGCAAACACAGTGAAGTGAATGCTGACCAGCTTGTGCGCTGGAGCGGGCGCAAGCGGGCGCGATTGTTCCTGCTCCTGCGCCGGCGCATGTGGAGCGAGAGCAAAAAAGAGAAGCGCGTAGCCGGTGATTAGATATCGGAAGGAGAGAGCCATCGGAAGGAAATGATTTTGAAACGACGTCCGAATGCCCCCGAAGGAGTTTCGATGTTGTCACCCGCGTCCACCGTTTCGGGAAAACGCTGAACCGTGGCCTCGAGCCAAGCCTTGCCCGTCGTCTCTGCCGTGATGGGGTTTATCGCCTCGCCATAACAGCGGATCGTAAACGTGTCCGACCGCACGCGCAGATAGGGAGCGAGCGCGGTCAGAATGTCTGCCTGAGTTAACGTCAGAGAGCTGAAGCCCGCCCCGTAAACGCCAGCGGAAAGAGCCACGTTGTCCACGGGCTTGATCTCATCGGGATTGATCGTCGTCGCGGCGATTGCGGCCTCGATCAGGCTGGGCGTGCCCGCCTCGGATTGTGGACCGAGAAACTCTTCCAGCGTGCGAAACGGTCCAGCAATCTCCGCCCGCGCCTTGAGTAAACGCACGATCTCTACGGCCAAACTCTCGACTTGATCGGTGGTCAGCCGTTGCGCAGTGATCGACGGATCCACCGGCGCGGTGGCCGAAGAGTCGCCGCTGCCACGCACGCCCAAGCGAAAAGCGTGCGTGCTGAACGCGCGTTTGTTCGTGGAGCCACTGCCGCTTACCGGCCTCCAGAAATACGTTTCCTGCGCCGAATGCGAAAACCGTGAAAACGTCGGAGCAGCCGTGCCGGTGCCCAACGTCGCATC
This sequence comes from uncultured Opitutaceae bacterium, assembly GCA_967755175.1. Classification (GTDB taxonomy): domain Bacteria; phylum Verrucomicrobiota; class Verrucomicrobiia; order Opitutales; family Opitutaceae; genus Rariglobus. The sequence goes on along the minus strand of CBRAFO010000040.1, from coordinate 4,389 downwards.
CCGGTCGAATGATTCCGTCACCAGCGCGGTCGAGGCCAGTTGAGTTCCGAACGCCTGCCCGCTGGAATTCTCGATATTCGCGGAGGCAAACGCTTGGTGCAGGCGCAGACCTGAAAGCACCGCTCGCCACGCCGCCACACTGGTCGAATTAATGTTAAACCCTCCGGCCTGCAACAGATGCTGCGATGAAAGCCCGGCGGCGGCCCGCACCTTCGCGATGGCCACCGGAGCCACCGGTTGCAGATTCCAGTTGGGCAGAGGCTGGCCCGCGGCTAAATCGGGCGTCTTCGCCGCCTCCTCAGTCGCGGCTGCTTGAAGACCGGAAAAGAAGAAACGATCAAAGATGGCGTTGGCCTGCCCGCCCCAAGAATTACCGATGCTGAAAGGACGTGAGTCTTTCACTTGGACGTGTTGAAGCATCCCGACTGAAAGCAGAGGCGACCGGGGCAGCTCGAAAAGCGGGACGTCGTTGTAGCCGCTCATCGACAGGGCATTAGAGGCGGTCCCCTGAATGCGATAGAGCAGGTAATCGGGAAACACCGTATTCGGAGCGGAGGCGTCCATATAGACGCTCGGGTCCAGCGGCGTGATATCTTGGTTGGGATCAAACCCGCCAAGGAACTCCGCCGGGAGCTTGTGATTGCGCGGATCGAACGTCTTCAGCCACGTCCGGTTCGAATCACCCATGATCGGCTGTTTTAGCCGGGTGGCGAAAGCGAACTTCCAAGTGGGCGTGGCGCTGGTCCCGTTGGACGCCGATCCCGGTATGTTCAACGCCTTGAAGCCAGGCGTGGTGTAGGTAGCCAGCGTCCCCGCGGTCGACACCAGGCGGAGAGTCAGGCCCGCGATGGAGCCGCTCGTGCTCACGCTCAACCTCTTGCTCGATCCGGTCAAACCGACCGCAGGACAGGCCCATCCTTGGGCGCTGATGTTTTTATCATAAAACTTCAGGTCGGCTCCGGGGGTGTCTCCGGTTGCGGTCGTCCAACCGTAAATCCGCCCCGGCAACCACGACGACCGATCCGCCTGCGTTCCTTGGGTGGTCGTCACCCCATTGCCAAACGGCAGCAACACTCGCATTTCGCCCCCGCTAGCCTTGATCGTGCTCGGCAAGGCCGTTTGCAAATTCACGACCACCGAGCTTCCCGTGACATCGTCCCTGACCGTGACCGCTGGCAACCCAACGATCTCGATGGCCAGTCCCTCCGTCGCCCTCGGCGCCAGCGCACTGGTGTAAGGATTCCACAAGCCGACATAGAGACGCGATTTGACGGTCAGGCGATTGGCGGAGGACCGTTCAAATTTAAACTGCAACATAAACTCCGTGAGCACCGGCGAGACTCCGAAAACCAAGTCGGGCAAATCAGCCGCCGAGACCGATGAGGTAGGCGACGTGATCTGGTAGCGACGGCGTGAGGAGTCCGCGTTTTCAATCTGGGGATAAGCCACATCGGCATCGGCCAGAGTCCCACCCGGCCTCTCCATGTAGTGCGTATAGTCAGCGTAGGCGGCAAATGCCGTGCCCAACTCATCCGGCTTCAGCGACAAGTCCCGCATCAGGCCCGCGTGCGCATCGATTCGCGTATTCGCCAAGACCGACCGCGCCACCGGCGTGAAGTCGTGATAATGCCCGCGAAGAAACTTATCCATCGAACCCGCCGTGGGCGTGATAAAGCCGAGCTGCGCGTGCGAGTGCACCTTGCTCAAAACCGCGCCAACGACGAAGGGATCAAAGCCCTCCTTCGCTAGAGTCGTCGTGGCGGTGCTCATGCGGAAATAATTGGGCATGGATGCGATTTGTTGGCGGATACGTCGCCGCTGCGTCTCGGTATCCCAAGGCGCATAGGTGACTTCGTCTGCGCGATCCGGCAGCGCCAGCGATGCCTTCACACCTTGATCACCAATCCACCACGCGTAACGGCCGATGCGAGGAGGAGTGTCGGTAGATCCAAGCCCCGATACACCTCCCGTCGGCGCGTTGATGTCCTGTTTGGGCAGTTTGATGCGACGCGTTTTCTCCACTGCGGTCGGCGCTTTGGGATCAATGGCGACCGTTTGGTTACCCACCAAGAACAGCGTATCGTTGGTGACGGTGTCGTCGGTCGGATCGAGCGCAGAGGAAAGCAAACTCGTCGGCGTTACACTCGCGTTTTCTCCGCCACTGATGAGCCACATAATTGCACTCGGATCGCCGCTTGGGGTCGCGGCCCACACGCCCGTAAAATAAGGGTTCGTCACCGGCGAAGACGAAGTGATCTCTGACCGCGCCGTGATACGCGTATCCGGCCCCGCGCATTTCTGCAACTGCCCGAGCGCGATATTCATCGCCATAAGAGCATGCTGCCGCGCCTGCGTCAAAGACTGGTGATTAGCCGCCACGCGGGTCTCGACCCGGGTCAAAGTCGCCAGCGAAACCAACAACAACACCAAGAAGGCCAGCAATATAACCGTGATGAGCAGCGCAAACCCCAGCGTGGATCGAGCTGGCCCAACAGAAGCCCGGCGCAGTCGTCGCCCCGGATACGAGGTTTCCTGATTAATCAGGGTCAAATGCAGACTATCCTCAAAGGGCCAATGCCACTATCCGCCATCCAACATGCATTCACGCAGAAGTAACATCATTCGCAAATAGAGGTCATAAGATTTAAGAATCAAATGCGTGTATCAAAATAAGGTGTTGTAATGGAAAAGCCCGTCACTGCCCATGCATTGCAATGCCTTATCTATTCAACTCCATCGTCCCTACCTTATTAATGTTTCTAGTCGTCACCTCTTCGGGGTCGGCACAAACGGTTTGGTCATTTACGTCCTCAATCGCTGAGCCGACCTCTGGGTTGCCCGGCACGCTCACCGGAGGCACTATGAGCGTGGCGCAGACGAGCGGCACGAGCGGCATAAATACGACGTCTGCTTCCAGCGGCTATACAGGTGCGTCGGGCGCGGAAAACTTCTTGGCGGGTGTCGCCCCCACCGGAAGTTTTGACCCCGCCACCTCCGCCTATTTCACGTTTACGATCATGCCCACGACCGGCCATGGCGTTAACACGACTTCCTTGACCTTGGGAAGTCGCAGCACCGGCACCGGACCGACCCTCCTCAGCCTGTATAGCAGCGCAGATAACTTCACATCTGCGGTGAGCTCGGTGACGGCAACGGCCAATAGCACGTGGGCGCTCATCGACTTCGGATCGTTCAATATCACAACCGCCACCGACACGGGCTTAACCTTCAGAATCTACGGCAGCAACGGCTCAGGAAACACCGGTCCAGGCAACTGGCGCATCGACGACGTTACGCTCACCGTCTCGTCCGTTCCCGAACCGGCCACATTCGCCCTTCTCGGCGGCGTAAGCGTCCTCGGGTTGGCCACTTTGCGGCGGCGTCGCTCGCGGAGAACCCCTTCAACCGTAAAACCCCTCACGGCTCGCTAATACCCCACCCGCTTCTCCAAAAACCATTTGCCGGACGGTAGGCCTAGCCTACCGTCCTTTTTTTATGCCCGCTTCCGCGAACTCCGCCGCCTCAGCCACCGCCCTCTCCGAGTTGCTCGCTCCGACCGACTCCTTCGCTCGCCGCCATAACGGTCCCGACGCCGCCGAGCAGGCCGCCATGCTCACGTTCCTCGGGCAGCCCTCCCTCGACGCGCTCGTCAACGCCACCGTCCCTCCCGCCATCCGCCGCGACGCCCTCGACCTGCCCGCCGCCCTCGGTGAAGCCGCCGCCCTCGCCGAACTCCGCGGCCTCGCCTCGCAGAACCAGATTTTCCGCAGCCACATCGGCATGGGCTACTACAACACCTACACACCCGGTGTCATTCAGCGCACCATCCTCGAAAACCCAGGCTGGTATACCGCCTACACGCCTTATCAGGCCGAGATTGCCCAGGGCCGCCTCGAAGCCCTCCTCAATTTCCAGACCGTCATCACCGAGTTGACCGGCCTGGAAATCGCCAACGCCTCCATGCTCGACGAAGGCACCGCCGCCGCCGAGGCCATGATGATGTGCCACCGCCTCAAGGAAGGCGACGCCGCCGCCCACCGCACGTTCTTCGTCTCCGAAAAGTGCCACCCCCAGACGATCGACATCGTCAAAACCCGCGCCATCCCCCTCGGGATCGAAGTCGTCATCGGTGACCACCAGACCTTCGCTCCTACCGCCGGCACCTTCGGCGTGCTCGTGCAATACCCGGACACCACCGGCAGTATCCATGACTTCGCGACGTTCTTCGCCGCCGCCCACGACGTCGGCGCGTTTACCATCGTCGCGACCGACCTTCTGGCGCTGACCGTATTGCGCGCCCCCGGCGAATTCGGCGCCGATGTCGCCGTCGGTTCCGCCCAACGCTTCGGCGTTCCCATGGGCTTCGGCGGACCGCACGCCGCGTTCCTC
>CBRAFO010000039.1:0-32171 GCA_967755175.1 uncultured Opitutaceae bacterium | reverse complement strand
GCGAGCTTCGCGCCGTCGATCAAGCCCTCGATGGCCTTGCCGTTGACGGCGATTTTGAGTTGGTGCCAGCGGCTGTTGTCGTAGCCGGCGAGCGTGCCGGAGGACAGGACCGTGACGGTGGCGCCGGTGGATTTTTTGAGGGCCCAGCGGCCCGAGCCGTCCAGCCACAGCGAATAGCCTTCGGGCTGCGTGCGGGCGGTGCCCATCGGGTTGATCTGACAGATCCTAGCGGCCACTCCCGAAGACGCGGAGGCGTCGGGAATTTTGACGTCCGCCCCTATTGTGTAATTAGCGAACTCCACTCCGCCCATGACCGTGAACGGCGGTTGGTGGTTTCCCTCCAGCCAACCGCTGGGCAGGGTCGTGATCACCTGTTTCAACACCCGGACGCCGGCGCTGTCGTTAACGATTTCGAACGCTCCGTTTTGGTCGTAAAAATATCTCGGCTGATCGCCGGCCGCATAGCCGGTGGAAAAATCATCGGAGTAGGGCAACGGGAGGTTTTTGGGTGCGGGGATGGCGCGGGCGGGTTGGCCCTTTTGCTGCCCGTCGGTGGTGGTCAGCGAGTAAACCGACCGGGCGGGGACCGTGATGTTGAACGTGCGTTGCCGCGGGGTGATGGAGGGTTTTTGTGCAAACTGAGCCTGATCGTCGGTGGTCCAAACGTGGAGCGCGGCGTCCGCTACGTTCGCGAGGTTAAAGGTGTAGGCCACGTCGTGGGAGCCGCCATTGACGATGACGATGCTGTAAGCGCCGGAGCGCGGGTCTTTGAACGTGACGTAGGCGTTGTCGCCATCAACAGCGCCGGATCCGGTGTCCAAAATCTGCCAACCGACATCCGCGAACTGCGTGAATTGGGCGGTGAGCCAGACGTCCGGGTGAACTTCGTAGTTGCCGGACCAAGGCGTATTTGCGGTTAAGATACCTTTGCGCTGATAACGGATGTTTTCATATACGCAGTCCAACGCTGGTTGGAAGAGCCACATGGATTGTTTGCCGACGGACAGGGCGGTGGCGATGCGCCGCGCCACCCAGAGGCCCCGAGTCCACTCCATCATGCCGGTGTCGCTTTCGGCGTTGAAAAGCGGCAGGCCGGAGCTTTTCGCGGCGGCGGTGCTGGTATCGGTGTAGTGGGAAGCCAGGGCGAAAACCGCAGCTTTGAGCGCCGCATCCTCGTTCACCGCCGGTGCGGCGCTCCACTGCTTTTTGAGGTCGTCCGCGATGACGATCTTCGACGTGTAACCGCCGGCATCCAGCGCGGGCTTAAAGGTGTTTTTAATGAAGGTCCCCAAGGGCGCCGTGTAGTCGTCTTCATTGATGCCGGGGCCGATGAAGTCCACGGGGGTTCCGTTGGCCGACATCAGATCGAGAAACGTGGTCAGATATTTAGACTTGGCTTCGTCGGTCTTGACCCAGGCGGGAGTCGCCCAGCGCAACGCTGCGAACTGCATGGCGGGGTTTCTCGCTTTGGCTTGGCGGGCTATCCAGAAGTTGACCCCCCGCGCGGCGGGCGTGTCGGACGGATTCCGCCAGTGGGAGGGCTCGGTGCCGCTGGACGAATTGCTGTCCGCCCCGATTTCGTTTTTCACCAGCTGCAAACTGGCTCCGAATTTGGGCTTAAACAAAAGATCGAGGATGTCGCTTTGCTGGTCGGCGGGATAATCCTGGAGCAGCTTCGACGTGCCGCTGGAGTTCACCAAGCCGATGCCGTAGAAGGCGCGGGAGGGGCCATTGCCATCCACGTTGACAACCGTGGGCGCACCCATTGCCGGCGAGAGGAGGAGCGCCGGCAGGAGCAGCCGCGTCGCGAGGCGCGCAATCGCAGCAAAACCGAAGGTTTTCCCGGTGTGTTTCAAAGCCGGGAGATCATGCATGGTCATCGGTGTTGGATTGGGCGCGACGGCGTTCGGACAGCTGGGTTTTCACCACGTAGGCACGTTCTTCGTTGAGGGTGTAGCGGCGAAGGAGGAACAGGGCGATGACGGCACCGATCGCGGGCAGGGCGAAGTAGGTGTATTTCATGAGCTCAAGCGTGCGCGGAGACTGCACGCCGCCGTTGGACATCGCGTTGAAACCGATCACGCCGAGGAGCAGGCCGGAGAGGAGCGCGCCGAGGGAGTTACCCGCTTTTTCAAACCAGGAGAGCAGGGCGCCGAAGACGGCTTCGCGGCGGAGGCCGGTGGCTAGTTCGTCCTCGTCGGCGAGGTCGGCGATCATCGCGGTGGGGATGAGCGTAAAGCCGGCGTTGGCGATGCCATTGAAGCCGAGGACGATGATCTGCCACCACGGCTGGCCGGGGATGTAGAGGAACAGCTTGGTGATGCAGCCCACGATGAGCAGGCCGGCGGCGGCTTGAAGGGCGGTTTTTTTACCGATCTTGCGCACGAGCCAAGGGAAGAAAAACAACGAGGCGGTGAGCGCGCAGATGTGGTAGGCAGAGCCGACGAAACGGAGGGCGCCGTAGCCGGCGGCCTTGTCGCCGCCGAACACGTAGTAAACGTTCATGTAAACGCTGAGAATGCCGACGACGCTGTAGGTGAAACAAAAGATGAAGCGCGACGTGAGCACGGTCATGAACTGCCGGTTGTGCCAGACCGCGCGCAGGCTGGAGACGAGCGGAATGCTTTTTTGGCGAGAAACGCGGTGGTAGTTGCGCTCGCGGCAGAGCCAGACCGGCACCAGGCCGGCGAGGACGAAGAAGACCATGCAGCCACCGGCGACCCAGCGCAGGCCGTTGATCGGATCGGGCTGGCCGGTGATGGGGTCATTGAAGATTTCGCGGTAGGTGAGCCACGGGAGCCATTGACTGCCGATCTGGACGAGGAACCCGAAGGCCATGGCGACGCCGACGATGCGGCTGCGCTCATGGTAGTCGTCGGTCGCCTCCAGGATGAGGCCGTTGAGCGGGATGGCGAAGAGGGTGTGGAACGTGTAGAAAACCAGAGAGACGAGCAGCAGGTGCCAGAAGAGCGCCATTTCCGAGGAGCCTCTCGGGAACCACCAGAGCAGGGCGAAGCAGATGGCGAGCGGCACGATGGCGGCGGCCAGCAGTGGAATGCGGCGGCCCCAACGGGAGCGGAAGTTATCGGAAAATTGTCCGAGCACCGGGTCGATCATCGCGTCGAAGAAGCGCTTGATGAAATCGATCAAGCTGAGGAGCGCGGGGTTCATCCCGAGCTGCATATTGTAGACCGGATTGACCAACACATACTGCGAACCGTGGGTGCCCTCGGCGACCATGCGGCCGAGGCCCAGGCCGATTTTTTCCCGGGTGGAAACGCGGTCTTCCGGCGCGGTCTGGCGGTGGTCTGGAGGCGGGGCAGGGGTGGTAACGGTGGTGGGCAAAGGAGAAAAAGCGGTGACGCGGTCGGGGGTGGGCGGCGAGGGTGCGGTGATACTCGAATCGCGAGGGATGTCGGTCGAGTGCATAGCTGGTGGACGGGTTGTCCATCCGGCAGTCACTTTATGCGGTAAAGTTGGGGGTTGCGGAAGACGGATTTGCGCAGTGAATCGGGCGGCGGATACGCCTTCTTTTATTCAACGATGCCATCCTCATCCGACAACCCCTCCGGCCGACCCGTGCGGCTCTGTGACATCGCGGAACGGTTAAACGTCTCGACCATGACGGTGTCGCTGGCGATGCGTTCGCATCCGAGCATTTCCAGGGCGCGCATCGAGCAGGTGCGGCAGACGGCGGAGGAGATGGGTTACCGGCCGAATGCGATGGCGTCGGCGTTGGCGCACCGCAAGTGGACCCATTCCCAGCGCCCCGTGGCTGCGACGCTGGCGTGGCTCAATCACTGGGAAAATCCGGGTAACCTGCGAAACCACGAGGTCTTTAATCTTTTCTGGCGCGGGGCATCAGCGGCGTCACGAGCGCTGGGATATCACTTGGAGGAGTTTGTCTGGGGCGGGGACATGGCCGGGGAACGCTTGGAGAAGATCCTGCTCGCCCGGAACATCCAAGGTATCGTGGTGCCCCCGCATCCGCGTCCGCCGGACTGGGCTGGGTGGGATTTTGAGAAGTTTTCGGTGGTCCGCATCGGTTACTCTGTGAGCAACCTTCCGGTCGATCTGATCGCCACCGACCAAGTTCGCAGCGGGATCGAGGGCTTCACGAGGATGTGGGAACGCGGCTACCGGCGCATCGGTTTGGTGACCAGTGATTGGGCGGAGCGAAACACGTTGTTCCGGGCGGGCTACCTTCTGGCGCGCAGTCAGGCGGACAAAGGGGAACCGATTTCGATGCTCAACCTGCGGGACCTCTCCACGGAGAGTTTCGCCGATGATGTGAACACGTTGGGCGCGTGGATGGATCAGGCGAAACCCGACGCGATCCTGACCGACGTGCGAACGTTGCGGGGCATGCTGACCGTCTGCGGGCACCGTGTGCCGGATGCCGTGGGCCTAGCCATGCTCGGCGCGACGGCCGGGGAGGAGGCGGGCATTTTCCAGAACTCGGAGGAGGTGGGGCGCATGGCCGTCGATACCCTGATCACGCTGATTCAACGCGGCGTGCGAGGCATCCCGGCTGCGCACCGGGTGCACCTGGCGACGCCGTCGTGGATAGACGGGCCGTCGCTACCGCCACGCCCACGTGGTGAATAAAATATGGCAACGGGGTCGCCGCCCTCGGCTGCTACACCAGACCAGACCAGACCAGACCCGTCGACACCAGATCCCGGATACACCGACGCCCCTTTGTATTTGGATTTTGTGACGGACCGGCTCCGTCCGCTCCGTCGAGCACGGCCGACACGGAGGTCGGCTAATCGGTCAAAGTCCAAAACCCGGGGCATTTTTACCTTCGTGTCAGGGGACCTGCCGGCCCGCCGAGATGGAGAGCGACCGCGTGGATCAATCGGGGGGCGTCTGCGCGAACGTTATCACCGCATGTAATAATGCGTAATAACCTATAAGTGTATTCAGATAAGTGTCTTCCGGCCGGATTTCGGATGATTTCGAGAGAGCAACCCTACTTGCCGCCCCGGAAAACCGGACCCATAGTGATGGGTAGAAAACCCTATCCTGTTATGGGAGTTTTAACCCAGTTTTTTGACTTTTACATCGTGGCCCGAGTGTTCGCGGACGTCGGCTCGCGATTAAGCAGACTTTTCGAGAAGGTTTCGGGATATTGCCCGGTCCTTTTCCACGCGGGGGCTAGCTCCTCGCTGCCCGGCCCGAACGCCGGTGTCCATCAGCTCGACCACCTCCCCAGTCGCGATCACCGCATTGGTCGACCTTGTTCCCACACGTCGCTTCAGACCTTGTTTCAAGCGATGTTTATCAATGATAGCGAAAAGAAACATCGATATGAAAACGCTATATCAAAGCATAATTGCATCCCTTGCGATGGGTGCTTGTGCGATTACAATCCACGCCGCTCCAGTGCCCGGCGCAATCTATACAACCACGCAGGACGGGACGACAGTCAATGGTAATATCTATACGGATTGCCGGGATGTTTACCTCAGCGGCGGACCTCAAAATAACAACAGCAGCGGACTGTCCGATGGTGTTTATATATTTAAGGTCACCAATCCGTCCACGGGTGTTCTGCTCTCTGTTGACGACGCAAAATATCGCCAGGTGTTGGTTCAAGGCGAACGCATCTATGGCATTCCGCCAGCGGCTAAACTGCAATTCGGCGTGGTTTCGAGCGATCCACTTCACGCCGTGGGCATAGCCAATCCAGCGAATACCTCGCTTCCCGTGCAATTGTGGCAATTCAACGAAACGCCGAACCCTGGCAATGAATACAAAGTAACGCTCTATCGGGTGACCGATGCCCTCGGGTCGCTGCTGGTCAATTCCTCTGGGGTTCCGCTGGTCACGGTGAACGGGTTGGAAATCATTTCCGCCCAGAGCGACGCGAAGAGTGATAACTTCAAATGCCTACACCTTGACGATCCGTCGAATATTCCTCCGCCCGTCATTATCATGGGTTTGAAATACTATGATATTAATCACAACGGCCTGTATGATGGAGTAAGCGAGTCATGGGTGGGTCACCCCGTCGTGACTCTTACGGTTACGTTCACCGATCCGAGTAATCCGCTCGGCCCTCCTTTGGTTGCCACGACTGAAACGAGCGAATTTGACGGCAGTTGGTCATATATTATCCCCCAAGGCTCGACCTTCACGGTCTGTGAAACGGTTTCGGAGGGCTATATTCAAACCGGTCCTCTCGCGGGGGCTACGGTGACCAACGCCTTGGCCGACGCCAATCTGTGTTGGACGGGCAACGTCACTGATCCCAATGCCGTTAATCCGATCACCGTGAGTGGACTTGATTTCGGCAATATCGACTTCGTGAGCATCAGCGGCGTCAAATACTACGACGCCAATGCCAACGGGATGCGCGACACGTCCGAAGTAGGGATTGCCGGCGTCAAAATCGTCCTGTCGATCACCTACGCCGACGAGACCACCGCTAATATCGTGCTGGTTACCGACGCGGCGGGTGCTTGGGCCTATGACACACTCCCGGTTGGGGCTTCCGTCACGGTATGTGAGGTGATGCCCGGCGGTGCCCATTGGATGCAGACCGGCCCGCTTGACGACGCGGTCATGGGTGTCGCCATAGCGGACGGCGGTTGTTGGGACGCTCTCGACGTCAATCAGTCGATTGCGGGTCTCGGCTTCGGCAACCTCTGCCTCGGTGCCGGTGGCGGCCACACGCTCGGCTTCTGGAGCAACAAAAACGGCGAAGCCCGCTTCAATACGGCCGACCTTGCCGCGATGGTGGGCCTGAATCTGCGCAACGCCAATGGTTCGGCGTTCAACCCCACGGGTTATGCCGCCTTCAAAACATGGCTGCTCAAAGCGACGGCTACGAATATGGCCTACATGCTCTCGGCCCAACTCGCCGCCATGGACCTGAACGTTCGCGAGGGGCTCACCGCGACCGGCTTCGTCTCAGGCACGTCGCTCGTGTATGCGCCGGGTTGCGGCAATACCGGCGAGGGCAACGCGTTCATCACGATCAACGACCTGATCGCCGCCGCGAATAACGAGCTCGGCCTTCATGGGCTCACGCTCTCCGGCAGTCCGTTCCGCACGTATCAGGAAGCGTTGAAGAACGCGCTCGATGCCGCGAACAACAACCTGAACTTCGTTCAGGCGGCTCCCTGCCCGGTGATCTATCCGTAAATATCCACAACCCCACCGAGGGTTGCGGATTCCTTGAGCGCCAAGAGCGGCGGGCGAAAGCCCGGCCGCTCTTTTGTTTTCCCTGCCAGCGACTCCGCGGGCGCAACTCGCACCACGTCAGAGAGTCACCGAGCCCGTCAACGGCGCGGCAAACAACGCGTTGTTCAACGAATATCCCTGCGGCGGCGTGATGCCGGTGATGCTGATGGTCGCCGTCCCCGACCTCTTGACGATCTTGGAAGTGAACACCACGACGCCGTTCGCATCGGTCATGGCCAGCGCCGTCCCGGTCACGACTCCGGACCAGTTGACGTTGACCGTCACGCCGGCGACCGGCCGGCCAAGCTCATCGAGTATTCGAATTGTGGACACCGCGGCCTTGCCGGCCCTGGTGGACTGCTGACTCATGGCCAGTGAACTTACGTCCAGCGCGACGGAGGGCGCGGGATTGACCGTGATCGTCACCTGCGAGCTGCCGGTCGCGCCCAGGTTGTCGGTCACGGTAAGGACGGCGGTATATTGGCCGGCGGTGGTATAGATTTTGGTGGGATTGGCCGCCGAGGAACTCGTGCCATCACCGAACGCCCAATAGGTGCTCGCGATGGATCCATCCGTGTCGAACGAGCCCTGGCCGGAGAACGTCACGGTCAACGGGGCGGTGCCGCTGGTTGCCGATACGCTCGCGACTACCGTCGGCACGCGGTTCGTGGCTGGTGCCACCGTGATAACCACCGTGGCTGTATTCGTCTGCCCAGCGTTGTCGGTCACTGTCAGCACCGCGTAGAATGTGCCCACTGTGTTGTAAACGCAGGAGGGGTTCGTGGCGGTGGACGTGGTGCCGTTGCCGAAGTCCCACGAGTAGCTCGCGATGCTGCCATCCGGATCGGACGACCCGGCGCTCGAAAACACGACCGTCAGCGGAACGGTGCCCGAAGTGGGCGTGCCCGAAGCCGCGGCTTGCGGTGCCTGCGGGGTGACGGTGGAGGCCGCCAACGTGCCGGTGATCTGATATTCGCCCATGCTGTCGTAGTTGGAGTAACCATCGACGGCGGGGTCACCCGCGCCGACCCCGTGGACACGCAGGTAGTAAGTTCCGGCCGGCAACGAGGAGTTGATCGCGGCGGCCAGCCCCGTCGGATCGCTGGTCATGAGCACAGAGCCGTTCGCATCGAGCAACTCGGCCGCGATGTCCAAGTCGGGCTGCGCCGATGTGCCTGAGAGCGTCAGTGAAATGTTGCCCGCCCCCGTGGTGAAGCGGAAGACGTCCGTATCCGTGCGAAGTTCAATCACCCCGAGTGCCAGCACCGTGGGTCCGGCGAGGTCGGTTGCGGTCGCGAGCGTGTTGCCATGATCATCCAAGGAGGCCGGCGCCCCATACGACTGCATCACCGCAATCTCGTCCGCCGTGTTGTTCGCCAAGGCGTATTCGCCCCGGCTCCACTGGGAGATCGCTCGATAATAGCTGACACCCATGATCGGAGCCCAGTTACCCTGGCCCATGTAGTATTCGGTGCCGCTCGTCGTGCCCTTGTGGTAAAGGCCCAACGTGTGACCGCTTTCATGCGAGATGGCCTCGGCGACGATCTTCTCGTTGTTCGGCCCAAGCCGGTCGGCAAAGATGAAGCAGGGCGTGTCTAAATTGGAGCGGAACGAACCGACATACGCCGCTCCGCCCGCGCCCGGATACCAAGCGCTGGTGGGGCTGATCACGACGCGGATGCCATAGGCGTTGTCGCTCGAACTCGTGCAACGCAGCGCCTCAACGCCCGGATCCTCGGTCGTCACATCGACCGCGAAAGGCACGAAATCCTCGGCGACACGCTGCCATATTTTTTTGATCCGGTCCTGCTCCGCTGCGCTCCACGAGGTCGGATCACCGTCCATATCGAACGGTGCCGAGACGATGTTCGCCCCGCCGGTGAAGTTTGAGTTCCACGCGGTGCCCGTAGTCGTGTGACCGTTAAAATCCAGATAGATGATGCGCGCCGCTCCGGGCAGGCTATGCAGCTTAAATGCATCCGTGGCGAGGGTCGCGCCTGTGTCGGTGGTGGTGGTGCCGATAACCGCGGATGACGAGTCGGCCACCGTGCCATCCGTGGTGGTTGGCGCGCCCGGAGGCACCGCCAGGCCCTCGCACACATAAAACAAATACCCATGGTGGTCCACCCACAGGTCATGATCTCGACGGAGCAACGCATCCAGTGCGTGCGCCTCGATCCCGTTGATTCGAGCCACCTCGGGTAAGCGGGCGCCGATCATCTGAAGTGCAGCCGCACCCCGTGCTTTACCGGGGAATTGCAGGTTCGCCGCCACTCCCTGCTGTGCCGTCTGAGCACGGACAAAACCAACCGATGGGGCTGCGATAGCCAAAAGGCAGACCAACAAGGCACGCACACACGAGGAACGAGCGAGGGGCTTCACGATGGGAGGGGGAGGGGGTGACAGGACTTCAATCGATCCAAAGGCGGAAAACTTAAGAGCGATTGGGGACACTCCCTATAAATTCAGCCCCCGGTTTTTCGCAACGGAGTCACCCTGAATTGTTTCGGTTTCATCATAATTTCACGTAATCGAAAGCCATTGGATGCCTCATTAAAAATGACCGGAAATCACGTAAGTCCCCCGTATTCAGTTTAGAGTATAACCTCCGTCCCGCTGGGGCCAGGCACTGGCATGTGGGTGGGCCGTGAGGTCGAGTGGTGTCGAGTGCTCGCCTAGAGATATTTCCGTAGCCGTAGCCTGTAGGTATAATTAAACTACAGGCGTTCGCCACGCGGTTCCCTGTTCGCCGTCGCCGAATCCGCGCTCATCACAGCGCACGCCGGTGGATGAGCGAGGGGGTGTTGCCCTTTACCACTACGGGGACACCGCAGCCACGCCGCCGCCGACTTCAATCTCGGCCAACGCGGCGGCCTTGCCTTGCGGCCAGCTGGTGAAGTTCACGCGCAGGAAACGAATCCCCACGCCGAAGTTACCTGTTGCGGTGCGCGTCGGGTCGGTGCTTTCGGTTTTCGATTGGTCCGCGATGGTGGTCCAATTGGTGCCGTCGGCCGACACCGCGAGCGTGTAACGGTAATTCCCCTTGGCTGGAAACGTGAGCTGCACACGGTTGAGCGAATAGGTGTTTTCGAGGTCCAGCCGTATCCACGGAGCGGAGTCGCCGGGAGCGGCCTGCCAGATCGTGGTGGGGTTGCCATCGTTCACGCTCGCCGGCGACGAACTAGCACCGCTGCTGCTGGCCAGCGTCGGGCGATCCGCCGCGAGATTGATCTTGGCCTGTGACGAAGCAGCGGTCGCCGCCTTCGTGAAGCGCGTGTAGGGGCGCGGCTGGACCGGCGGGGTGACACCTTTCACCCAACGAGGTTCACCTTGCGACGTGATCGTGATGTCTGCCGGCGCGAGGCCGGGCGAAGTTGCGCGGATCACCGAGGGGCCGCCGTAGTAGGAGCGGAACTCGATGGCGGCCTGGCCGTCGAGCATCGCGATGTCCGACTTGGGTTCGAACGTGATCGATGGGCCGGTCGGGAACTCGCCGGGGCCGGACACCAACTCTAGCGTAACCGGAACGGCGTTGGACAACGGGTTTCCGCCCGCGTCGAGCACGGTCACCAGCAGGTGAACGTCGTCGGTGCCATCGACCGATTTCAGCGTAAGTTTGTCGGCTTCGAGGCGCAGCTTCGCTGGCGTGCCGGCGGCGGGCCACGCGGGCGGCGGGATGTGGCGGTATTCGTTGCGATACCAATACCAGCCGCGCTTGGGGATGCGGAAGTAGTCCACGATGCCCATGCGACCGAGGTTGTCGCCGGCGATGGAGCCGTGGTCGAACATGCACCAGACGACCTGGCCGCTGCGCCACGGGTAGACGATGGGCTTGCCAGCATCCTTGGCGAGCGAATCCCCCCAGCCGGGCTTGTAGTCGCCGGGGCGCCGGGCGGTGATGCTGCCGTATTCCGACACGAGGTTGGGCACGCCGGGATTCTGGAAGTCACCGATGGAGGCGCCGTCTCCGTTATAGCCGGCGATATCGCCGATCTTGTCGATGCGTCCGCCGCCGGTTGGGCGCTGCACGCCGCCAATCGCGGCTGGGCGCGTGGGATCGAGCGCGCGACTGGTGGCGACGAGAGATTCGAGGAAGGGCTTCAGCTTCGGGAGCGTGGACTTTTCCGTGAAGAACGTCTCGTTGCCCATGCTCCAGGCGACGATGGACGGGTGGTTGCGGTGGATGCGGATCATCTCCGCGAGTTGCTTTTTCACGCTCGCCTCGAAGCCGGGCTGGTCGTCAGCGGACGGCGGATACGAGCTCGAATTCCAGTAACCATCGGGCTTGAAACCGCCGATGGCCCAGAAGGCGTTCTCCGACCAGTAGAGCACGCCAAGGCGGTCGCAGGCTTCGAGGAACGCGGGATCGTGCGGATAATGTGAACCGCGAATGAAGTTGAACCCGGCGTCCTTGACCATCTTCACGTCTCGCTCGAAACCGGCGTTGGTGACGGCGTCGCCCCAGCCGGCGTGGTCCTGGTGGACATTGGCGCCGTAGATGTAGAGGTGCTCGCCATTGAGGAAGAAGCCCTTGTCGGCGGTCCATTTGAACCAGCGGAAACCGACGGGCGACGTGGTTTCATCCACCGACTCGCCGCCGTCGAGCACGGTGGTTTTAACCGTATAGAGGAACGGGTGGTCGGGATGCCACAGCTTGGGTGAGCGGATTGGCTGCGATGTCTGGTCGAAGACCACGGTCTGGCCGGCCGCGACGGTGTTCTTGGCTTCCCACTGTGAGACCTGCTTGCCGTCTGGGCCGAACAGACTCTGACGCACAGTGCAGGTCTTGGGTGCGGCGCCTTGGTTAACCACCTCGGTTTTCACGTTTACGGTTCCCGATTCGGCGGACACCTGCGGCGTGGTCACCGCCGTGCCCTGCCAGGCGACGTGTAACGGGTTTTCCACGACGAGATACACATCGCGGTAGATACCGCCACTGAACACGTGCTCTCCGGCACGTGGGGCGAGGCGGGCGTTCCAGAGGTTGTTCACGCGCACCGCGACGACGTTGGCCGTTCCGGGCTTGGCGGCGTCGGTGATGTCGATGGAGAAGCCGGTGTAACCGCCCTGATGTTCGCCGACGCGTTGTCCATTTACGAAAAGCTCGGCGACTTGAAACGCGCCCTCGAATTCCAAGAAGAGCCGCTTGCCGCGCATTGAGTCCGGCAGGTTGAGGTTTTTTCGATACCAACCATAGCCGGTGTAAAAGCTCGTGCTCGCGAAGTAAGGGATGCTGAACGAATGCGGCAGGCCGACGGCCGACCACGCGCCATCGTCAAAGCTGGGCGCCTCGGCACCCGTGGCGTCCCCGAGGGTGAACTTCCACTCGCGGTTAAGGTTGATCGTCTCTCGGGCTGAGAGCGAAAGACAGGAGGCCGCGATCAATAAAAATGCGACTGCGCGGCGTAGGGGAACGAAGGACATGGGATGAGGTAAATTGAAAAATGGGGAGGCGATCTTCACCGGCCGAGAGTGTTCGGCCGGGGCGTCACGGGGAGGTTTCGACTTTGGCGAGGCGCAGGACTCCCTGCGTGCCTTCCTTGGAAAAACGAAAGCGAGCGGGCGTCACGATCTCTCCATTAATCCTGATCCGGCCCTGCTTGATGTAATCGTCGAAATCCAGCTGGGATGCGCCCGCGAGGGAGACCGCGGCTTCGCTGCCGGGGACGAAGTTGATGTAGCTCGACGACTCGGCATGCCGTCCAAAGGTCAGGCGCTTGGAGGCGGTCTGCTCGAACAGGCCGTCGCCCAAATCCATCATGAGAATACCCGACGCTGGGCCATCGTCGGGCACGAAGGATGTTCCCTGGGGGCTGGTGACGCGTAGCACGCCGCCGTTGATGTAGATGGCGCCATCGCCGCCGCCGCGACCGATGTTTAAGCCGCCCGCCATGAAGCCGTCCCGAGCGCGTTCGGTTTCTGGGCCGCCTTCCGCCTCGATGAGCAGGAGGCCGCCGCTGAGATAGATCGTGCCCTTGGCTCCGCGTTTGCCCTTGATGCTATTCCCGACCCGGAAAAAGCGCTCACGGTCAAAGCTCCGGGTGGTGTTCGCTACTCGAAGCACGCCGCCACTGACGTGGAGGGTTCCCACACCGGGCGCATCGGCCTGCTGCTGACCGATGATCGCCGACCAATAACTATAAATGGTCAGCGAGCCGCCGGTGACCACCAATGATCCGGAGCGATCGTTAAGGCCGACGATGAGTTGTCCTTGGCCGCCGTCGGGCGTGCCGAACGTAGTCGCTCCCTGAGCGCTGGTGTAACGCAACGCGGACCCGGTGCCGTTGATGATCTGGAGATTCTCGGCCCGCCGGTTTTCGGTATTCGGAATCAGCGGAGCCCCCTTCCAATTTTCCGGTGCGGAGAAATCTGCGGCTTTAGCCCCGAGCCATTCGACAGCGCGGAGGGATGCCGCGGGCATCGCGAAGGCGATGGCGGATCCGATCAGGGAGGGGGTGATAAACGACCGACGTTTCATGGAAGGGTGCGGGGGCTTTCTTTCTTGGCCGTGCCGGAGCCGGGGGCTCGGCCAAGAGCGGCTTGATCTCTTATTTGGCCAATGGGGAAACGCTCAGGTTTTCACTCAGCGAAACCGCCTGACCGGGCTTCAAACTCAGGTCGATCGTGCGGCCGTTGTAGCGGACCTTGCCCACGCTGCCGGTGGGACTGCGCAGCACGGCGGTCGTGAGCTTTCCGGTTTTCCAGGCGAGATCGACGGTGAGGCCACCACGTGCGCGCAAGCCGGTGACGGAGCCGTTGGGCCAGGCCGAGGGGAGGGCCGGGAGCAGGTCCACGATGTAGCGATCCTGTGCCGGGGTGGCGGGCGCGGTGCAGCGGTCCTGACTTTGGAGAAGCATCTCGGCGATGCCGCTGGTCGCGCCAAAGTTGCCGTCAATCTGGAAGGGCGGGTGGGCATCGAAGAGATTCGGATACGTGCCGCCCTTGCTCATGACGACCTTGAGTTCGCTCGTCGGGCGGAGCTGCTCGGAGATGATCTTGAGGGCGTGGTCGCCATCGCGAAGGCGGGCCCAGAAGTTGATCTTCCACGCCTTGCTCCAGCCCGTGCCATCGTCGCCGCGCTGCTCCAAGGTTTTCTTCGCGGCGGCGGCGAGCGCCGGTGTGCCGAGCGCGGAGATCTGGTGGCCGGGATGGAGCGGGAAGAGATGGGAGACGTGGCGGTGATGCATGTCATTCGAGTTCATGTCCCAATCGCCGCCCCATTCCATGAGCTGACCGGCCTTGCCAATCTGAAGCGGACGAATGCGGTCGCGCGCGGTTTCGAGCTTTTTGCGGAACGCGGGATCGATGCCAAGGACGGCGGTCGCCTGCGCGGTGTTGTCGAAGAGCTCCCAGACGATCGCGCGCTCCATGGTCGCGCCTTCGCAGACACTTGAACGCACGCCCGCGTCGGTGCGGAAATTGTTTTCCGGAGAGGTCGAGGGCGAGGTGATGAGCTTTCCGTCAGTCCCCTGAACGAGTTGGTCGAGCCAGAATTCGCACGCGCCCTTCATGGTCGGATAAACCGATTTCAGGTAAGTCGTGTCGCGCGTGAACGCGTAGCGTTCCCAGAGGTGTTGGCAGAGCCAGCCGCTCGAACCGAACCAGACGCCCCACGGCAGGTCGGCACCGGGGCTGGTCCAGCCCCAGACGTTGCTCTTCGCCGAGGTCACCCAGCCGGGGGTGTTGGGACCAAAATACGCCTGCGCGGTTTTGGTTCCGGGCACGACGAGACTCTCGATGTGACGCAGCATCGGGGTGTGCATCTCGCTGAGGCCGGTCAACTCGGCCGGCCAGTAGTTCATCTCGAAGTTGATATTGATCGTGTAGTCGCCGTTCCACGGGGTGGTCAGGCCATCGGCCCAGAGGCCTTGCAGGTTTGCGGGCGCGGGGCTGTCGGGACGGCTGCAGGAGATGAGCAGGTAGCGGCCGTAGTGGAAAAACAGAGACGCGAGCGCGGGGTCCTCCTTGCCGTCGCCGTAAGCGTTGAGGCGCTCGTTGGTGGGCTTTTTCGCGGCCTCGGTCGTGCCGAGGTCGAGGGTAACGCGTTGGAAATACTTTTGGTAATCGGCGAGGTGTGCGGCCTGGAGTTGTTCGAAGGTTCTGACCGCGGCCGCTTGGAGTTGGGTGGCGGCGAGCGCGGGGTCCGCGCCTTGGTAGCCCTTGGCGTAGTCCATCACATAGGACGTGTTTGCGGCAACGAGAACGACGGCCTCGGTGGCACCTTCAACCGTGAGCAAGTCGCCTTGGCTGGTGATTTTTCCGCCCTTTGGGAGCAGCACGCGGGCGTTCACTTGGAAGCTCAGGCTCGATCCGGTCGAGCCCGTCATGACGAGCATGTCGGGAGCGACGAAGCGGGTCTGTGATTTCTCCTGACGCCCGAGCTTGAGGTCGAAGTTGAGGGCGCCGGGCGTGCTGGCGGCCAGTCGCTGAACGATCACCTTGTCGGGCGCGCTGCAAAACAGCTCGCGTTGGAAGGCGACGTTACCGGCTTTGAATTCCACGGAGGCCTCGGCGCGGTCGAGATCGAGCTGGCGGTGGTAACCGGTGACCTCTCCGGCGGGCAGGCGGAACTCGAAGTTCAGATCGCCGAGCGTCTGGTATTTATTCGCGTCGTAGTTGGCCTGGCAGGTCAGTGACGTTTTGCAGAGTTTTGCCGCGGCGTCGTAGTGGCCGTCGCGGATCATTTTGCGGATCTCGGCGAGGTGGGTCCATGCATCGGGGCGGTTGGCATTGGGCTGCGGGCCGCCGGACCACACGGTGATATCGTTGAGTTGGAGACGTTCGCTGGCCGTGCCACCGAAAACCATCGCGCCGAGCCGGCCATTGCCGACAGGCAGCGCCTCGACCCATTGCGTGGCCGGTTGCGCATACCAAAGCGTGGTGGCCGGATTGGGCGCGGTGGATTGCGCGGAGAGGGATGAGATCCCTGCGGCGAAGGCCAGCATGAGGGTGAACGGTTTAAGAAGGGATGAGCGGGTTGTCATCGAAACAAGAGGGAACACTGACGTGGCGGGTTTAGGGGCGGATTTGGGCAGAGGTTGCCTCCACGTAGGGCTAGAGAAGTAGATAAACCTACGCAGGAGGGACGTAGCACGAAGTTCGGTCATGCTTTTACGTATAACCTAAAGCAGTGCGGGGATGGCTAGAACTTATCTTAGCCAGCCGCGGGAGTGAGGCTTAATGACTTCGGCTCTCAACCTGCCCTTATAGCGTCGCCGGCCTATTGCTTTGAAATGGCGGCTATTTCGTTGGTCTTCTCGTGAGCCCCCGGTTTTTCGCGAAGGATGACCATCTGCATCTGGCGGCTGGCTCCGTCGATGGTGCTGAAATACTTAGCGTCGCTTACCAGGTAGAAAACGGAGGTCTGTTGATCCGCCGGAACCGGCACGAAGTCGTCGTTGGCGCGCTTCCATGCTCCGTTTAACTCGTAGGCGGATTCGGTCACGAGCAGGCCTGCGGGAGAAGCAACGATTTCGCTCTGATTCGGTTGGAGGACGATGAATTGCGTCTTGTTGCAGCGAACGGCTACGCGCACGGGACACAGGTTAAACAACCGGGCGTGCCCGATGGGGAATTTGCTTTCGTCATCAACGACGGCGCGGGCTTGATAAACGCCATTCTGCCCCGACAAAAGCACCGTGTGGCGTTTGGCACCCGGCTCGAAGCGGGCTGACGCTACCGCCGGGTCGGGCTTCTCGGGTTTCACCCCGTCCGGTTTGGTCAGGAAAAACTCTATTTTGGCCGGACCGGTGTATTTATAAATCGGCGACCGTTCGAAGCCCGGCACGGTCACTTTTGTTAGTTTTCCGCCTTCGCGGTAGGTCAGGTCTGGCACTTCGCCCGCCCAGCCGATGATCGTAAACTCGGTGGAGACGAGAGGCTCTGGCTCTTCCGCCGGGGCTTGGGCATGAAGCGGCCGACCGATCAAGCACGCCAGCAGAGTGAGAAAAAAGAGGGGCGTTTTCATGATGTCCTGATGATCAAATGTCGTTGGGGCCGAGCCATCGGAAGGAGATCACCTTGAATGTGCGGCCGAAGGTCTGGTTGGTCGTGCTGGCCAACACGGGAGCCACTTCGGCTGAATTGGTTGCGGACTCCACGTAGTCGGGCATGCGCTGCACGACCGCCTCGCACCACGCACGGGCGCTGATATCGGTGGTCACCGGGTTGTTCACCTCGCCGTAGGTGCGGATCACAAACGTATCCGACCGGGCGGAAAGGACGGGGCCGATGGCTTGCAGCACGTCGGCTTGGGTCAGCCAGCCAGGGATGGCGGTGGAGCGCTGCAACGCGGTGGGCGTCGCTGCGCTCGACGTATCCGCATAGAGGGAGTTGGCCCCGCGCGAACCCGCCTCGGAGACCACGCCACCATCGGTAACAGTCGGGACAACGGCTTTGTCGGCAGTGGTGAAGCCTGCGGGCCCCGTGTTAATCCCGGCATTGTCGATGGCTTTCTGGATGGCACCCGCCTGTCCAAGCCCGAGCGTCCCGTCGCGCGCTGCCGTGGCCAGCACACGGTTCACAAACTGCGACAACGATACGAACGGTCCCCGCATACGGACCTGCTTGACGATCTCGATGGCGAGCGAGCGGACTTCGACGTCGGTGAGTTGGCGATAGCCGGTGTAGGAGTCGTCGCCCGTCAACGTAGGTGAGGTCGCGGCCGCTGCGGTCTGACGAAGAGTGCGGGGGAAGACGGTGGCGGTGTTAGGGTCGGCACCGGTGCTGAGGTTGGGCAGACGCGGCAGGTTTTTCATGCCGGCCAGCAACGCCACCCAAGCATCCACCGAGGTGGAGTTAATGTTGAACGCGCCGTTGATCAGGGTGTAGGCGGCTGCTTTTTCGCCGATGCGCACATCAGACGCCTGGAGATTGGCGATATCCGTCCGCTGGCTGAACCGCGGGCTCTGCGGTGCAAACTTTCCGCCCGATTGAGGGATCGTGGAGAAGAAATAACCGTCCCAAAGCGCGGCGTTCAAAAGATAGCTGATATCGAAATAATTGCGCGAAGCCGTCACCGGCGTCTCGGGGTTGTCCTTGATGCGGGACTGCCAGGTGTCGGTGCGCGACTGCACGGTTTTGTCACGAGCCAGAAAGATCGGGGCATACGAGTTGGCGAAGGCGTAGGCGGGCTGATGCCCGGGGTTGGGCGGAAGCGGGGTGGACAACGCATTCACGGTGGATGCGGCGTAGCCACCTGAAGGGCTTCCGAACTCCGCAGTAAATGCATTGAATCCATTCACTCCCTGCGAAGACCACGGGGATGCGCCCGTCGTGGAAGGCATATCCTCCGCCGTGAGGTTCACGTGCTGTAAACCGCCCAGCGAGATGATCGGCTGTTCCAATTCGGGATTGGCGCCAGCGGCATTCCAGCGAGGGATGTCGAAGAGCGCGGTTTTCTGGACGGTCGCGGTGGCGGCTGCGGTCGAGCGTCCCCAGTAAAGCGTCACCAAATCAGTGCTGAACGCCGTAAGTTTGGCCGAGGTATTGCCACCCGACATGAACGACTCGCAATACGGGGCGGAGAAATTGGTGTAATTGGTCTGCCGATAATATCCGGCGCGCGGGTTGAAATCCGCCAATCCACGAAGGCTACTGTTGGCTTGGCCCCCGGAGATGTTGCCGCCTGTTGAGGAATAGACCTCACCGGGTGTATTGTATTTAAGCTGGTAAACACATCCCACCAAGGGTGTCCCCGGGGCTGCCGTGCTCGTGTTCTCCGAAGAGGGATAATCGTTAGTCGAGCGATCAATGTTCAGGCCTCCGAGCTGTTGCAGGATCTGCGTCGTGCCGGGCAGGGTAAACTCGACGAGAAACGTGGCGTTGCCGCCGACTTCCGTGAAGTGAAAGGTTCCGTCCGTGGTCCAACTGGGCGACGTGTAGTCCTGATAAAAGTAATCGGTCAAAACTCCCGTTGGGTTAGGCGGGGAGCCCGCAGCCAGGCGTGTCAGGTTGATGGTGCCGCCCGCAGTGATCCGTTGAGCACCCTGCACGAAAAAGGCTGCGGACTCTCCCGGATCGAGGACGAACGTCGGGATGTGCAGCTTGGCGGTGTTTGCCGATCCGGTGGCAAGATCGTTGAAGGGCCATTTCGTGTGACTGCCGTTGGTGCCGCCCTCGAACTTGAAAATATTGTCCGGATTTTTGAGCCGGAGGTCGTTTCTCAGGGTGAAGTCGATGCCGCTGGGAGCCGACAATTTCGAAGTATAGGGGTTGGCCAGCACCACGAGGGTGTTCATCAGCAAACGAAAGCTGGTCGCGCCCAAGGAAGGGGCGGGCCCGGCAGTCACGGCTGTCTTGTTGCCCGCGCCGCCGATCAAGATGCGCATCTGCACGACCACGGGAGCGATGCCCACCTGAGTGGCCGAGGCGGCCTGCACCGTGACTTTATCTCCAGAGCCGCCCGTCAGCGTATTCACACTCTTGGATGGCAGAGTGTAAAAGGACCGCACCACATCCCACTTGGGAATGCGCTGGTCGCCCGTAAGTGCACCCATGATCGGGCTGTAGTTGGTTGGAAGAATGCCCTGGCTAACACCGGCGTCGTCAGTGGATCCCGTCGGGTTCCAGCTGGATTTCCACCCGGTGCCCCAAGCGGAGGAGGCCGGGTTTTTGTTCTGCTCCAAGTAATACGTCAGATCCTTGCGCAGGCCGCCATTGTAGGAATCGGCTTCGATGCCGACCGAGACGGTAGTGAAGTCGTGGATATGCTGCGCCATGCGCACATGGCTTGGACCCGTCTCGTCGGAAACGATATTTGTCGAATCCAGAAAGCGCGTCTGCGGCAAATCGAGGATGTTTTTAAGTGGCGGAAAGTCCGCCTTTGACTGGCTCCAGCCCGGATACGCGGCAGCGAGAGCGGAGTTGGTGCTGAAGTCGGCAGTGACTTCTGCGCCCGAACGAGGGGCGGTCATCAGACGATAACGGGCCTTGGGATCGGTCGCTGGAGTGGTGTTCGCCGCGTTGGGGTCAACCAGGTTGAGGCGCGCCTTCACGCCTTCATCGCCCACCCACCAGGCGTAATGACCGATAACGGGCGCGGCAGAGTTATCCAACCCGGGGGTGGTTCCTTTTGGTGCATTGATATTCACCAACGGAGCGATCACGTAACGATCTTCGGCCGGTTCCGTGACAGGGGTGGTGCGTGTGGAGGTGCCGGCTGTTCCCGGACCAACGAGCAGGACTGCGCCCACGGTCGCGCTGTAGGTGAGCGGGTCGGTCGTCTTGGTGGCGCTGGTAATCGCACCCGAGCTCAACGCCACGCCCGGGGAATAGCCCGGAGCTTCGCTGCCGGTTCCGAACGTTCCGTTGGCGGCGGTGATTTGGCCGAAGCTCGTGGTGGCGGAGGAGACCTTGAAGGTCGCTGATTCGTTGCCGCTCACCAGCCAGTTGAGCAGGACCGGACGGGGCGTTTTTTCGTAGATGTTGCCGTTGTTGAGGGTTGGCGCCGATGGGTAGGTATTGCCCCAGACTCCGGTCCAATAGCGTGTTCCTGCCCGGACGGGAGCGAGTCCATTGGGCGTGTTAGTCGTGTCCCAATATTTGGTATGACCGACCGTGGAATCGAGTGACGCCGCGTCATCGACCCGATTGCCATTGGCATCGCCGCTCGCCAGATCGGCGGTGCCGGTCACGCGTTGATCTGGTCCGGCGGTTTTCTGCAATTGGCCCAGCGCAATATTCAGCGCCATCAGCGCGTTTTGGCGGGCTTGGGCGAGTTGCTGGCTGTTGCCCGCCACTTGGGTTTCAACCCGTGTCAACGAGGCGAGACTCACCAACAGGAGCACGAGAAACGCCAAGAGCGTGATCGTGATCAGGAGAGCGAAGCCGTTTTTGCGGGATATGTGGCGGCCGAGTCGGCCGGAAAAGGGACCGATCCTGCTCATCGATAGAGGCTGGGGCATGGTTGAGTCGTTTCGGGAAACGCGAGGTAAATGGACTGGGCGTCGCCCCATTCGGTGAGCAGCCACTCGGCGAAGTGGTGCGGCGAGACGGACGGAAATGGATCAGACTCGACGGCCCGCGCTCGGTTGGAAGGAACGAGCTTTCAACGAGGTTGAGCGCCGCCCGATGACGAAGGCCCAAGTAGTAGAGAATCTCAGACGAAGCCTTCGGGAATTGGCGGCTGCGCACCCACTCTTTGGCGGTCGCATGGATCTGCTCGATATTCGCAGTCTCGTGATCACGCCAAATTTTCCAGGCATCTTCCCATGTCCCCACGTCACCCAAGTCCGGAGCCCATGCTCTAGCACTCGGGGCAACGAGATGAAGGGATGGATACAGGCCCACCAGGAACTCCAGCAGCCCGTGCCACTTGTCGCCATTGGCCATTCTATCGTTCAGTTCCCCGAAAGGCGCACAGGTATCCAGCGGACGCGATTGGCTCATGATAGTAACCTGAATGGACGGCATTGCCCGTGTGGGCTGAAACGTGACGACAGGAGAATCAAAGAGGGTGGGGTGGAGCTGTTTCGCGTCGGTAAGCTTCCGTGGAAGCGAGGGTGACGAGGCCTAAAGCCTACGAGCGGAAAAAGGGTGCGAGAAGCACCCCGGTGCTTTTGCGGATAACTGCACGCCATCCCGCCATTGGTCCGACGCGCGAAACCTCTGACTATGTGGTGGCCGCCTTTTGGGTTATAGCTTGGCCGCAGTGACCGAGCGGTAGCGGCGGGATGCCCTCAATCTCGGCCCGGGCTCGCGCTCGTAAATCGCTTGGCGAAGGCCTTAGGCAGGGAATGGGCGTTAACGCGCGTTGATGCCTTTATTTGGGGGTGCTCAACGGCATAAATGGCCAATTATTGCCGCAGGAAGCGTTACGCCATGATCGGGAGCTGCTCAAAGAGTCGCTGCAATGCTCCGGCAACTTCCGGGAGCTCCGCCAACTGTCGCCCTGAGGCTCCGGCGGCGTCGGGGAGGAGCTCCCAGCGCCGCCGGAGCGCTCTTTCCGCAGTTTGGTGGAGCTCCAAGAGTCGCCCGGAGCGATTTGGCTGCGTTTGGAGGAGCGCCAAATTCCCGCCGGAGCCTCCGCCAGGATTTTGGCGCAGCGCCCACTCGCGCTCCAACGCTGTTCCCGGCTGTTGGCGGAGTTTTTAGTAGCGCCCCTTCATCGGATTCTTCGACTAAAGCTGGCGGTATCGAAGTGATAATACGCGAGGCGGGACAATTTCGGGCGCTCGCATTTGGCTCACTGGATGCGACCGCTTTCGACCAGGGCGCGACCCCAGATGCCGTAGCCGGCCTCGGAGGGATGAATGCCGTCGGGCATCATGTCGCGAGGAAGCGAGCCGTCTGAAGCGAGAAAGCGTGAGCCGATATCGAGAAACGTGGTGTCAGGAAGGCGGGCAAGGGACCCGGCAAGGAGGGCGTTAAGCGCCTTGATCGTCGAGCGGAAGGGGTCGGCGGACTTCGCGCCGCGAGGGAAAACACCCATGACGAGGAGGTGCGCCCCGGGGCACTTTTGCCGCACGTGCTCACGGATGGCGAGGATGGCCTCGGAGATTTCCTTCGGCGTGTTGGCGCGGGCGCTCTTTGAGGAGCCGAGGTTATTGGTGCCGATGTTGAGGATGACGAGCTTCGGACGGAGGCCGTCGAGTTCGCCATGGTCGATACGCCAGAGCAGGTTCTGCGTGCGGTCAGAGCCGAAGCCGAGATTGAGAACGGGGCGAGTGCCGAAGGTGTTTTTCCAAGCAAGGGGCCCGTGGATGATCTGGGCGCGAGGCTCGCCGTCCCAGCAGTGAGTGATCGAGTCGCCGAGGAGCACGATGGCGGGCTGGATCCGCGGGCCGGCGTCCAAGGCCTCGGCGTGGCGGGTCCACCAGTTGTAGGAATTGCGCTCGAGAACGGGAACCGGGAGGAGGGCGGTGTTGACGGCCGGGTCGAGGGATTTCGGGGCGGGTTGCGTGTCGCGCATGACTTCGCCGTAAACAATCCGGGCAATTATCGCGGCGCCTTCGGGGTCGGGATGGATCTTGTCGGGAAAATGGCCGGACTCGGAACGCAGCGGCTGCTCGAGATCGATGATCGGGAGCTTTTCATCCCCGGCGACTTTCCGGATGCGGGGGAGAATGTCGTTGTGGAGAGGGTTCGCGCGGAGGTTCATGACGTCGGCGAAAGCCGGAGGGGGCAGGCAAAGGAAAATCCTGGCGCGGGGATTGGCTTGGCGAAATTTCGCGACGAGGGCGTGGTAGCCGGGC
Source organism: uncultured Opitutaceae bacterium (assembly GCA_967755175.1). Lineage (GTDB taxonomy): Bacteria > Verrucomicrobiota > Verrucomicrobiia > Opitutales > Opitutaceae > Rariglobus. The sequence goes on along the minus strand of CBRAFO010000039.1, from coordinate 8,787 downwards.
TCGAACGCATCGGGATGACGACCGATGTTGATTTCCTTGCTGTCGTTGGTGCCGAGGGCGATGACGACGATCTCCGGCTTCCACGCAAGCGCGGTGGCAAGCGCGGGCTGGCGGTCGTAGGGGAGATCGCCGTCGGGCATGAGCGTGGTGCTGCTGACGCCGAAGTTACGGACCTCCCAACCCGAACCGAGGAGACGACCCAGTTGCGCGGGATAAGCGTCGCGGGCCGTGTCGCGGAGGGTGTAGCCCGCGGTGATGCTGTCGCCGACGCAGGCCAGGCGGATGTTTTCGGCGGCGCGGAGGGAAGTCGCAGTGATGCTAGCGACAAGCAGCAATGCGCCGATGAGCAAACGAATGGTAACGCGGGTCATATGTGTTTTCTAAGATGGGTCGTGAGCGGAGGCCGCCTCACCGCATCGCGGAAACCGTGTTCATCCACTCCCGGGCCATGAGGTCGTGGCCGGCATAGTGCGGGTGCACGCCGTCCCAGCACCAGTGATTGGCCGGGGAGCGCTGGCACGCGGTATCGAATGCCTCTTGGTAACGGATCACGGGCAGATGGTATTTGGCGGCGAGGCGATCAACGGCCGCCTGGCGCTTCTTCAGTTCGGCCATCGAACTGGCATAGTTGTCCTTGAATTTACCGACCGGCAGTAGAAACGGCTGGCCGAGGACGATCTTCACGCCCGGCAGTGCGGCAAGCGTCTCGCTCAGCAGCTGGTCGTAGCCCTGTTCGTATTGCTCGACGGTTTCCGGTCCTTTCTTTGAATAGAACGTGTCGTTCACTCCGATGAGGATGCTCAGGAAGTCCGGCTTGAGATCGAGCACGTCGGCTTTCCAGCGCGCCTGGAGATCGGGCACGGTATTGCCGCTGATGCCGCGGTTGATGAACGTGAGGTCGCGCTCGGCGAGCTGATCGCCCAGCGTCGCGGCGAGAATGAACGGGTAGCTTTGCCCCATCGTGTGGTTGTAGTCCTGCCCGGTGCGGGCGCGGCCACCGTCGGTGATCGAATCACCAATGAAAATGACGGTGTTCTTCGGGCGCAGGACGGGGAAGGCGGAACTCGTCGAAGCGGGAGACGCACACAGCGTCGAAGTTATCGTGATCGCGAACAGGAAGGCGGAACGGAACGAAATCATGGCGATACGAGGTCGGGAAACCCCCCGGATGGCGAGACCGGAGGGCTTGGTTCGGACACGAAACAGGCGGCGCGTTAAATAACGCGCCGCCTGGAAACGGTGAGGACGATTTAAGGGAGGCTTAGACGGTCGTGCGACGGCGGCGGAGAACCACTGCGCCCAAGGCCAGCGAGCCTAAGATCGCCGCGTAGGTGGAAGGCTCGGGGATGGCGGAAACCGACAGGACACCCGTGGCGGTGGAGAACGAGAAATTAAGACCGCTCGCCGACCCGGTCCACACTCCGGAGCTGTCGGTGAGCGAGGCCGCGTAGCTACCCACGATGCTTACGCTGCTGAAGTCGCTCGCGAGAGTTCCGCTGTTCGCTTGGAAGAGATTGAAGCTCTCTCCGCCGGACAGAGAAGCCGTCATGTTGATGCCCAGCGTGCCGCCAAAGGTGAGCGTCTTGCCGCTCGCGCTGGTCACGGTGGCGTAGTTGGTGCCGGCGGTGCCGGTCGCCGCCACGCTGACCTGATTGGCCCCGCTCATGGTGAAGTTGTTGCCAAAAACGAGCGTGCCCGCCGAAACCGTCGTGCCGGCGGTGTAGGTGTTCAAGCCGGTAAGGGTAAGCGTCCCGGTGCCGACTTTGGTGAGGGCAAGCAGGCCCGTGCTGTTAGTCTTGATCGTTCCGGAGAAGGTGGTGTTGGTGTTGAGCGCGCCGACACTGATGACTGACGTCGTTCCTAGCGTGTCGTTTTGCATCTGGCCGCCTCCGGAAATGGACCCGAAGTTGATCGTGCCGCCGCCGGCGATATTGATTCGCACCCGGTCGAGATTTCCGTCGTTGAACACCCAAGCCGCACTCGCGCTGCCGGCGTTGGCCGAGGCGAAACTCACCGCGTTGTTGTTGTTAAGGGTGATCGTGCCGCTGTATCCGCTGTTGTTGCCGTTGAGTGCCAGTGTGGCGGCGCTTCCGCTGTTGGTGAAATTCAGCGCCGACGAACCGCTGATGTTGCCGTTCAGATTGGTGTTCTTGGCCGCCATATCGAACGTCGAGGTGCCGGAAACCGCGATGTTGTTGGCGAGCGTGAAGGAGGCGGCCGCTTTAGTCGTGCCGCCACTGAGCGTGACGGTCCCGGTGCCGAATGCCGTGGTATTATTGAAGATCACCGTGCCGGCGGAGATCGATGTGCCGCCGGTGTAGCTATTGGCACCGGAGAGCGTGAGCGTGCCCGTGCCTGCGTTGGCCAGGGTGGCTCCGGTGCCGCTGATCACGGCACTGATGGTGGTGCTCAAGCCGCTGCCGACCGTCACCGTGCTGGTGCCCGCGGCGGTAAGGCCGAGGGTGCCGGTGAGGGTGTAGCCGGTGCTATTGAAGGTCATATTCCCCACGGTGACGCCGCTTGCGGCCACCGATTCGCCGGTGCCGGCGAAGATCGCGCTGTTATCGTTGGTCCAAGTCGCAGCGGAGGAATCCCAGTTTACCGTGCTGGTATCCCATACGTTGGAAACGTTGGTAGCGTCGTAGGTTTGGCTGACCGCATAGGCGGTGTGGGCGGCGAGAATGGCGGAAAGCAGGGTGGCCGCGAGGGAGCGTTTCGAGAAACGGCGAAGAGAGGATCGGTTCATGTTTGAGGGGGTCTCCTCATTACCACGCTCGACCGCGGAACGATTCGACTCCTCCTTTTGTTTTACGCATAACCCACGCTTGGATTCCGATGGTGAGGTGAAAGCCACGAGACTCCGAGCGACCCCATGAATCAACCTTCTCAGCCTACCCCGGACCGCGCCGTGCAACGCGACATCGCCCAAGCCTTGGGCATCTCCCAGGTCGCGGTGTCTCTCGCGCTTAGGAACAGTCCGCGCGTATCGGAGGAGCGGCGCAAGCAGGTGCAGCTTTGCGCCGAGCAGATGGGCTATCGTCCGAATCCGCTGGCGACAGCCTTCGTGAATTCGAAGCGGCGGGCCGGGAATCAACCGGTGGCGTCGGCGCTGGCGTGGGTGAACTGCTGGCCTGATCCGGGGCGGCTACGTAGCTACCGCGCATTTGACGAATATTGGCAGGGCGCAAAGACCGCTGCGGAGAAGCTGGGCTATCGGCTGGAGGAGTTTGTGTGCAACGCGCAGCTCACGCCGACGCGGCTGGAAAGCATGTTGGTCGCGCGTGGCATTCAGGGCATCCTGATCCCGCCCCAATGGCAGCAACCCGACTGGGGTGGTTTTAATTGGAAGCGGTTCTCCATCGTCCGTCTGGGGCGAGTCCCGCAGGAACCCTGTTCGCATGTGGTGACGGCCGACCAAGTCCACAACACAATCATCGCCGTGGGGAAAATGCGCAGCCTAGGTTACAAGCGCATCGGTTTCGTGGGCTATGATGATGCAGCGAATCATCGCTGGCTTTTTGAAGCGGGATTTCTCCGCGCTCAAATGGGAATGATGCCGCAGGATCGTTTGCCGATTCTCTGTTTGGACCCGATCAAGCCGCGCGACAGTCAGCCGGAATTGGAGCGCTGGTTAAAAGCGGAAAAGCCGGATGCGGTGCTCACGGTGTGTTTGGATCTACCCGAGATGCTGGCGAAGTGTGGTTGTCAGGTGCCCGGCGATATCGGGCTGGCGGCTGTATCGGTGACGGATTTTACGATCGATGCCGGGATCGATCAGAACTCCGTGGAAATCGGGCGTGTCGGCATCCTGGTGTTGAACTCGCTCATCCACGACAACGACCGCGGTGTGTCGGCAAACTTCCGCCAGACTCTGGTCCCCGGCACGTGGGTGGACGGCTCGATGTTGCCTGATCGCACGTAGGTGCCGCAGGGAAACCGATGGGGTTATGTGGAAAGCAGGAAAGCGGGGGCGATCCCTGCGGGTGCGGATTAAGGCTTGCCGGCAATCGGACGCGGCGGGGGCGCCATCGCGTTCAGGAAAAGCCGAGGCACGAGTGCTTGGTTGCTGAAGCGCACTTCATCCAAGTATCCGCGAAGAAAATCCAGTGGCTTCGCTGCGTATTGCCCGCGGCCCAAGGTCCATGCGTTGCCTCTGCTCGGTGTGAAAAGCCCGGTGTAGCCGGTCGTCCGGCCGATCTCCTCACCGTTCACAAACAGAGTGAGCGTGCCGGCGGAGACGTCGCCGACCGCCGCCACGTGATACCACGTCTGAGTGGTCACTTTGAAGGCGCTATCGATCATGATCCGGTGATTGTCGCGCGTGATCAAATCCACGCGCAGGGCGTTTGGCACCTGACCGGGACCGGGTTTGGTGTCGCTGATCTTGGACAAATAAAAAAGCGATTGAGGGCCGATGCCTTCACCGGGCGAACCGGCATCATCGCGCCCGACCATGGATTGCCAGCCTTCCAATGAGTCGAATTTCACCCACACCTCGATGGTGAAGTCGTCGAACACCACGCGACTGAGGCCCTTGCCGGGAGAGCTGTAGATATCCTCGACTCCAGTGAAATGAGCCGAGCGCGTATTGGGTTCGCCGATTCGTGAAATCGTAGCCTCGGGAACATCCTCCGTGCTGGTGGGATTATGGGACGGGCAGAGGTGATAGGCGTGGCTCGACGAGTCCAGGACGTTACGGCTGGGAGAGTCGCCGAACGACTGGCCCGGAGCGACTTCTTCGAATCGGTAATAGGCAACGGTTTCGTCTGCGTGGGCAACGACCGTGGACAACAGGCATGCCGCGGCAGCAAACAGGCCGGGGCGGATGAAGGAGGAGCGGGGCATCATGAGCAGAAATAGGCGGTGTTAGCGGGCGGACACTTCGCCGGTTTGGAGGTTGAGGGACCAAGGGCGAGGTTTGGGTAACGAGAGCTTTCCATGACCGATTTCGAGCGGCATCCAGAGATAGCGGCCGTCGCGATGTTCATTGGGGCGCCACATATCGCCCATGAAGATCACAGTGGTCCTGCGAGTGCCGACGACTTTGAGCATCAAGGTGGATTGGGAGCCGTAGGTCTTGGTTGCAGGCGGAGCGACGTCTTTGAATTCCGACCACGGGCCGGCGAGCGAAGTGGCGGTGGCGTATTGGTTGGGGTTGGGATCCCAACCGCTCATCCAGGAGCCGATGATGTAGTAGAGCCCGTCGTATTTAACCAAGGCGCCGCCTTCGAGACGTGAGGCGATGAAGCAGATTTCTTTGTCCACCGTGAGGTAGTCGGCGGAGAGCCGGGCGATGAAAAACCCTTTGGTGGGGCGTGACTCGAAAATGAGGTAGGCGACGCCGTCATCATCGACAAATTGACCGATGTCGCGGCTCTCCTGGTCGAGGGGACGGAAGCTGTGGACGAAGGTGTAGTCGCCATCGACGGTGTCGCACGTGTAAACGGCGATACGGGCATACTTGTAGCTATTGTTGTCGAGGTGGGCATACATCACGTATTTCCCAGTCTTCGCGTTGTGGAAGACCTTGGGTCGTTCCAGCACGAAGGGTGTGCCGATGGCTTCGGGCGGGCCTCCATGAACGACCCGGCGGCGAAACTCCCAGTTTAAAAGATCCTTCGATGCGTAGCAGGAGACGAAGCGGTCACGGGGTTTCACTTTGCCATCCTCGTCTCCGCGATCTTCTCCGAACCAGTAATACGTATCGCCCTGCTTAAGGATGCCGCCTCCGTGGGCTTGGATGTGGTGGCCGCGTGTGTCAGGCCAGAGTTCACCGGGCCGAAAGGTGTTCAGGGGGAAGGCGGCGAGCGAGACGAGGCTGGCGAAAGAAAGCAGAAAAAAGCCAAGGAAAAGGCGGGAAATCATGGGGCTGAGTCGGGCGGGTTCGACATCGGGAGTTACCTGAGTGCATTTGCCGAGAATCACTGAGCGTTAACTGTAACCCGGCCCTGTCAACGTGTCACCGGCGTCCCCGCTGATGAAGGTAAACGGGCGCTGGTGGGCGATGCAGTAGGGGAGAAGGCCCGCCCCCCCCTGCGGTTTAGATGAAGTGGTAGGCGAGTCCGAGCAGGCCACTCACGAGGATCACCGGGATCATATCTAGTTTGAAGCGCTGCATCGCCACGAAGCTTCCCAGCCCGACGATGACCGCGAACCAGTCGAGGTGCCCAGATTCCGGCCGAATCACGTGCCAGCCAAACCAGACTGCGAGATTCAGCACTACGCCGACAACCGCCGCGGTGACGGCTGCAAGCGCCGCGTTGATCCGGGCTTTGCCGCGTAACTGTTCGATGTGTGGCGCTCCGAGGAAAATCCACAAAAAGCACGGCACGAAGGTAACCCACGTGGTGAGCAACGCGCCGAGCGTTGCCGCGACCAGCGGACTAAGCCCGCCCGGATGAGCCCAGCCGCCCATGAACCCGACGTATTGCAGGACCATGATGAGCGGGCCGGGCGTCGTCTCCGCAAAAGCCAGGCCGTCGAGCATTTGAGGTGCGCTCAACCAGCCGAAATGCTCCACGGCTTGTTGGGCGACGTAGGGCAACACGGCATACGCACCGCCGAACGTGACCATCGCGGCCTTGCTGAAAAAAACGCCTTCCCTGAACAGGGTTCCGTCCCGCCCCTGCCAGAGGCCCGCGATAATCACGGGAGTCCACCACAGTAATAAGCAGACCGTGAGCACGCGTGACGCACGCAGCCAGGACGGACGTGTGTGCAAGGGTGAATCGTCCGCGTCATCGAGAACGGCGCTCGTTGCACTCTTCGCCGGCCCATGTCCGCCACCGCTCTTGAATTTATCCGGACGCCATTTGCTGCCGACCCAGCCAATCAGCGCCGCTATGCCGATGATAACCGGGAAGGGTGCGTTGAGAAAATAGATCGCAACGAATGCACCCGCCGCGATGGCCCACATGATTTCGTTCTTCAGCGCTTTTTTCCCGATCCGAATCACGGCGGCGGCAACAATGGCCATGACCGCAGGCTTCAGTCCGTAGAAGATCGCACCGATCCAAGGCACCGCGCCGTAAACCACGTAGATGTAGCTCAAGCCCCATAGGATGAAGATCGACGGCAGCACGAAGAGCGCACCCGCGACGATCCCGCCCCACGTCCGGTGCAACAGCCAGCCGACGTAGATGGCGAGTTGTTGCGCCTCCGGCCCGGGAAGCAGCATGCAATAATTCAACGCGTGGAGGAATCGCGTTTCGCTGATCCAGCGCCGCTTCTCGACCAGCTCCGTATGCATGATGGCAATCTGCCCGGTAGGTCCGCCAAAGCTGATGAAGCCTAGCTTGAGCCAGAAGCGGAACGCTTCAGCGAAGGTAGGATGGCGGTTGGAGGGCGTAGAGTTTTCCACAGTAGGATTGAGACGTGTTAAGTTAACGGGAGGACGTGGGCGAGGGCGCCGTGCATGTTTTTGGAAGCGCGAGACTGGATACGCTTACAACGGTCCCATTTGGGGACGACGCGGACAACCTAGCGGCTCTGGAGGTCAGGTCCGAACTCGCGCGGGCGGCTGAGCACGCTCACTTTTCCTTCATGAACTCAGCACCCCGCCCGCAGCCGTCGAACGATGAACAAGAGATCCGCGATTTGGTCGCGACATGGATGGCCGCGACGAAAACCGGTGACACCGAACGCGTGCTGGGCCTCATGGCTGACGACGTCGTGTTTCTGCTTCCGGGACATCCTCCCATGAGGGGCAAGGCCGCATTTACCGCAGCTGCCGCAGGAGGACGGATGCCGGGCGAAGCGCCTCCACAGATCGAGGGCACGAGTGAGATTCAGGAAATCAAGGTGCTCGGAGATTGGGCGTTCATGTGGACGGCGCTGAAGGTCGTGGTCACTCCCTCCAGCGGTGCTCCGGCGATCACCCGTGCCGGACACACTCTTTCGATTTTGAACAAGCAGAACGGTAAGTGGGTGCTGGCCCGCGATGCCAATATGTTGGCGCCGGTTCAGTGAGTTTAGCGGTTGGCACCCGTCGATGAAACGGTGGCTGACACAGCCGGGGCGGGCGTTGCGACTACATGGTTACGACTAAGGGGTTGCCGCGTCTGTGTTCACGCGCAGGCGCAGGAAGCGTCGGGGACCGGAGGACATCGTCTGCGTGTCGGTCACGGTGGTCTCACGGGTTGCCCCCGTGCCGGTTTCGGCGACCGATGCCGTCCCGGTCCACATATCGCTCGCGGTCGGCAGGGCGGCGATGGTCGTCCAGGTGGACAGCTCCGTGGAGGACTGCACCGCGTAATCGACCGGGGCGGGGCTGAGGCGTGTGAATTGGAGCGTGAGCGTGTTGTTGACGGTGGAGAGCACGGCCGGGGCGGTCGCGCTGGAGGTGCCGGGTGTCAGGCCGGTGGCGTATTTCAGGAGGACGGGGATGCTGTCGCCGTCGGGTGCGGCGGTGTCGGCGAGCGAAAGCGAAAGGCCGTTGGACAGTTTCCACTGCTGATAAGGCGAAAGCGGGAGGGCGCTCATCTCGGATGAAGCTGCGCTTTCGCCCGCGGTATTCACGGCGGATACCATGTAGTAATAGATGCTGCCGTTGGTCAGGCCGGTGTCGGTGTAGCTCGTCGATGCGGTGCCGGAGGCAATCGTCGTGTAAAAGCCACCGCTGTAGGTCGAGCGTTTGACGGTGTAACTCGTGGCACCCGAGGCGGCGTTCCAGTTTAGCGTGACCTGCGCGTTTCCGCCCGTCGCAGTCAGACCCGTGGGGGTGGCGGGCGGACTGGCGACCAGCGAGATTTGATCGAACTGCGCGGAGGTGAGCAGGGTGTTGTTGTG
>CBRAFO010000038.1:0-32485 GCA_967755175.1 uncultured Opitutaceae bacterium | reverse complement strand
CGCGAGCAAGCTCGCTCCCACATTTGGAATCGCCTGCAAGCAGGCTCCTACATTTTCGAACAAATGCCCTCTACCGATGCGGACGCTATCGCCTTTTCTTACCAGTGCAGGTATTCGCCTTTTTCCAGGCCGAGGGCGAATTCCACAAAGAGCTGCACGGTGCGCTCCACGTCTTCGAGATCCACGATTTCACTCGGGGTGTGCATGTAGCGGAGCGGGATGCTCACCAAGCCGGTGGCGATGCCACCCCGACCGACTTGAATGGCGCGGGCGTCGGTGCCGGTCGGGCGCGGGTCGGCTTCGAGTTGGTAGGGAATCTTGAGCTTCTTTGCGGCTTTCACGAGACGCTCGTAAACCTTCGGGTTGATATTCGGGCCGCGGCAGATGATCGGACCACCGCCGAGCTTGGTCTCGCCGTATTTGCGCTGGTCGCAATCGGGGTGGTCGGTCGCGTGGCCTACGTCGACCGCGAGAGCGATGTGTGGGTTGACCGCGTAGGCGGCGGTGATCGCACCGCGTGTGCCGATCTCTTCTTGGGCAGTGGCGACGGAGACGAGTTTCGCGGCGAGTTTTTTCTTTGCGGCGGCGAGGCGGATGAGCGTTTCGCCGACTACGTAAGCGCCGACTTTGTTGTCAAAGGCGCGGGCGGTGCCGACGCTGCCGTGGATCAGTTCAAACTCGTGGTCGTAGGTGACCGTGTCGCCGATGGCGACGCGTTCGAGCACCTCTTTTTTGGAGCGGGCGCCGATATCGATCCAGATCTCGTGGATTTCGGGGACCTTCTTGCGGTCGCTTTCGTCCATGAGGTGGATGGCGCGTTTGCCGGTCACGCCTTTGATCGGGCCGTTCTCGGTCTGGATGACTACGCGGCGGCCGGAGATGACGGTGCGGTCGTGGCCACCGATGGTATCGAAATAGATAAAGCCGTCCTTGTTGACGTAGGTGATGATGAGGCCGAGCTCGTCCATGTGGCCGGCGAGCATGAGAACCGGGTCGCCTTTGGCGTTGAGCGTGGCGAGACGGTTGCCCATTGCGTCTTTGGCGTAGGTTTCGGCGGCGGGTTTGACGTAGTGATCGAACACCTTCTGCGCTTCGAACTCGGCGCCGGAGGGCGAGCGCGCATGGAGCAGATCAACGAGGAACGCGGGGGCTTGATATTTCGACATGGGAGAGATTGGAGGCTGCTTTTCGGAGAACGGTATAAAACGCTAGCTATCGCTTGATCTGGTCTGCGAGCTCTTCGAGCGGGTAAGTGAGAATCTCGGCGAGCGTGGGATGATACCAAGGCGCGCGGAGCAGATCGAAGACCGTGGCCTTCATCGCGAGTGGGCCGCTGAAGATGTGGATCAATTCGCCGGCGTGCGGACCCACGATCTCGGCGCCCAAAATTCGGCCATCCTTCGGTTCGGCGATCACTTTTACGTAACCGTAGTTGGCGTCCATCAGGATGGACTTGCCGTGGTCATTGAACGGATACGAGGCGACGAGGAACTTCTCTTCGCGTGCGAGCAGTTCGCGCTCCTGCAAGCCGATCGTGGCGAGTTGCGGGTCAGTGAAGACGACGTTGAGCAGGAGGCTGGCGTCGATGGGTTTCAGCTTTTTGACGCCGAAGGCATGGCGAGCGGCGAGTTCACCTTGGGCGACCGCGAGGTGGACGATGTCGAATGGACCGCAGACGTCGCCGCCGGCGTAGATGTGCTTCGTGGTGGTTTGCTGCCAGCCGTTGACCATCACGCGGCCGGTCGGGCTGAGTTTGACGCCCGCGGCGGCGACGTTGAGCCCGGCGGTGTTGGGTTCACGTCCCAAGGCGTTAAACAAATAAAGTGCGCGGCGGGTCACGGTTTTTCCGCCGCTGGTGAATGTGACGGCGACACGTTTGGCGGTGCCGGATACTTTTTCGATTTTGGTGTCTGAATGCAGCTCGATGCCTTCGTCGCGGAAGGCTTGTTGCACGACGTCGCTGGCGGCGGGCGAGTGGTCGCGCAGGATGCTTTTGCTGCGCTGGATGAGGGTGACTTTGGAGCCGATACGATGGAGGAACTGAGCGAGTTCGCAGGCAACGATACCGCCGCCGAGAACGATCACGCTTTCGGGGACGAAATTTAGATCGAGCACGTCGTCACTGGTCCAGAAGGGCGTGGTGGCGAGTCCGGGCACGGAAGCGGGAACGCTTATTTTAGAGCCGGTGCCGATCAGAAATTTGTCGGCGGATAACGTGCGTCCGTCTGAGAGTTCGACGATGTGCGGATCGAGGAAGCGGGCGTGGCTGCGATAGACGTCGTATTTACCCGATTCGAGGGCTTGGGCGCGGTAGGCGGCGAATTCGCCGATGATCTTTTTTTTGCGGGCGTGAAGCGCTTTCATGTCCGCTTTGGCGGAGGGGATGCGTAGGCCGAAGGTTTTTCCTTTTTGGGCGAGATGGAGGATCTCGGTTGAGTAAAGAAGCGTCTTCGACGGCATGCAGCCGTGAAGGATGCAGAGTCCTCCGAGCTGTTTCGCGCCATCGACGATGGCGACGCGTTTGCCAAGAGAGGCGGCGACACGGGCGGCGTTGAAGCCGGCGGAACCGCCGCCGAGGACGATCAGATCGTAAGACTTGGACATGGGCTAACGATGAGGCCTTAGCGGCCTTTGCCAAATAACATGATGTGGATCGTCTTCAGGACGATGGCTGCATCGATGAGAAAGGAGAAATGCCGGATGTAGTAGAGGTCGTATTCCAGCTTGCGGAGCGTGTCCTCGAGATTGGCGCCGTAGGGATAGTTGACCTGTGCCCAGCCGGTGATGCCGGGTTTCACCAAATGGCGGAAATGGTAGCACGGGATTTCCATCTCGTAGCGATCCACCAGTTTGTCCCATTCGGCGCGCGGTCCGATCAGGCTCATGTCGCCCAAGAAGACGTTGAGCATCTGGGGCAGTTCATCAAGGCGGCTGCTACGTAGAAACTTACCAATACGAGTGATGCGCAGGTCGCCGACTTGGGTATAGGCGGCCTTGCCGTCGTTCGCACGCATAGTTCGGAATTTGAACAGGCGAAAGGGCACGCGATTCTTGCCGATGCGCGTCTGGCGAAAGAGCACCGGACCACGGTCATCCATCCAGATGGCGAGCGCGATGGCGACGAAGAGTGGAGCGCCCGCGGTCAGGGCGAAGCCCGAGAGTAAGATATCGCTGAGGCGTTTCAGGCGCTCGAAAACGGGTTCACGGGTGATTTTGAATCCCTCTTGGAAGAGCCACGTTTGGTTGAGCCGGTAGAGCGGAATCTTGCGCCAGTAAACCTGGTGGAAAAGTTCGAGCGTGTAGGTCGGCACGCCGCGGAAATAGAGGTCGACGAGGCGTTGGGAAACGTGGGAGCGCAGCTCGCGGTTGTTTTCGCGGAGGATGATCGCTTCGACTTCCATTTCACCGCGTTCGATTTTATCGATGAGCGTATCCACCTGCGAGGGTGCCTCGTCGGCGTTCTCTACGTGGGATACGTAGATCACCGGTTGGGTGCAGCCCATGCGGAGGCATTCGTGCGCGAAGATTTCCTTGCTCTCGGGGGTGCCGACAAACACCAGCGAGCGTTGGCGCCGGGCGGCAAGGCCGGCGGCGTAGGTCGTTCGTCGATACATCAGCGACAGGGGAGTGAAGACGATGAAGCTGAAGGCGATCACGCTGCGGCTTTGTTGCAAGGGGTAGCCGCCGGTGAGGAACACGAAGGTAAACATCAGGGTGCCACCTAGAGCTGCGAGGAGGGCGATGATGTGCTCGCTCGTGTAGTCGAGGCTCATCATCTCGGTCTGAGGCTTATAGCCGTCGATGAGATAAAAGGCCGTCATCACCAGCAGCATCGGGAAGGCGAGCGGCCAGAGAATCCATTCGCCGGGATAGACAATGCCGCGAGCCCAGCCGATGCCGTTGAACGTCAGCACGAGCAAGACCATGTCCAGCAGCAACAGGCGGAGTGGCACGTGGCGTTTTTTTTGCATGAGGGCGCGTGGCTAGAGAAGGCGTCCGGGCGTTAGGGCGCCAGCCGATTGATGGGCTTGGGCTGCGTGCGCAATCGGTTGATTTCCGCTGCAATGGCTCGTTCATAGGCGGCGAGCAGGCGGCAGTAAACGAGGCCGGGCACTCCGTCCAGGAAGCCGCGCCGGAGGATGTATTGATAAACAAAACGCAACGCACCGCGGGCGGGCAGGTGGTAGCTGGTCTCTTTGAGCGCACGGCGACGGAGCAAGGCATCGCCGCTGCGCAGATCTCGCCAGAGAACTGCGGCTGGGCGGCTGGTCGCGGAGAAGGCCGTCGCCTCGACCCTCGCGTAGCAGGCATGTTTGGCGCGGATTTCGTCCTCGGTTTGCGAAGAGAGGTTGTGGTCGTAGGCATGGTGCAGACGGCCGAGCCGGAGTCCGGGGGCTTCGCGTTGCCCATGACCCACCTCGATGAAGCGGAAACGGCGCACGTGCACGAAGCGCGCCTGCCAAGCCGGATAATCGGTGCAACGGAGAATCCAGCGTCCCCGAAACCACATGCGTGGGGCCGCGTAGTAGCCGTCGAGTTGACCGGCCTCGGCCGATTGGGCGCGGGTGGTGCACTCGGCGATGATCTCGGGGGTAAGCGTTTCGTCGGCGTCGAGGTGAAAAACCCACTCGTGCCGGAACGGGATGTCGTCGTGGGCATGATTCCGCTGTTGGGCGAAGTTTTCGAAGCGGTTGACAAAGACCCGTGCACCGGCGGCGCGGGCGATCTCGACCGTGCGATCGGTCGAGCCGGAATCGAGCACCACCACGTCATCGCAGCCGGCGGTGCTGGCGAGGCAGCGAGGCAGGTTTTGTTCCTCGTTGAGGGTGAGAATGACGACGGAGATCATGGCCTTGGCGAATTACCCGGGGGGGCGCTGGCTTGCAGTTGGGCGTAGCGCACCGAGGAGAAAAGCAAAGTCCAGAAGGCGATAAGAACCGCGCTGTTGGCAAAGGGAAACTCCACCCAGGCGTAGACCGCGACGATGGCGCAGCCCAATAGCGGATAGCCCACCAACGAATGGGTGAGCGAGCGGCGGCGGAACGACCTCGCCGGCACCCACGCCATCAGCACCAGCAGCACAGTGCCGACCAGTCCCGTTTCCGCGACCGACTGGAGCCAATCGCAGTGGGCTTCGACGTAACTGGCTTCATATTGGCGGGTGGGTTCCAGCGGCCGGGGGCGAATGAGCATGAAGGCGGTGCCATAGCTTTCGAGGCCCCAGCCGAACAACGGCTTCTCCCGGGCGAGCTGCCACGTGTCCCGGTAAAGCTCCCGCCGCCCCTCGAACAACGACTGGTTTTTTTCCAACGCCACGCGGGTCTCCGTATAGCGTTCTTCGAGGGACCGGTGCGCCAGCCAGACGGTGGCGCCAATGGAGACGGACGTGAGCAGGAGCAGGGCGAGGACCGGTGGCCACGCGGGGCGATGCAGCGTGCGGCGGTGAGCGGCGATGCGCACCAAGGCCTGCGCCAGCCCCCAAAAAAGGACCACCGCCACCATGCCGGTGGCCGCGCGCGAGGCGCTGACCGGGGCGCTCACCGCGAGGATCAGCACGCCGATGACGGCGATGGGGAACGGCGAGTGCCAGAGGTCGCGTGCGCGGTGATTCACGGAGTGGTAAAACACCAGCCCCACCCCGGTCGCGAGCCAGAGGATGAGGAACGCTCCCCAATGGTTGTAATAGGTGAACGTCGCGAAAAATCGGACGTTGGGCGAAGTGGCCGCACCGAAATAGTAACCCTGCGCGGACAGCTTTTGGAGCGTGCCAAACACGGCGAGCACGACCGCGTTGACCGCCCCGAAGATCAACAATCGGCGCAACGCGCGACGGCTGCGCACTACCAGCAGGAGGTTGAAGGCGGCGAGATACGCGCCGGCGCCGAAGGCCAATTCATGCAGCGTCAACGCGGGGTTGACCGTGCTGGGCCAGCCGGGATGGAGCGGCCCGCGATGCACCAGCAAGGTTTCTCCTTCGGAACGCACCGCGACGAAGCTTGGGTTGAAACTGCTGGCGACCACCAGGACAATGAAGAGCAGCCAAGGCAGCAGCCACCAGGCTTTGCGGCGTGCGTCCCGTCCCGTATCACCGGATTGCAGGAACGCGACGAGGGTCAGGCACGCGCCCGCATCGGCCCAGACGGTGAGTGCCGAGCGCATCCACCAGATGCTGCCGCCGTAAACCCAGCTGGCGGCGAAGAGCAGCAGGCCGACATGCACCAAGACCGCCTTTTCGAGCGGTGATGATCGGAGGGAGGGCGAGGATCGCTTCATCGGGCGCGCAGCTTTTCGTAAAACGCGGCGAGTGTCCCGGCGGTTTTCTCCCAAGAAAACTCCGCGCTCGCCCAAGCGAGACCGCGTTGCCCGCGGGATGCCAGCGTCTCCGGGTTTTCCGCGAGCAGTGAAGCGAGCGCCCGTCGGTAGTCCGTCCAAGGGACGCAACCTCCGGCGCGCACCCGGTCTAGGGCCTGCCAGGGAGTCGTATCGGTTGTGAGCACAGGCACGCCGCGCACGAGGGATTCAGCCACGACGAGGCCAAAGTTTTCCGAATGTGACGGGAGTAAAAAGAGCGAGGCGACGGCGTAGGGTGGCGGGGCGTCGGTGCCATCGTGGATGAATACGCGACCGGTTCCGTTCCGATGCGCTACGCAGTCCCGGAGCTGCGCCAGCGAATACTCTTCAGGGATACCGACGAGCAACAATACCCAGTCGCCGCGGGGTTCGGCGAGCCAGAGATCGATGAGTTCCCGCACGCGTTTTTTGGAATGGAATCGTGAGTAGAACAACGCGACGCGGCGTCCCGTGAGCGCCGGACAGGCGGCACGCCAATGGGCGGCGGCGGCTTGTTCGTCCTCGTGAACGGGAACAGCCACGCCGTTGGGCGCGACGCATATGGGTTGGGTAAAACCGAGACGGCGGATATCGCCGGCTTCTTCTTCGCTGGTTGCATGCCAGCCGGTGGCCGACACCAACGCGTCCGGATGAATCCACCGCGAGGCCAGGGATTTTTTCAGCCGGTGGTGGTTCCATGCCCAGGCGCTCATCATGCCACGCGGCGAAATGACCAAGGGTGCGCCCCGCTTGGCGACACCGAGACGGGCGTAGTGCAGCGGGCGCAGCCAAAGGCCGTGGTTGTGCAGGACGTCGTAGTTGGTGTTGAGCAGATGGTCTTTGAGCGAAGCGGAGGGGGAGAACGCTTGCGGACGGCCGCGAGGGAAAGTCCGCGTCGTCAGGTTTCCCGCGAGGGAGGCGGTTCCGTCGTCCTCGAGAGCCGTGGTGAGCAGTTCGACTTCGTGCCCTGCGTGGGCGAGCCCATCGGCGAGTCCGCGGACGGAGCGCGACGGTCCGCCGTGGCGCGATGCAAGGCTGGCGACGATCTGGGCGATCCTCATTGAGGCTCGGGGCGGGGTTTGTGCGGGCGGCAGGGGTGTCCGAAGCAGACCATGCGTGCGGGCTGGTCTTTCATCACCACGGAACGCGCGCCGATGACGGACAGTTCGCCAATCGTCACGCCGGGGCCGACGAACACATCCGCGCCGATCCAAGAATTCGCTTCGAGGGTGATGGGCTTGGCCTCAAGCGGCATGTCCCAGCGCGTGTAATCGTGGGAGCCGGCGCAGAGGTGGGTGCCTTGGCTGACGTTGGCGCCTCGTTTTAAAGTGATCGGGGCGAGGTTATAGACCTGCACGTGCCGGCCAATCATGGTGCGCGGTTCAAGCCTGAGTTTCCACGGGAAGTAGATCTTGGCCGAGGGAAAGATGACGACCTTGTCGGGCTCGGGGATATCCGCGCCGAACGCGCGGAGAAGGCCCGCCCGCCACCGGTGGCAGCAGGAGGGCGTGGGACGGAAGAGGAGTGCCTGGACGCATTGCCAAAGGCGCTGACGGAGCACTTCGCTTCGCGGGTAGGGGCTGCGGCAATTTCGAGCGAGGAAAGGCGGCTCGTCGGTCTCGGGGCGGGATGATGGCATCGTCAGCGGCGGGTCTGTTGGCCCGAAGTGAACAGAGTGCGCAGGTCGGCGTCGAGCGCGTCGGCGACACGATCATAGTCGAAGCGTTGAGCATCAGCGCGGGCGTGGCCGGCGAGGGAGGTGCGGAGGGCGGAATCGCTCAATAATTCGGCGAACCGGGCTGCGAGCTGCGCGGAAGCGTCGTCGGCGCGGTGGTCGAAGACGAGACCGTTGCGACCCGGTGTGACGAGGTCGCGGAAACACGCGAGCGCGGAGACCACCGGGGCGGCACCGGCGGCCATGGACTCGGCCACGGACACGCCAAAGGTTTCCCCCTGTTCGGCCAGGCTGGGGTAGGCGAAGAGATCGAGGCTGCGATAAAACGCGGTGAGCGCATCGGAGTCCCAGGTGGGCGGCAGGAGGCGGACGCGGTCGCCGAGTTGCAGCGATTGAATGCGAGTTTGCAGGCGTTCGATATACGCCTCGCCGCCGCCGCCCTCCGCGGTGCGGACTGGACCCATCAGGCACAATTCCCATGGGGGCAGGCCGGGTTCCCGCGCCAGCAACCCGCAGGCTTCCACGAGGAAATCGAGGCCCTTTTCAGGGTGGAGCCGGCCGACGAAGCCGATGCGGAGCGGGCCGGTGGCGGCGCGTTCAGACGGACCTTGAAACGAGGGCCAATCGATGCCGTTGGCGAGCACGTGCAAGCGCGGGCCGAGCGCGGGGTTTTCCTGACGCGCCCGTTCCGCCACGGCGTGACTGGTGGCGTAAACACGGTCCACGCCGCCGTAGGCGTGCAGTTGTCCCTTGGGCATGCGGCCAAGCACTACGCTGACGGGCGAAGGATGCCGCCAGCCGGGCAGGCGCAGCAGGATGGGCAGGGAGATGTTGTGCGCGATGACAAGCGCATCAGGCGGAAGCTCCCGGCGCACACGCAGGCTCCAGCGGAAATCCAGGATGAGATTTTGCCAGAGTTTACGCCGGTGGTCCCAACCGGGGAGTCGGACGTAGGTGACGCCGTCCCGGATTTCGCGGTCGGGCCAACCGGGCCAGGTGCGGCTGAAGACGACTACCTCATGGCCGCGGGCAACCAGCCGGCGGGCGAGGGCGGACCAGATTTTCTCGGTGGCGCCGCCGCGCTCCGGGGGCACGGGGAGGAAGAAGCCGAAGCTTATGGCGATTTTCATCGGTGCGACACGTGGGCGAGTGCGGCCAGCAAGCCATTGGTGGCGCGTTCGTAGGAATAATCGGCTACATGGTCCTGCGCGGCGGCGCTCATCCGGGCGAGGTCTTCCGCGGGCAACGTGAGAGCGGTGCGGAGGGCGTTCACCAGCGCGGTTCTATCCTGCGAAGGAAACACCCAGCCGGTCCGGCCGGCAACGACGAGGTCGCGATGGCAACCGACGACGTCGCTCACGATTACTGGGCGGCCCATGTGCATCGCTTCGTTCACGGCGAGCCCCCACGTTTCGTAGTTGCCCTGGGAGGGTAGCACAAAGACGTCCCCGAGTAGATAACGTGCGGGCATGGCGCTTTGGTTGGCAAAGGGCAGCAGGTGAATCGTCGGATCGCCGGCCGCAGCCGCTTCGATTTCGGGACGCAAGGCACCATCGCCGGACACGATGAGGTGAGCGCCGGGCACGGCGGCCTCGCGGAAGGCGGCGACGAGCCAATCGGGACGTTTCTGTGCGCTGAACTTGCCGGCGAAGAGCAGCACGCGGGCGGAGGCGGGGATGCCGAGCCGGGCCCGTTCGGCCGTTGCTTCCGCACAGCGGAGGGGCGTGGGCGTGAAATGGGTCGCATTCACCGCGTGCGGGGCGAAAAAGAGCTTATCTTGGGGGACTCCGAAGCGCCGAAAATAATCATGATTGGCCGCACCGACCGGGAGGAAGGCGCCGAACGGCCGATAGATCAGCCTGAGTAGAATTCGTTTGGCCATTCCGACGGATGTCGCGCCGAGGAGGTGCGAGTCGCCCCGGAAAATCAGCGGGACGTGCCAGAGGCCGAACGCGCGTCGCGCAATGAGCGAGAGGTGCGTGCGATAAGCATAGCCGAAGAGCAGCACGGCATCCGGTGCAAAGGTGGCCAGCCGGTCGGGCAGCCGGGGGTTGTGCAGCCCGTCGAAGCGAATGGTGGACGGGTGACGGGCGAGGTTGGGAACGAATTCGTGGTCGTAGCCCGAGAGAAGATCGACGTCCCACGTCACCTCGCGTCCAAAGCCGTGGTCGTGGCGTGCGGAGACGCCGAAGTCCGAGAGGTAGAATACCCGCAGGACCAGTCCGGGCCGGGTGGCGAGCAGTCGAAACCAAGGCACGTAATATTGGATCGGGTGCGAGACGACGACGGCCAGGCGGTGCAGAGGTGGTTCGGATATGGAGGGGCGGGGCTCGGTGTGCATTCGCCGTCCGGAAGCGGAGAGATCGCGTGCGTGGGCCGAATCAATCACGGTTGAAAAGAGTGCGATAGCCGAGAGGCAGTCCAATCGTGATGACAGCGGACTGGAAGAGCGAGGAAAGCCAGGTCGCGAGCACGAGTTCGGCCTGAAAGCTCCAAGCGGTGAGCAGGATCATGAAGAGGCCGATGGCGGAGAATTGAGGGGCGTCGGCCGATAGCAGGGCGAATCGTTTGAATCCATATCCACAGATCGCGCCCAGCGCGATGGCCCCGAGGAGTCCGAAGTTGATATAAGCCTCAGACAGCAACCCGAACGCGATCGAGACGCTCTGGGCGCTGGATTCGTTGATCAAGCCGAGATAAACGCCGAGACGGACGTTGCTCTGGAGACTGGACGGTTTGTTCGGCCAGAGGGCGCGTGGCACGACGAGCGCGGGGATATCCATGTAGCTTTCGCCCCACAGATACGGCTTTGAGTCGGGCACTTGGTCCACGGACAAACAGAGCATCTGGAAGAGCGAGGCGCGTTCCAGCAGGTGCTTGGCGAGCCCGCCGGACTTCTCCTCCTGCCCGCTCGGATGAAGGCCGAACTCAATCCATTGCGAGAAAAAGCCGGGCATGTTGCCGACTTGCGGGGTCTCGATCATCTCGGTGGTATTGCCCCAATAAACGCGCCGCATGTCGCTTTTGCCATGGTGCAGGATCGCGATGATCGGAAGGCCTATACCGATGACGAGCCAAGGGATGCGACGGCTCTTGGAAATGAAACCGATGAGTGCGAGGATCAGCAACGAGAGTCCGCGGATGAGGTAAAGCTGCGAGAAAAGGAGGAGCACCTGAAGCGCGAGGGCGATGACCACAAAGGCTTTTTGTTGCTGGGTCAGTTCGCCGGCTCCCCACAGCCGGCACAGCACAAACACCGCCACCGTCGCCAGGCCGAAGCAGATGGCGCGGACGATGCCCGAGATGTCGTAGGGGATCAGCTGGGTAAAGGTATCGAAATAGAGATAGATTACATTGATCACCAATCCGGCCGGGATGAAGCGGTGCATGGCCGGGGGAATCATGGAATTCGTGAGCAGGGGATCTTTGGCCGGTTCGCCACGAGTCGCCGCAAACGCCAGGTTAACGCTCGCCAAATAAGCCAGCACGATAAACCCCGATTCGGTGATGACCTGAGGCGTGAACGGAGCCAGGTTAGTATTTTCTAGCAGCAGCGGAATCGCGTAGAAGTTGATGGTGGTGAGCAAAAAAATCTCGAACGACGGGAACCAGTGTCGGCCGTGTCGGGCCCAGCTGAGCGCGGGTAGCGCGCTAAGGATCATCATGGTCAGCCCGATGAAGATTTGCGTGAAATTTTCGAGGGGCGTCGCCCACCCAAGCCACACGCAAGCGATGACGAGTCCGAGCAGGCCGATTTGAAAAAGCCGGTGAGAGGAGGCCTGACTGATGATCGTGGGGTTGTCGGTCTGAGAGTCGTCCATGGGGCGTGTGTCGCGTCGATTAGCGCGGGCCGCGACCGGCAAGCGCCTCATCGAAAACTTGAACCTGCTCGTGAACCAACCGTTCGATGCTGGCGTGTTGGTGGAACCACGGATCATTGCGCACGGGCCGGGTTTCCTCGGGGAATCCGGCGAGAGCATCCGTGAGAAAACCGATCACGACACGGTGGGCGTCGCGGGAGGGTTCTCCCTGGGTCAGCGGAGCGATACGAGCGCAGCGCAGGTTTTCCATCTGCCGCTCAAGCTGACTCCCCGGATACGCGATGGCGAGGATGGGCAGGGCCAGCGCGTAGTAGGGAAGGACTTTGGACGGAGTGTAGGCCGGATCATCGGTGCCCAAGATCAGCAGCGCATCGCAGTGGAGCAGCACCGCAAGTGATTCCAGATGCCCGATCCGGCCACTGCGCTCCGTCACCAGGTGAGCCACTCCATAAGACTCCGCCACCGGCAGGACGCTGGGCATGCTTCGGCCGTCGGGCGCGTAGCTGGTGCCGAAGAAATGAAAACGCAGACGGGCGGCGGCCGCCGGCTCGGCCTGTTGCAATGCACGCACGGCCGAAAATAAAACACGCACCGCGGGTCCCATGATGGCTCCACCGACTCCGGTGTAACCGATGTGAACCTCGCCGGGATGGCGGCACAACGCGTGCGCTCCGGGCGGCAGGCGATGGGCTGTTTCGACATCTGTCATGCTTACTCCAAACGGGATGACCCGGCGCGGCTTGGTCCGGAACCAAGGATAACGTTCCTCCAGAGCCGCGATGTATCCGGGCGACACGGACATGAACCCCGATGCCCGGCGGAACGTGGGGCCTTCGAGGCGGGCCAGAATTCGCGACAACGCATATTTCCATCCGCCGGGAGGGGGCGGAGCCCCGGGGCGCTTATAGTAATCGGTCCGCCAGGGGTCCTGAAGATCGATCACGTAAGGCACGCCGTGCCGGCGAAGCCAGAGTGGGCCCGCAGTCTGGACGATCATTTGCGCGGTCGAGAAGAAAACTAGGTCGAAGTGTTCACTGCGCAACAGCCGGTCGCCCGCGCGGAACAGCGCCAGCCACGCCCGCAGCCCGAGCGTGCCCAGGCCAAATTTCCGCGCGGTTTCCAATGACCACGCCCGGCACGTGACGATGCGTAATCCGGCGGGCAACGTGTCCATCAACGCCGTCTCTTTCGGGGCGGCGACATCATCCGGATGCACGGTCAACACCACCGCTTCCCATCCCAAAGCGGCATAATGCGGCAGGCTCATCCGCACCCGTTGCAGGTCGGGGGCGTTCACCGGCGGGAAATGCGGCGAGACGATGAGGACGCGTTTGGCCATCGGTTTTCGGCTAGAGCCAGTGCTGCAAATCGCGCCCAGTCAGCCGTCCGAGCAACTGAATGTCCGCCGTGAAACGGACGACCAGCTCCGCGCGCAGTTCCGGGGTGAGCGGAGGGTAGCCACGACGAAAGAACAACGTTTCGCCCAGCCGGCGAAGACGGAGCTTTTCAATGAGTTGCATCGAGGCCTGATAACCGAACAAGCGGCTGATCGGGCGCAGCACCCAGCGGTTGGCGGAAAAATAGAGGGCGTTGTAGATAGCGCCGGCGAAGTGGGAGCGCGGGGCAACTCCCTGACGTTCACCGCCACCACGCGAAGGCATGGCCGCTTCGTTTGCGACTGGCGACATGCCCAGAAAACGCCAGAGTTCAGCGGCCACGTCGGACGGGCGACGGGCGATGTCCTCTTGGAAAATGATCAAGATTTGTTCACGCGGGAAAATGGCCAGCCAGCGTTCGAGGTGGTGGCCGTAGAAGGCCGGGTCGAGCAACTGTCCGCGATGGCGTTCCAGCGCGGTGGTAAAGTCGGGCATGGACCGGTCGGAGCAATGGAATCCCTGGCGCAAGGCATGCCAATAATTGGAGTAGATCTGATCGATCGGGTTGCGCAGGGAGACGATGAGCTTCACTCCCGGCAAATGCCGGGCGATACGTGCGGGCGCTTCGGGCGAGGCGAGATAATCGGTCGAAAACTCCCCGACGATTTGACCGGGGGTGGCCGCTGCGAAAAAGCCGGCGTATTTGGAAAACGGATTTTGGTCGTAGGGGTAGTCGAAGAAGTGCGTCTCCTTCATCTGCGGCATGAAGATGGCGGGGTTCTGCGTGAGCAGCCGGGTGATCCAAGTCGTGCCGGCCTTGGGAGCGCCGATGCCGATGAAGTCCGGGAGGCGGGTTGCGGTGGGGTTCATGCAGAGGCGGAATCGGGAAGATCGGAGGCCGGATATTCGAGGAAAAACTCCTCCGGGGTCTCGAAGGCACGAATGAATCCGGCGGGCAGACTCGACTGTGTCAACGGGGGGAGTGGTTCAAACTGTGACGGGTAAAGCGCGAGTGCCGTGAGTTTGCGTTCATACGTCGCGCGGTTGAGCGGCAGGCGCCAAACACGGGCGCAAGCCAGCAGCGGACGCAGCCGCAGACGAGGGCTCCACCAGCACCACACGGGGAACTCGAGCACGCGGGGGCGGCGGGGCAACGTAACCAGCGCTCGGGCGAAAAGCGCGAAGATGGCCTCGTGTTCCGAACTGCCGTCGCGTCGAAAGGGGAGCAGCACTTCGTCGGGGCAAAGGGTCGCCAGAACTCCGCCGATGCGGGCGACCAGTGTGGTTGCCTCGGCTGCATCGAGCCGGGCCATGCGTCCGTCGGGTGCGTCGAGGAAGTGTATCTGCGCCTCGGTGACGCCGAGGTGGGCGAGGGCGGCCCGGGCTTCGGCCCGTCGGAGTTCGGTGATGGCCGCGGGGGACAGCGTCGGATGTCTTGTGTGGGAGCCGGAGCCGTCAGTGATGAATACGATAAACGGAACGTTGCCGGCTTCCACACAGCGGGCGATGAGCCCCCCGGCTCCGAGGGTTTCGTCATCTTGGTGAGGAGCGATGATGACGCGGACGGCCCCGGGCGTGATCTGCAGGCGGCGGCTGCGCAGCCGCAGGGCGATGGAAATGAGACGAAGCAAGGCCAGACGTAGCCGGAAGCGGGCTTGTGGAGTCATCGCAGGTTCCTTTCCGCGAGGGCGACGAATTGAGGGGCGGTGCGTTCCCACGAGTAAACCGACGTGGCGGCGAGGCGGGCGGCCTGTTTGCGCCGGGCCAGCGTGGCGGGGTCGGTGAGCAGCGGAGCGAGCAGCAGGGCAAGCGCCACGGGGTTTTCGTCGGGGCAAACGAGGATCGCGTCGGCGGCGGTGGTGGCGATTTCGCGCTGGCCGAGGGTATCGGTCGCCACGACCGCTAGGCCGGCGGCCAGGTATTGAAAGAGCTTGTTGGTGACCGTGAGATTGCGGCTTGGAATCGCCGTGGTTTCCAAGGCCAGGCCGATGTCGGCCCCGGCGAGCAACGCCGGCAATTTGTCCGGCGGCACGGGCGCGATCCATTCAACCTGTGCGGCAACCAGGCCGAACCGGGCCTCCAGGGTCTGCCGATAGGCGGGCGAGACATCTCCGACCAACTGAAGCCGCCACGGTGATGAGATCGTGCGCAGCGCATCGGCGAGGGTTTCCAACCCACGACCTGCTCCCACGGTTTGAGAAAACCAGATGAGCACGGGTGGGCTGCCGGGGGAGCGAGCGGAGGCGTCTTCCGGGGGGAGCGGGAAGACGTTGTAGATCACCTCGGGGGCCGGTCCGCTCAAGGAGGTTCCAAGGGTGAAGGCGAGTGCGTGGGAGGTGGTGGTGCACCAAACGGCGTGACGCACGTGAAATGCTTCCAAATCTCGCAGAAGACGTCCGGGGCGGGAGTGGCGGCTCTCGGGCAGCAGGTCTTCCGAGTGCCAGTCTTCGAGATCGGCCGCGACGCGGCGGCCTTCACCGGCGAGCACGCGCCCGACCCAGAGCGCCATCTCGGTGTGGGTGATAATGACTCGCGCCGGCGTGCGGCGGGCGGCGCGCAACAAAGGCCCCACGGGGCCGAGAGCGCGGCCCAACTCGATGTGCGCGGATTGGACCGCCTTCCGGGCGAGGCGGGTCTGGATTTTGTGAAACAGGATGGGGAACGACGAGCCTCCGTGACGGCCGGTCAAGTCGATGGCGTAGTGGAGTGTCCACGGTCGGCCTTCCGCGAGCGCCCGGTCGAGAGGCACGGAAGGCAGGTGGGTGCAGAGTGTGAGAATCGCGACGCGATAGCCGGCCGCGGAAAGCGCCTCGGCCTCTTTGACCACCCGCGGGTTGCGGGCCGGGTGATGGCCCGACAAGAGGAGAAAATCCAAAGGCGACTCAATCATGGCGGGTGCGGGCGAAGCATTGCGCGGCGGAGTGGTCGAGCAACCGCCACCAGTCGGGGTGGCGATGTCGGGCCCGGAAGCCGGCGAACGTGCCAACCGGGTGGACAACGGCTCCGCGGGCCAGGCGCAGCCAGTCGATGGGCCGGCTGAAACGCCACCGCGATCCGCCGGAAACCTGGAGCGAGGCGAGTAGCAGCGGACTGGTGAGTGGCGGGCGGGCGCGGCGGGCCTCGGCCCAGCGAGCGCACCACTCGGACGGGCTCCAGTCGCAATGGCGGGCAAAACTGGCGAGCAATAGGATCTGCGCGGCAATCCACGGTTGGAAATCGCCGGCGCGGGCGGTTTGCCGGGTCACGGCAAAATGACCGAGCGGATCGGGGACGTAGAGCAGCGGGTGCGGGAAGAGCCGTTCGCGGGCCGGCTCGGTGGCGGCCATGGGCAGGTCGGTTCCGAGGCGGAACGTGTGGGCGAGACGAGTGCGCCAGAAGAGCGTGCCGTTGGCGTGCAGGGCACCGCCCAACTGGATGGTTTGCCCCCATGAGATCAGGCGGGGTGGCGCGCCGACTTCCTCCAGCGGACGGACCGTGCGGCCGGTGTCGATCCACGAGCCGTCGGGTTGTTCGTCCCAGATGCGCTGGTTGGACCACGCAACGTCAACGTCAGGGTGCGGCTCCATGGCGGCGAGCATTCGGGCCAGGAAATCGGCTTCCCACCAGTTGTCGTCTTCCAAAAGCGCGGCGAAAGGCGTGTCGCGTGGGGCGAAGGCGAGATCAAGCGTGGCCGAGCCCCCGAGATTGACGGGGGCGCACTCGTAGCGAATGCGGGGATCGGCAAGTTCGCGGACCACGGTCTCGGGCGTGTCGTCGTCGGGGGCGTCGTTGCGCACGAGGGCGCACCAGTCGCGGCACGTCTGGGCGCGAAGCGAGGCGAGGGCGCGCTTGAGCAAATGCGCCCGGCGGTAGGTGGGCACAAAGACGAAGACGACGGCGAGCGCGGGGGAGGTGTTCACAGGCGGCCGGTGAGACGTTGAAGACGGCGGGTGAATTTCCAACCGAGGAAGCGGACCAGTGGGCGCCAGCGACGACCGGCGGGATAGGCGCGGGTTGAACCGCCGAGACGACGCACCTGGTCACCGGCCTCGGCCACGATGTCGGGAAGCTCCGGATACACGTCGTAGGCGAGCATTTGCCAGGTGTCGGCGACGGCGGTGCGGATCGCGGGGGTGTCGCGGCGGGCGAGCACTGCGGCGGTGGTGAGCCGGACGGTGCTGGCGAGCGAGCGCAGGGCGGCGGCGCTGCGACGGCGGCTGAGACTGCCGGGGAGCCCGCTGCGGTAATAGCATCGGGCACCGGCCACGAAGCGGATGCCGGCGGAGGCGAGCATGACGCGGCAAAAGTATTCACCGTCGTCGTTGAGCGAGAGGGATTCGTCCCACGGGCCAGCGCGGTCGATCACGGCGCGCGGACAGAGCCAGGCTGCCGGCTGCATCATCCAGCCCTCCTGAAAGTGAAGGTGCAGGAAATCCACCGGGTCCGGGAAGTCGCGCCAGTTGGGCTCCGGTTTGAAGGTGGCCTCGGCCGGATCGGCGTGGAAGCGCGACCACTCGCCACTGGCAATGCAGCCGGTCGCGTTGGCAAGGATGCCGAGTTGACGTTCGATTTTGTCGGGTGCGAGCAGATCGTCGGCGTCCAGGAATTGGATGAACGCGCCGTGTGCGAGCCGGAGGCCATGGTTGCGGGCGGCGGCCGCGCCGCGGTTGGGCTGCGTGACGACGATGACGTCGGGCCGTTCGTAAGCACGGGCGCGAGCGAGGGTGTCGTCGGTCGAGCCGTCGTCCACGACGATGATTTCGCAAGGCTGGTGGGTTTGCGCGAGCGCGGAGGCGAGGGCGGCGTTGATCCAAGGAGCGGCGTTATAAGCCGGCACGATGATGGATACGAGAGGGGCGGACATGGACGGGACGAATCAGACGAAGCGGCGGACGAATTTAAGCAGCCGGTGCAGTTGCCAGTAGAAGCGCACGTCCCGGGGGGCGCTGGCGAGCCAGGCTTCGGTCTCCGCGCGCGCGACGTCCAAGATCGTCGAGGTTTTGCTTTGAGGGTGTTTGCGGAACACCGCGAGTTCGCGTTCGACGCGCACGCAACGGCCTCCGCGGGCGGCGATGCGTTTGAACAGATCGGCGTCCATGATGAAGCGCAGGCTCTCGTTGAGCAGCACGTGCGCGTCGCCGCGCCAGAAGGTGGCATGGCTGGCGAGGTGGAGTCCGCCGCTATAGACTTCGAAGGCGAAGACCGGAGGCATGCGCACGGGGACGCACCTGCCGTCGAACTCCATATCGAGGTAGTGGCCGTAAACAAAGAGGGGGCGCCGCCGCCGGGCATTGAAGGCGCGGGCAACGTGAAGAAACGCCTCGGGCAAGTAGTAGTCGTCGGAGTTGACCCAGCCGTGGAGGTCCCCGGGGGCGACCGCCGCGAAACCTTTGTTGATAGCGTGCGTCTGGCCACGGTCCCGCTCGGAAGCCCAGGCGTGGAGCCAGGGTGCGTAGCGCTCGATCAGCTCACGCGAGCCATCGGTGCTGCCGCCGTCCATGACCACGTAGGCGAGGTTGGGATAGTTCTGCAGGAGGACGGAGCGCAGGGTTTCTTCGAGGTAGGCCGCTTGGCCATAGGACGGAGTGACCACCACGAGGCGAGGCCAGTCGGTCCGGCCGGCGTAGGCCTCCGGCGGGACTTCTTCGGTCCATGGCCAGCCGGTCCGACCGGGCGGGGGAGGAGGGAGCGTGGAAAGCAACCCTGGCTTCATGCAGCGGGCACGAGGAGGAAACTCTCGGTTTGCGACATGTGCAGGCGGAGCAGCACGGGATCGGTGGTGACGGCGAGCATGGGGGTGGCGATGACGCGGTAACCGGTTTCACGGGCGAAATCGAGGAGCGCTCCGGCGGGGATGCCGTGGGCGCGCAGGTTGATGGCGTTCCACTCCAGCAGGACGGCGGGCCGGCACGCGGCGAGGCAGGCACGGGCGCCTTGCAACACGCCGAGTTCGGCGCCTTCGACATCGATCTTGATGACGCCAACGCGGGGGCGTCCCAAGGTTTCCCAGTTTTGATCAAGGGTCTCCAGCGGCACTCGCACGGTGCGCATCGTGCCGACGCGACCGGTGCTTTTGAGACCGTCGAAGGCGCCTGCGCCGGCCTCGGAGGTGAAGAAATCGGCCTCGCCAGACGTGGCGGCGAGGGCGACGCGGCGCAGTCGCCAGCGGTCGCCGTAGCCGCTGCCGGTCACGGTGCGTTCCAAGCAGGGCGCGACCGAGGGCGAGGGCTCGAATGACACCACGGTCGAGGCGGGACGGCGTTGCAGGACGGGCAGGGCCATGAGGCCGATGTTGGCACCCACGTCGAACATCCAGTCACCGTCGGTGAGGGAGCCAGAGAGCAGGTCCGCATTACTCGCTTCAAAGATGCCTTCCTCGCAGGCGAAACGAAAGACCACGGAATCGAGGGGAAAGTGCGTCTCCACTCCGAAATACCTGAAGCGTCCGGTTTGGCCGGGGAGGTGGCGATGGATCCAGTATTTTAACCGACGGCGGAGTGAGCTCATGAAGTGGGCTTTGATGCGGGGACGAAGCGTTGCCAGTGCTGTTGAAAATACCAGCGCTTTGAATGCGCAACGTAGTGGTGCATGACGGCGCGGGGTTCGCGTGCTTCCGAGCCGGCCGGGCAAGTCACGTAGTCGGCGGCCGGCAGCACGGCGCAGGGGCATCCGGCGACCAACATAGCGACGAGCGCTTGTTCGAGGTAGTAGCTGGGGCGCTGGTTTTCGTGGAGCTGGACGCACCAGTGTTCGATGCGTTCCCAGTCGAGTTCTTCGCTGCGCAACCCGCAGAGGCCGACGTTTACGAGCGGTGCGATCGGAGCTCTTGCGAGCGATTCCATCAGCGGACGCGGATAACCGTAAGACTCCTCGATATCTACTGCGTGCAGTGGACGGTCGGGCGCGTCCAGCCAAGTGAGCAGCGCGTCGGGACGGCGGAAAAAGAGCAGGTCGGAGTCGAGCACCAGCTTCCAACCAGTGGAGCCGAGGTGCGGATCGATGAGCTTGCGGATGTTCGGGTAGTTTTGCCAGCGCTCGCGCAGCCAAGGGAAGCGGGCTGCGGGCAGGTGGCGTTCAAGTTGGTCGCGGATTTCGGAAATAGGATGGATGCGAATGCCGGCGCCGAGTTGCCCAAGAATGGATTTTTCTTCCGGGCCCAGCGTGCCGTCGTCGTAGATCTCCGCGTGGAGGTTGACGGGTGAATTGCGGGCGAGGGAGTGTAGGCAAAACGTCGTCTGCTCCCAAAAGCGGCGACCGGTGAGTAGGTGAACGGATCGGCTGGGAGCGTCCGGATAAAGCGGCAACCCCGGCAGGGCGCGAGCGGCGGTGCGCATGCGGGTTCGGCCCTCTTCGGTGCGCCGCTCCTCCCACGGACCACCGTTGCGCCAGCATTGGCCCATACGGCGGGCGGGCCGGTGGATGAGGCGCAGCCAGAGCGCTCCGGGACGAAGACAAATGGGGTCAAACATGGCGAGGAAGCGAGGCGAGCGAGGCACGACCTTCGAAGTTGCCGCAGTCGCCTTGCCAGCGAATGAAGGCCGGACCCCCACGCCACGCTTGGCGGCGGAACCATGCGCGGGCCTTGCGTAGGAAAACCGTGGATGGCGCGGCGGGCAGCCAAGGAGTGATTCCGTGAGCGCCGAGGACACGCACCCACGAGCGTTGGATGCCGAAGTTGAGTCGGCCGAGATAATCGACCTCGAGCCGGCTGGCGGGAATCAAATGGGTGAGTTGCAAATCGGGAAAATAGCCAGCGCTCCAACCGGCCTCGGCGATGGCGAGGACGATGTCGTTATCGCCGGAGGAATCGAGGCTGTTGCCATTGCGATCGGTGATCCCCGTGCTGTCGCGTTCCAGCCACGCTTGCGCGGCTTCGCGGCGGAACACCATGCCGGCGCCGATGGGCGCACAGAGGGGATATGCGGCTTGGCGGCCGGGCGGACAGAGGGCGATTTTCGGGGCGTCGCCGAGATCGCGGATGGCGAGGAGGTCGATGAACTCCGGTAGCCAGGGCGGCGGGGCGGTTTCGAATTCACCGACCGATTTTCCGCCCAGCGCGCCGAGTGTCGGGTTGGTAGTGAGGTGGGCGAGGGCGCGTTCCAGGTAGTCCGGCGCGAGCACGTTGTCATCATCGACGAAAACGATGACGGGGGAGTTGGTTTCGCGCAGGCCGTGCCGGCGGGCCGAGGTGAGACCGGGGACGGGTTCACGGACGATGCGGTGAGAAGAAGCCAGCGAGGAGGGAAAGATGGAGGCATCGACCGGCGGGCTGCTGGCATTGTCCACGAGGACAAGCTCCCAGTCCGAGGCGGGAAGCGATTGCGCGCCCAATCCGGTCAGGGTGCGGGTCAGGCGGCCTGGATGCGGGTTGTGAGTCGGGATGATAACGCTTAAGAGCATGAGGAGACATCGCGCACGTAGAGCGCATCGCCTTGGTCGAGGTTGCCTTTTGCTCCGACGCTCGGGCTGAGATGGACGAGCTTGAACCCGGCCGCGCGTAGGAACGCGTGCAGCTCGTGAAACATCGCGCCGTTGGTGTAGATCGGCTCGAAAGTGACCTCGGTATAAATATTTCGGGTGCGCTGAAGCAGTTCGCCCGCTCCTTGCAAAATCCGCAGCTCGGCGCCCTGGCAGTCGAGCTTGAGCAGATCGACTTCGGTGATGCCCGCGTCCCTCGCCACCTCATCCAACCGTCGTGCGGGCACTTCGATCTGGTGTCCTCCTTCGGCGAATCCGAGTGACTCAAGGTAGCCGGAGCGGAGCGGAAAGAGCGACGAGGCGGCGTCAAAATTCTGGAGAAAGAACGGCAATGTGCCGTTGGTCTCGGCGAGCGCGACAGGCGCGACCTGGAGGTGGGGACGTCCGGAGAAACGGGTGCGCAGGCCCGCCGCCCGTGAGGGATTGGCTTCGACCATGAGTAGTTGCTCCGGGCGGAACACCAGATCCAACGCTGCGCTTACTTCGCCTGTATGCGCTCCTGCGTCGATGATCGTGCGGCACGGGCCCTCGATCCGTTCATGCCACTCGAGCGCCGCGTAACCCAAGCGGCGATCACGGAGGACCCCCAAGGCCGCGTTCAGGCGTCCGCTTGCCGCTAGCCGGGCGGCGTAGCCGGCAAGGCTGAATTTTTGACGAAGAAAACGGCGGTTGAGCATAGCGACAGGAAGGTGTTACCCGCGTTGGCGGACTACGCGGGCCGGGGTGCCCATCGCGATTGAACCCGGTGGCAGATCGTGCGTCACCACAGACCCGGCGCCGACGACACAGCCGTCACCGATGGTGACGCCCGCCAACACGGTCACACCCGCGCCCAGCCAGACGTCGCGTCCGATGCGCACGGGGGAGGGCCGGTCGCCTTGCGAGCGGATCGGTGTGCCGATGGCGGGAATAGCGTGCTCGGCGGCCACGATGCGGCAGTGCATGGCGATCAACGTGTCGTCCCCAATATCGACGCCCCCGTGGCCGAAGAGGACGGCGTGCTGGCCTACGTAAATATTTCGTCCCAGCCGAATCTTGCCCCCGTAGGGATGCAGCACGACGCCTTGGGCGAGTTCGCAGCCTTCTCCGATTTCAAGGTGGCCCCTGCGTGCGGTGGCGATGCCCAGATTCACATCGCAGCCGCTCGCGATCACGCACCCGGAGGCGATCCGCGCGCCGGTGGCCCGGGCGAACGCGATGCGTTGAGCGGAGCCGAGACGACGGAGGAGCGACAAAAGCCGAGCGGCAAGCGGATTGGTCATGAGGACGGGACGATCGTTTTGGGCCGGGCGAACAGATGCTTGAGCCGCAACATGGGCTTTTCGATTCCGTGCCAGCTGGCTATGCCGCAAAGGCCCGCGGCCAGCAGACTCGCGAGAAGGTAGGGCGTAAACCCAAATTCGTGGAGGCGAAAATGCGCCAAGACCTGCTGCGCCGGATACCCGTAAACATACACGCCGTAGCTGTAGTCGCCGCCTACGCGTTGCTCAAACCGTGCGAAGGGCAACACCCGGGCGAGCCAAAACAAAACCACGGGCAGTAGCCAAGGGGCGACCGGGCCATAGAGCCCGCATCGAGTGCACACGACAAGAAGTCCGCACGTCAGGGGGCCCACCCAGACTCGACTCAACAATGCCGTGCCGGCGCCGGGGTAAATTGACCAGAGCGATCCGGCAAAAAAATACAGCGTCAATTCCTTGCCGGGAGTGTCGAAGAGGCGGTTGACCAGCTGTGGTAGCCAGAACGGATGTGCAGCATGAGTGATCGTCCAAAATGAATACAGTGCGATCACCCCGAGCAGGCTCACCGCTCCGACCGTGCGCCAGCGTTTCAAAAGCCCGAGCAGTCCCAGTGCGGCTATCATCAGATAGCACGCGCCTTCGTAGAAGAGCGTCCACAGCGAGCCGTTCCAATCGCCGGCCCACGGGCCATTGTTGGGATAGATGCCGATGGCGATCTGAGTGCGGGGCTGGAACAGGTTTCGCCACACGTAGTCCCAGGCCGACGGCTCGATCTTAAAAAACGGGGTGCGAGGTTCGGGCGTGTGCAGGTGGAGCAGCGGGGTGAACACAAACGCGGTCACGAGGAGGCACACCCAAAACGCAGGGAGGAGTCGCAACGCCCGGTGCCAGAGATACCGGCCGAGGCGGGGGGTGCGGTTCCAACTCGCGGCGATGAGGGCCCCGCTCAGCACAAAAAAACACTGCACCGCCAGTAGGCCGGCACTCACGGTGCCGCCGCTCCACTCAGATAAAAATTCACCTTCGAATCCGCCGATGCGGATGCAGTGAACGTAAACCACCAACGACGCCAAAAGCAGCCGGAGAAAACCGATGCTGTTAGCCGGACCGGGTTGATCCAACGACGGGGCGGGTCGGGTCGGGTGTGGAATAGTGAGCGACATCGGAACGTCTGTTCAGGCGGGAGCCAGCGCGTTGGCAAGGTGTCGGTGGATCGACTCAGGATCGAAGTCCGTCTGGGCGGCAGCGCGGGTTTCATCGGCGCGCGCCGACCAGGCGATTGGGTCGGCGAGCGAGCGGAGCCAGTTGTCGATTGCCGGGTGGTCGGTGGGATCGCAATGGCTGCTCCACCCACGGCGTTCGGCCCAGGTGCGAATCGGATTTCCCGCGGGTGCGGCGAGCAGCACGGGTAGTCCCAATTGGGAGAACTCGACCAAGCGGCTGGGGAAGCCGGTGGGAGGGAGTCCGTCCGCATTCAGGCCCTGTTGATACATGACAACGAGGCCGCTGGCGTGGGCAGCGACCCAGTTGAGCGCATCGGTGTTGTCGGGGAAAAAGTCCTGCCGGATGAGATTCGAACAACGTCGAGCCAAGGCATCGGCCACGGGGTTTTCGTGTGGGCAGAGCAGCAGCAGGCGACCTCCGAGCAGGATGAGGCGCGCCGCGACCGTGGCGAGGAATTCCTCGTGGTAGGGATGGAGCGTGCCGACATGGGCGACTGCCGGAGCGGCAAACGTTTCCCGCCATTTCGCAAAAGGCAGGGTGCGGGTCGCGGGCAGCGGATAAAGCACGTCGATGTCTCGTGCGCATTCTGTGGCGAGCGCGGTCTGCATCTCGCGGGAAACGCCGAACACGGTTTTCGCCACGTTGCAGGCATGGCGTCCGATCAGGCCGTCAGCCACGGTGCCGGTTTCCCGCCACCAATCGTGCACGAGAGCAACCAGCGGGGCGTGCGAGGCGCGGGCAAGGGAGGCGGCCAGCCAGGATAAGGAGCCCCAGCACACGGTGAGCACCGCGTCCGCGCGGGGGACGCCTGCGCGGGCGAGTTCGCGGCGCCATGCGGCGGCGCGAAGGTTGGCGAGCACCGGTTGCGTGGGAACGAAAGGGGGCCACCACCAGCGGCGCGCGGGCAGGGCGATTTCACGCCAAGGGCCGGGGGCGGCGCTCCGGCCGAAAGGCAATACGACGGTGATCATCCAGCCTTCCGCAGCCAGTCGGCGCAGGTGGCGGTCCACGATGATGGCGCCGCCGTGGCCCGGGCCGGGGCTCACATCGCTGACATACAACAGTTGTCGGGGGGCGCTCACCAGCCGAGAAAATGACGAAGAATGCAACTTACGACGCGGTTCT
The DNA here is from genome assembly GCA_967755175.1 of uncultured Opitutaceae bacterium. Taxonomy (GTDB): domain Bacteria; phylum Verrucomicrobiota; class Verrucomicrobiia; order Opitutales; family Opitutaceae; genus Rariglobus. Next base: position 7,236 of record CBRAFO010000038.1, on the reverse strand, counting down.
TTAATCGGAAGATGACCGCGGGATCCTGACTTTGGGCTAACCAGTGATGAATCCGCTTTTCCAGAGACGTGCGCGGATCGGAAAACCGCTCGGGATTCGCATAACCTTGGCGGCGGGCCAACTCGACCCAATCGACCGTCCAGATGTCTTGTTTGGCAAAACGACGCGCACCGTGTTGATCGAGCATGCGGAGAATCTCGGCATCGGTTCCGTAGGTGCCCTCGACTTGGGCCGAAGTCATGTCGAGCCCCGCGGCGATATAATCGGCGAACCAAGCCGCCGGGATAGGCATACGCCAAGGATTGCGGGGGTCCATGTGGTGGTATTGGCGATATATCGAAATCGCGCTCCGGGCCGGGTCGTGCAGCGTTTCAATGACCTCGTAGCGCCGATGTTTCGACTTCATGCGGCCCCAGTCAGTGTATTGGTAATGGAGCACCTTGATCTCGGCGAGATAGAGCTTGGGCCCATGCGGATCGTGTGGCAGACGCGGCCCGTGGATGAACGCGCCGTGATGGGGTCTGCCATCGTCGCTGAAGCCGAACTGCCACGGGCTGTGAAACACTCCTACGTCTTGGCAAAAGGGATAAAGATCGCCCCGCTCCATGTAAATTTCGGTGCCCGGGGGGGCAGCGAGCAGCGTGGCCCATTCCGGTGAGGTGGTGAAGTTGCCTGTCAACACCTCGTCGGCGTCGAGTGCGATGATGAGGCGAGGGCCGGGGATTTCTCGTGCGGCCGCGAGAAGCAATTGCTGTCGGGCGTTTTCACCCCAGCTGAGGTCCGGATTTTTCACGAGACGCGCCTTGGGATGCCGGGCGATGATTTCACGCGAGCCGTCATCCGAACCCTGGTCCGCAATGATGATGAAGTCCGCCCACAAAGACGCGGCGCGAAGAAAGCGGTCGAGTATCCACGCTTCGTTACGGACAGGGGTGACACAGATGATGGCGGGTTTGGCGTCCATGTGTTACGGGAGTTTGGGCGTTTGGTGGTCCAGTATGTGCCGGATGGCCAGCTGGAGGCGGATCATTGCCTTGGCGGGTAGCAGTGGGCGGAGCAAGCGTAGCAGCGGGTTTCGCGATGAGGGCACCCGCCAGCGCACGGCGCGGCAGACGGAGAGCAGGCGATCGACCAGATCTTCGTCGCGCCGCCGTTCGAGCAGCCAGATGGCGCTTTGTTCGGCTTCGGTCCCGATCATCGCCGCGCTGCCGGGATAGTTGACCGCATAACGTTCGAGCAGGCGCACCCGAGATTCGAGCACCGTGCGTGTGTTGTTGCTGGCTCCGCGATCATGGCGAAGGCCGCGCGCGAGCACCTCAGGCACGAGTTGAAAACGCGCTCCAGCCGCCGCTAGGCGCACGTGGAGATCGCCGTCCTCCCAAGTGCGAAACGTTTCATCGAAGCCACCGATGGAGCGCAGCATGGCGGTGCGATAAAGGCAGCAGATCACACCGACCGGGTGGCGAATAGCCGCGGAGACGGGGTCACTGCGCAGAAAGGCCTGGTCGTAGCGCCAGGAGACTTCCACGGTGCCGGTTGCCTCGCCTACCCAGTCCATGTTGCAGAGCACCACGTCGGCGGCTTCGGTGTGTGGCAGGAGCCGCGACAGGAAGGTGGGTTCGAGGAGGTCGTCGGCATCCTGAAAATGCACCCAGGGTTGCGTGGCGGCGGCGAGCAACTGGTTGCGTGCGCCGGCAGGCCCCCGGTTTGTTTCGCCGTGGAGCACGCGGAAACCAAGCGACGCGGCGAGCGCGGCGGTGTCGTCGTTGCTGGCATCGTCATAGAGCAGCCATTCCGCAAACGGCGCGGTTTGCGCGCGCATGCACTCCACGAGCCTAGGCAGATAACGCGCGGCGTTGTAGGCGGGGACGAGCAGTGAAACCGGAGGGCTCATGCGGCGACGGAGCGAGCGGCCAGGCAGGCGCGGAAATAGGCTTCATGACGTGGCACGATGACCTCGGGTGCATACGCGGCGAGCACCCGCTCGCGGGCACGGCGGGCGAGGTCCGCGCGCAGCTCGGGATTCTCGATCAGCGTAAGAAGAGCATGCGCAAGTTGGCGGGCGTCACCGGGGGGCACTAACAGGCCGGCATCGGTGGGGGCGAGCATGTCCTCCATGCCACCGGAACGGGTGGCCACGATGGGGCGGGCCGCACTCATGGCTTCGAGACAGGCATTGGGGAAATTATCGAAGAGGCTGGGTTGCACGCAAAGGTCGGCGTCGCCCAGCAGGCGTGGGAGATCGGCGGGGGAAACGTAGCCTAAAAACTCGCACCGGGCCGCATGGCGACCCAGAAGGCTTTGCATGAGTTCGCGCGTATCCGCCGACGTGCAGAGTTCGGCGCGTCGCCACGCGCGGGGGCTCCAGTCCACGCAGGGTGAGGCATAGACGCGTCCGGCGAATCGGAAGGTAATGTTGGGGTGGCGCCGGAGCACTTGGGGAATCGCGCGGGCGAGCGTCAGCATACCTTTGAAATGGCAAACCCGGCCGTGGAAAAGCACGGTGCTCACCGGGCCTTTTGGCGGGGGGAGCGAAAGCAAAGCCGGTTCCGGCACGTGCACATAAGGAAGGGTCGTAATGCTGTCAGCGGGCATACGCCAGAGTCGCCGTAGGTGCTGGCCGAGTGCGACCGACGGAGCGAGCACGCGGCCGGCGTTAAACGCGACGCGCCGTTCGGGGTCGCCCGAGGTGACGACGGTCCCGGGAAATAACTCTTTCCGCCGCCGTGCCGTCGTTCCTCGCGGGGTGAAGCCTAGCATCTCCCCCGCGCCCAGCCTGCCCAGCTGAGCGAGGCGAGCAGCCACCGGGTATGCGGACAGGTCCACCCGGTGGGCGAGCGAGGATGGTGTGTGCGCACGGACGACCACGGCCAGTCCGGGATGGCGGCCGGAGATGCCGCCGCCCTCGGCGTAAAGATCGGGAACCTCGACCACATCAAAGGGACGGTTCCGATGATGCATCGCGAACGCCGTCCCGGCGACATCGCCGAAATGGCGGCGATCCGCGCAGTCGAGCCATTCCACGGCTACGCCTTCGCGACGCAGGGAGGCGGCCGGAGCGGCGCGTCCGCAGAACACGGTGACGTCGTGCCCCCGGGAGGCAAAGGCCCGGGCGGCGTGCCAGGTATAGGCGCCTATGCCGCCGTTGTTTTCAGGCGGGAGTTCCCAACTTACGAACGCCAGGCGCAGGGAGGCGGAGGGCTCGGGTTTCACGGCGATGCGGCGCGGTCGGTGTCGGTCGGTTCAGCGGGCCTTGATCGGGTGAACAGGCAGTCGAACTCGATGGTCGCGAGGTCATCGGGGCGTTGGGAGACGCCGAACAGGCCGGCGACAGAGAACCCGTTGGCGGCGGTCAACGCGAGCAGAGGCGCGAGGCTGGCATCTTGGTCGTAGAGGGGAATGAGGGATGCCTCGGCCAGCAGCATCGAGGTGCGTGCGAGGGTGCGTGGAGCCCCGCGAAGCACGGCGGGATCGTGGCTTTGGGTATCGGTCTTGAGAAAGATGGACCGTGCGCCGGAGAGCCCGGCGGACTCGATCCAATCGTCCAGCGGACGGATGCGCACTGACTCGACTCTCATCGGGCGGACGAGTTCGCCGAAGCAGGCGCGGGCATCGGCGTTGACCGAATGGAGAGAGCTAAAGGTGTCGTCGGCGTAAACGTTGAGCGCGAGGGTTTCGTCGCGTTCGCCTGCGCCGCCGTGGAGGACGGTCCAGTCCGGGTCGGCCTCGCATGCGAGTCGGGCGGCAAGGGCGGACTGCGGCTCTAGGGAAAGAATGCGGCCCGCATAACCGAGAGCGCGTAGCTGGCGGGCAAACTGGCCTCGATTGGCGCCGACATCGATCACGAGCTCGGGACGGTGGCGTGCGAGCAACGCGCGCAGTTGCTGGAGCAGTGGCAGGCGGGAGAGTTCGTGGTGCCAGCGCGCGTCGTCTCCGGGGGAAAGACGGAGTTCGTCGCAGACGCGTTGGGCTTCGCGCAGGACGGGATCACCGCTCACGTGGCGCAAGGCCAGGCCGCGGCGGGCGAGCAGGCGTTTGATCAGGGTGCGCAATAGCGGATCGGGTTATAGGCGGCGGGCCGGCACCTCGTAACAACCGACCTGCCAGCCGGCCTCCAGCACGCGCACGGCGGGCGGTTCGGGGGAGGGGTGGATTTCGACGGACGAGGGATGCTCGTCGTGCGCAAGCACCTGGATCATGGGGATGACCAGCTTTGCGGAGAGTTGGTAGGAGCCGGAGGCGATGCGCCCCAGATCGAGTTCCCAGTGTTGCGTGTGCTCGCCGACGTCGCACACGACGAGGCGGGTCGGGTCAAGCGTGCCGGCCCCGGCGAACACCGCAGGCTGGCCGAGGGAGGTGGTGAGGATGAATTCAACCGCGAGTTCACGGCGCACGGAAGAGCGCACGGTGATCACGATCTCCAGGCGCGGGCCAGCCTCTGTCGCGACGAAGCTAACCGTATCAATGCGCAGGCCTGGATCGCGCCCGGCGAAATCACGAATTGCTCCGGCCATCCGACCCTCGCGCAGGTAGTGCGCGGCCGCGGCGCGGCAATCGCCGTCAAAGGCGACGCGGCCTTGTTCCATCACCAGACCGCGGTCGCAGATGGCCTGGAGTGTGCCAAGGTTGTGGCTCACGAACAAAATGGTGCGACCCTGTTGGCTGGCGACGTCCTGCATCTTGCCGAGGCATTTCTTTTGGAAAGCGGCGTCGCCGACGGCGAGCACCTCATCCACGATCAAGATCTCCGGCTCCAGGTGCGCGGCAACCGCGAAGGCCAGGCGGACATACATTCCGCTCGAATAACGTTTCACCGGCGTGTCGAGGAAACGCTCCACTTCGGCGAAGGCCACGATCTCGTCGAATTTTTTGCGAATCTCGACGCGGCTCATTCCGAGAATCGCACCGTTCAAGAAGATGTTATCTCGACCGGTCAGCTCCGGGTGAAACCCCGTGCCCACCTCGAGCAGGCTGGCGACACGACCTTTCAGCGTGATGCGGCCTGTGGTCGGCTCGGTGATGCGGGAGAGGGTTTTGAGTAGCGTGGACTTTCCCGCACCGTTGCGGCCGATGATGCCGACGACTTCACCGCGTTTGATCTCGAAGTTGATGTCGCGCAGCGCCCAGAAATCTTCACGGCTCAACTTCGTGTTCCACCGCAAGCGCCTCCACGCGAGCCGGGCGGCGTGGTGCATCGTATCGCGCAGCGTTGCCTGGCCGGCGAGGTGACTGATGCGATAGCGTTTCGAGACGTCTTCGGCTCGGATGACAATGTCGTCGCTCATGGCTTAAATGACGTCCGCGAAGGAACGTTCGGTGTGGCGGAAATACCAGACGCCCGTGACGACGAGGACCGTCATCCAGATGAGGCTGAAGTTGAGACTTTGCCAGTGGAACTCCGTGCCCGGGCCGAGCAGGCACCAGCGGTAGGCATCGATCACGCCCGTCATGGGATTGAGCGCGAGCAGCGCCTGCCAGTTGGGCAGGAAATCGGTGCGATAGCCCACGGGCGTGGCGAACACACCGACCTGCAACAGGAAGGGCACGACGATACGAAAATCGCGGAAACGAACCGTGAGCGCGGCCAGCCAAAGGCCTGCTCCGAGCGCGAGCAATAGCGTCAGCAGAACGAAGAGCGGCAGTAGTAGCGCACGAAGCGTGGGGATATGGCCGGTCCACACCACCGCGATTGCGAAGAGCCCAAGTAGGATCGTGAAATCGATCAACGCGACCGCCATAGTGGAGAGCGGCACGGCGAGGCGCGGAAAGTAAATCTTGGAGATCAGGTGGGCGTTGCCAACCAGACTGCCACTGGTGTTGCCGAGCGTGTTGGCGAACAATTGCCAGCCGAGCTGGCCGGCCATCACCACGAGAAAATAGGGCTCGTTGCCCGAAGGCATCTTGGCGAGCCGTCCGAACACAAAGGTGAATATGACCACCGAGGCCAGCGGTTGCACGATGGCCCATGCCGCACCAAGGAGCGTCTGTTGATAACGCACCTTCACATCGCGCCACGCGAGGAAGCCGAGCAGTTCGCGGTAACGCCAAAGGTCGGCCCAGTAATGACGTTCGGCGCGGCCGGCCTCAATGATCAAGACAGACGGTTCTGCTGTAGGTGAACTCATGGGGTGATGAGGCGTCGAAGGTTCTCGCGAAAGGCTGGGTAGGAAAACTGCCGAGCACGCGCCTGAATTGCTGACGCGTCCCATTTCCGGGCGAGCGCGGAGACGCAAGCCGCAGCGAGTGCGGGCACGTCACCGTAAGGAACTAATAAGCCGCTCTCGGGGCTGACGACTTCCGGCGCACCACCGGCGTTGGCGGCGATGCAGGGTTTTCCGTGGGCCATCGCTTCTACGTAAACCAACCCGAAGCCTTCCTTCTGGCTCGGTAGCGCGAAAACCGTGCAGCGGTCGAACTCGTGGCGGAGCTGGCGGTCGCTCACGTAGCCGGCGAACTCCACGGCTTCGTTCACGCCATGCGCGCGGGCGAGGTTTTGCAGCCGGTGAATATCGTCACCGCGGCCCACGACGCGAAGCTTCGTGCCGGGCGTCGCCTTCAAGATGGCGGGCATCGCTTCGATGAGGTGATCGATGCCCTTGTAACGGTCCGACGAGGACAGACGTGACACCGCGAGAATCAGCGGCTGGCTGGGAAGGTGGTGCGGCGAATCGACACCGTCGGGCATGAGCTCGGGGTCGAGCGCGTTGGGCAGCACGACCACGTGGGACGGGTTGAGACGGATGTTTTTCAAGAGCTCACTTCGGGTGAACTCACTTACGCAAAAGATACGCCAAGCACCCTTGAGCGCACGACGTTCCAAAAAGGTGAACGGGCGCCACACTTCGACGCCGTGAGCGACCAGCGCGTAGCGCAGGCCGGGACGCAGCCAGCTGGCCAGCCACGCGACGGGCAACTGGGCAACGTGGCCGCAGACGACGAAGCGTGTTCCGGAACTCAGACTCAGCGTGGCGCGAACAAAGCGTCCCTTGTTACGTTTGCACGCTTCCCAGTGCTCAAGTGCGGTCTCCGTCGTATACGGGCGCAGATCGACCGAGTCGATGGACACGTCGTTGAGCGTCACGAAACGCACGCGGTCTCCTTTGTCCGAGAGATCGCAAAGCGCCTTTAGATAAAGTCGCAGGATGCGCGGAATGCCGCTGTCGGTAGTGAAGAGCTCAGGAGCGAGCAGCAGCGAATTCATGCAGTAGCGGGGCGTGGGCGATTGGTGAACGCGAC
>CBRAFO010000037.1:0-33295 GCA_967755175.1 uncultured Opitutaceae bacterium | reverse complement strand
AGCGTCGGGTTGGCGAAGGAGATGGTCGCGGGGAAAACCGGGACGAGTTTGGCCTGCTGCACGTCCTTCGGAATATCAATCACGACAGGGCCGGGACGGCCGGTGCGAGCGAGGTAGAAAGCTTCTTTGATGATGCGCGGCAGGTCGGCCGCGTTGAGCACGAGATAGCTGTGCTTCACGATCGGCAGGGTCATGCCAAAGAAGTCGGTCTCTTGAAACGCGCTCTTGCCGATAAATTTGCTGAACACCTGGCCGGTGATGGCGACCATCGGGGTCGAGTCCATGAAGGCGTCGGCGATGGCGGACACGAGATTGGTCGCGCCCGGGCCGCTGGTCGCCATGCACACGCCGACTTTGCCGGTCGCGCGGGCGTAGCCTTCGGCTGCGAAAGAGCCGCCTTGCTCGTGACGGGGAAGGATGACGCGAACCTTGTCGGAGCGCGCGAACGCTTGATGCAGTTCCTGCGAAGCGCCGCCGGGATAGGCGAAGATCACGTCCACACCTTCACGGGCGAGTGACTCAACGACGACGTCGGCACCATTCATGGCGCGGCCAATTTCAGGTTGGGGGAACGACGAGGGTGAGGTGGCGGATTTCATAGGCGTTTAAACGTGTTTACGTAAGGGCGAGAGAAAACCGGTCGGCTTGGCCTCTGGCAAGAGCGGAAAGCGGGACATTTGGGGTTGGTTTGCGAGCGGTGGTGTGCACCTTGGGCGCCGTGCCTAAAATTTTGTTTATCGGAGACATCGTAGGGAAGCCGGGCCGGGAAATCCTGGTCGAGCGGTTGCAACGTCTGCGGGCCGATTTGAAGGTGGATGTGGTTATCGCCAACGGGGAAAACGTGGCGGCGGGCTCGGGCATAACCGGGACGCTGGCCAAGACGTTACTGGGAACAGGCATCGATGCGATCACGCTGGGCGATCACGTTTGGGACCAGCGCGGATGGGACGACGAGATCGACGATTTCCCCACGGTGTGCCGTCCGGCCAATCTGCCCGTCTCCTGTCCGGGAGCGGACCACGTGATCATCGACGTGAAGGGCTTTCGGTTGGCGGTGTTTACCGTGCTCGGCCGCACGTTCATGGGGATGAAGGCGGATTGTCCGTTCCTTGGCGCCGATGCGATGCTCAAAAAGCTGGAGGGCAAGGCCGATGGTTTTCTCGTGGAAATCCATGCCGAGGCAACCAGTGAAAAAATCGCGCTGGGCTGGCATCTGGACGGGCGGGCGATTGCCGTGTTGGGCACGCACACGCATGTGCCGACGGCCGATGCGAGCGTGCTGCCGAAGGGCACGGCATTCATGTGCGACGTGGGCATGACGGGGCCGTATGCTTCGGTGCTCGGCCGCGAAGTCGTGCCGGTGCTGGGACGCTTTATCGACGGCATGCCGCGCCGGTTCGAAGTTGCCGAGGGCGACGTGCGCATCTCGGGTGCGCTGGTGGATTTCGACGTAGCGACAAAGCGCGCCACGAAGGTCGAGTTGATCACCGTGCGCCGCGCGGGACGGTGAGCGAATAAACGCAAAAAAGCCCCGACGAGTGGATCGTCGGGGCGGTTCGGCAGCGATGGCTGCTCCGTCTTAGTTATGCACCACGCCGGCTTCTTCGTAGATGCCGAGGCGGCGGTAACGTTCGTAACGGTTGTCGAGGAGAGCGTCGCCTTTCATGCCGCGCAGATCATTGAGGTGCTTCTGCAACGCGTAGCGGAGCGTGGCGGCGGACTTTTCGTAGTCGTTGTGCGCACCGCCGAAAGGCTCGGTGATGACCTCGTCAACCACCCCGAGTTTTTCGAGCTGGTCGGCATTGAGCTTGAGGGCTTCGGCGGCCTTGGGCGCGGCAGCCGGATCTTTCCAAAGAATCGCGGCGCAGCCTTCGGGCGAGATTACGGAATAATAGCTGTTTTCGAAGATGAGCACGCGGTCGGTCACGCCGATGCCGAGCGCGCCACCGGAACCGCCTTCGCCCACCACGACGGAGATCGTGGGAACGCGGAGCATGGCCATCTCACGGAGGTTAACCGCGATGGCTTCGGAGACGTGGCGTTCCTCGGAACCGATGCCGGGATAAGCGCCGGGGGTGTCGATGAAGGTGATGACGGGCAGGCCGAACTTTTCGGCAATCTTCATGAGGCGAAGGGCTTTGCGGTAACCCTCGGGCTGGGGCATGCCGAAATTGCGCGCGATCTTTTCCTTCGTTTCACGGCCCTTCTGTTGGGCGATGACCATGATGGCTTCGCCGTTGAAAAACGCGGTGCCGCCGATGAGTGCGCGGTCGTCGTTGAACTGGCGATCGCCGTGGAGCTCGACGAAGTTTTCGCAGATAAGGTTAACGTAATCGAGAGCGTAGGGGCGGCGGGGGTGACGGGCGATTTGCACCTTCTGCCATGGCGTGAGGCTGGAATAAATTTCGCGCTGAGTGGCGCTAATCTTGCGCTCAATGGCCGCGATCTCGCTCGCCACGTCGAGGTTGTTCTCAAGCGACTGCTGGCTGAGCTGCTCGAGCTGGGCGCTGAGGTCACGCAGGGGCTTCTCGAACTCGAGGGTGTAAACGGGTTTTTCCATGTGAAGCCGCGGAGGCTAGGCGGGAGGTTCCTACGCTGTCAATTGGCGGCATTCCACTGCTTGATGCTTCCCGATTGCGGAGCTCGCCGCCAAAACGGTCCGCCGTCTGTCGCTTTCCGGGTGGGAACCCTAGCTCACTGCACGCCACCTTGGTGCGCGTCGGGGTTTTTGAGCTGGTCTTTCCAACTGAGAATCTTCGCCTGCGCGCCGTATTTTTCGGCGGTGGCCTTGTCGCCTTTTTCCATCCAGATGCGGGAAAGCGTGGTGTTGATAAAGAGGTCGTCGCTGCGAAGCGCATGCGCCTTTTCGGCGGCGATCAGGGCGTCGTCGAAACGGCGCAGGCTGAAATGAATCTCGGCGAGCGCGTGCCAGGCTTCAAAGGCGTGGGGCACGGCCTCGGTCGCGCGGTTGAGCTTGGCGATCGCCGCGTCGGTCTCGCCCATCGTGTAATCAAACGTGGCGTCTTCGATCAGAGTCTGGAGTTCGACGTCGGTCATGGATGCGCAGAGAGAGGCGAGGGACGCCAGGAAGGGCAACGCTGCACTCGTGCATAAAAGCGCATAAAAAAGACGGCCCGCGATGAGCGGGCCGTCTGTAGAGGACTTAGCTGCGAGTTAGGAGCAGGCAGGATGCGCGCGACTGTTTCGCCTTACTTATCTGCTTACCTACTTACTTCCCGGCTTCGATATTGAGGGTCACCTCGACATCATTGCCGACCATTCCTTGGCCGTAGCTGATGCCGAAATCACGGCGGTCGAGCGTGGTGGTCGCTTCCCAACCGGAAACCATCTTGCCGGGGCGGGCGCCGGGGCCGACGCCGAGCAGGGTGGTTTTCAGGACAACCTCTTTCGTCACGTCTTTGATGGTGAGGTCGCCGGTGACATCGAAGGTGTTTTCGCCGGTCTTCTTCCACGATTTGCTCTTGAAGGTGATGGACGGGAATTTTTCGGTGAGGAAAAAGTCTTCGGACTGGAGGTGTCCGTCTCGCTTTTTGCTGCGGGTATCGACGCTGGATACGCTGATCGTCGCCTCTGCGGAGCTCGCTTCCGGCTTGGCGGGATCATAGCTGATCGTGCCGGTAAAGTCGTTGAACGTGCCCGGGACTTTATTGAAGAAATGGCGGACATTAAACCCGACGGCGGAGTGGGCGGGGTCGATGGTCCACGTATCTGCGGACGCGAATGAGGCGGTGATCAGCGAAACAGCGAGGGTGAGCGTTGAAGCGAGGAGACGGGTGGTTTTCATATTGGTTGGGAGGAAAAGGGACGAGTGAGGAAAAGTGCGAGTGGTGGAAATCTTAACGGGCTTTTCCTCGTAGGAAGGTAATCGCGAACAGCGCGACACAGAGCAGCAGGCCGAGGCCTAGGATTTCGATGCCGGGCGCGAAATGGTCTTTATACGCCGCCACGTCAGCACCGCTCACGTTGCTCGTATGTTTGATGGGAACCCGAATCGTCTGGCTCCAGTTACGGTTCGCTCCGGCTGCCGCCCAATAGGCGAACAAGAAGAGAGCCGAAATGCCCGACATCATTCGGAAAAGCACTCGCCATGCGGCGACCCCGGCGGGGCTGGATGGACTTTCGGGCGTCGCGGGAAATGTCATGCGATGTGCAAGTGACGCAATTCGATGCCTGCGAAAGCGCAAGCTGCCCATGCAGATTAAATGTGAAAATCAGGAGACGGTCCTGAAGCGCATCCAAAGCCGATCCACTCGGAGTCCTCGGAATGCTGGGGCGGGTGCGGGTTATGGGAAAGCGCCGCTACTCCTCCCAGCGTCAGAGGATCAGCATGGCGTCACCGTAGCTGAAGAAGCGGTATTCTTGGGCGATGGCTTCGGCGTAGAGTTCTTTGAACCAAGCGATGCCATCGGTCGAACCGGGCGTGAGAAACGCTGATACGAGGCAAAGCAACGTGGAGCGCGGTTGATGGAAGTTGGTGATGAGCACATCGACACCGCGGAAGGTGCGTGGCGGATAAATGAAAATGCCCGCCTCGGCAAAGTGAGGGTGATCGAGCGGCGCATCGTGACGCGAAAGGAAATCCTCAATGGATCGAACGCTGGTAGTGCCCACTGCAATACGGCGGCCGGTCGCGGTGCGGGTTGCCGGGATCAAGGCGCGCTGAGTGGCGACCGGCAGCTCGTAGAGTTCCCGGTGGATGGCGTGCTCTTCCACGGTGGCGGCGTCGATGGGCTTAAACGTGCCGAGGCCGACGTGGAGCGTGATCTCGGCGGTGTCCACGCCTTGGTTGGCGAGAGTGGCAAACAGCTCCGGTGTGAAATGCAGGCCGGCAGTCGGCGCGGCGACGGCGACTTGGCGGGCACGATCGGCGTAAACGGTCTGGTAACGCTCGATGTCGCGTGGACGTTCGGCGGTGGGGTCGGTGCGCTCGATGTAGGGCGGCAGCGGCACGTCGCCGAGGCGATTGGCGACATCGACGATGGACTGGCCGGCGGGCGTGGTGAAGCGAATGAGTGCGGCACCCTCGGGATCCTTGGCGAGGATGGTGCCGCTGAAATCGTCGGCGTGGGCAAAGGTAGCGTTGACCGGTAGCTTTTTACCCGGACGGACGAGGCACCACCAAACGTTTTCGCCGTGGGTGGTATCTGGGCGAAGCAGGAGACATTCAATCACGCCGCCCGTGGGCCGATGGGCGTGAAGGCGGGCGGGGAGGACGGCGGCGTTGTTGCGAAAAAGGGTGTCGCCGGCCCGGAGAAACTGCGGGAGATCGGCAAACGTGTGGTGCGCGACGGTGCGGGTAGCGCGATTTACGACCATCAGACGGGAGGCATCGCGGCGCGCGGCCGGGGTCTGCGCGACGAGGTGTGGAGGCAGGGTGTAGTCGAAGAGATCGGTCGGAAGAGGCACGGGAAAGAAAATGAGGCTTGCGATTGCCCGGGGGGCGAGTTTCTTCCGCTCTTCCTTGGCACGCCGATGTAGCTCAGTGGTAGAGCAGCGGTATCGTAAACCGCAGGTCGTCGGTTCAATCCCGACCATCGGCTCCAGCGTGATTTAGGAACGGGTAACCCAATTTCGCGGATCGCGTATTTGGATTCGAACGGGCTCACCGCCCTCTTCGCGCTTCCCCCAGCCGGTTATCGCGCCGGACTCGGGCTCCTTCTGTCTTTCTAATTACTGGCGATGTTCTCGTCGGGAAGGCCGCCCTGGAGCTTCTTGCGCAGCTTGATCGATTCGATGTCGGCGCGGACATCGTCGGTAAACAGTTCCAAGCGGCGGTGCACGTCGAGGGTTTCGAGGAGCTTTTGTTTCAGCCGTGGTTTTTCGCAAAAGCTGAATGCGGCCAAATCGACGAAAATCTCAGGATCATCCACCGTCTTTAAAAAGCGGGTGAGTTCGTTGGAGGCTTTGCCGCTGAGGCGTTGGCGGGTGGCGAGCAGGCGGGAGAGGCGGGTGCGCAGTTTTAGGTTTTCTTCGTCGTCCGCTCCCGGGGCGCTGGCGAGGGCGCGAATGCGGATCGTGCGATAGGGTTCATCGCTGATGATGGTTTGAACTTCCACGCGGGCGAGTCCTTGGAGAAGGAGGTTCGCGGTGCCGTCCTTGTTTTCCTGGCAGGCCCGCACAATTCCCATGGTGGCAACGCGGTGCGGCGGCTCGAAGTCGTTGGGTTTACGCGGGTCGATTCCGGCCACCGCAAAAAGGCGGTTGGTGGCGAGCACGTCGCGCAACATCTCGCGGTAGCGGGGCTCGAAGATGTGGAGCGGGAGCAGTGCCTGCGGAAAAAATGCAAGGCCGGGAAGGGTCATCACCGGGATGGCGTCGGGCACCACAATTTCCATTTCCATAAGAGAAACGTGGTGAGGGTGGCCGGGAAATCAACCGTGCGTTCATGCGCGGGGGCTCGGTTTTTCGTTCTGCATTCCCCTATTTTTATCTTTCGTCAGGCCGGACTGGAGAAAGAGAAAGATTAAGATAAAGAGAAAGATACTCATGCCTGACCTCGACTACGCCGCTCTTAAGTCCGCTTTCGCCGCCACGTCGTTGTTTGAAGATAAAACATGGCAGCTTTCACCCGAGGCGTGGGCGCTCACGCCCGCTCAAGCCGCCGAGTTGGCCGACATCGGCACCGCCTGCCTAGAATATCATCAGGCCCTCGAAACGCTCTACCTGCGTTCGGCCGCCGGGAAAAACCTCCTGCGCAATAAGCCGCTGATTACCCCGTGGGTCACCGACTACCTCGACCGCGGCAAACCCGCCCACCTCGTCGCCCATGCGCGCGATCCGAAAAACCGCGGTGTTTTCCCTACCGTCCTCCGGCCTGACCTGCTCTTAACGGACGAAGGCTTCGTGATGACCGAACTCGACTCGGTTCCCGGCGGCATCGGGCTCACCGCATTTCTGAACCGCCTGTATTCACCTTCGGGTGACATTCTTGGCGCGGATGACGCGATGATCCGCGGGTTCTATAGTTCGTTGTCCGCCCTCCGCCCGGACATCCGAAATCCGCTCATCGCCATCGTCGTTTCCGACGAAGCCGCGACCTACCGGCCCGAGATGCGTTGGCTCGCCGAGCAACTCCAGGTGCAGGGCAAACGTGTGTTCTGCCTCGAGCCGGACGACATTTTCCCGCTCGGCTCCTCGCTCTGTTTCGACGTCGAAGGCAACCCCGAGAAGATCGATATCATCTACCGTTTCTTCGAGCTGTTCGATTTGGAGAACATCCCGACTGCCCACTACTTCTTCGAGTCTTGGGCGGCCGGTGAGGTCGCCATCGTGCCGCCCATGCGCCCTTACCAAGAAGAGAAGCTGGGGCTCGCGCTTTTCCACCATCACCTGCTGCAGGATTACTGGGCGGAGGCGCTCAGCGGCCGCACGCTCAAGCTCCTGCGAAAACTCATCCCGCAATCGTGGGTAATCGACGCCACTCCGCTTCCCCCCGGCGCGGTCCTCGATGGCCCCAAAGTCGGCGGGCGCCCACTGAACGACTGGCGTCAACTCGCGGGCGCGTCGCAGAAAGAACGCGATCTCATCATCAAAATCTCGGGCTATCACGAGAGTGCGTGGGGCGCACGCAGCGTGGTGCTCGGCAGTGATTGCTCACGCGAGGAATGGCAGGGCGGAATCGACGTCGCCATCGAGGATTCGCCGCGCAATCCGCACATCCTCCAAGACTACAAAAAGCCGCGCCGCGCGAAGCACCGCGTCTATGATCGCGAGCAGCAGGTGCGTGAGGTTGATGGCCGCCTGCGCCTCTGCCCGTATTACTTCATGGTCGGCGGCAAAGCGGTTCTGAGCGGAGCATTGGCGACGTTCTGCCCGCCCGACAAAAAAATCATCCACGGCATGCAAGACGCCGCACTCCTACCGAGCCGCGTGGTGGCGCCGCCGGCGATTTAGGCGGTTTTGAAATGCAGCAAAAAGGAGCCAGCTCGCGGGCGATGGTTTGATGTGGGAGCGAGCTCGCTCGCGAGGATCGAACATCGCGAGCAAGCTCGCTCCCACGCTCGGAAATCGCCCGCAAGCAGGTTCCTGCATTCGGACGAGACCAATTACTCAAAGGCTTCCGTGACCGGCTTGCCGTCGAACTCCGCCGGGATCGGCAGGCCGAGTAACCAGAGCGCGGTCGCGGCGGTATCGCAGGTGCCGACGGGCGTGGTGATCTTGAAATCCTTTTTGACGCCTTTGCCCCAGACGATCCACGGGATCAGCACGTCTTCGGGCGAGTCGGTGCCGTGGGTTTTGTCATGCCCACCGTGATCGGCCGTGAGGATAACCACGCTTGAATCGGCGATGCCCGCCGCCTTCAGCGCGTCAATGACGATCTTCAACGCCGCATCGCTGTCGGCGAAAGCCTGTTTCTGTTCGGGTGAGCCCCAGCCGTATTTGTGGCCGGTCGAGTCCGGATCGGCGAAATGGATCAAGCAGAGGTCAACGTTGAGCAGCGGAAGGCGCGCGGCAAACGCCGCCGCCACGTCTTTGGCATTGGCCGTCGGCAAGGGCAGCACGAATTCATCCAGCGAGCCGGGCAGGGCGAGGTGTTTGAACTTGGGTTTGCCCACGAACATCGCGGTCCTGAAGCCGTGTGGATGCGCCAGTGAGAAAATCGTCGGCACCGGAATCAGCCCCTTCTCCGGCTGCCAGTTGTTCCATGTGATGTGGTGCTTCGCGGGGCCTACGCCGCTGATCATCGAGGCGTGGGAAAGCAGTGTGATGCTGGGCACCACGGTCCGCGCTTCCCACGTATGCGCGCCTTCGCTCACCATCTTCTTGAGAACCGGCATCTCGCTATCGGCGATGACCGACGGTTTGCCGCCATCGAAGCTGACAATGAACACGCGATCGACACGGGGCGTGGTCTGGCCGGAAAGCGTGGCAACGGCGAGCAAGGCGAACAGGAACGGGTAAATCAGGCGGAGTTTCATAGGTGGCATTGAGATCGCAGGGAAGGGCGTCGGACGAAGAGCGCTGGTCGTCCGCAATGCTCACTCGTGCCGGATTTGGCGAAACATTTCCCGGTAACAACCGGGTGACGCTCGCAGAAGGGAAACGCTCTTCGGGTGAGTTATGCCAAAGGCCCGATGCGATTAGACTTTTCCCGGACATGGGCAGGATGCCCATGCCACGTGGCACGGGCATCCTGCCCGTGAGAGTGAGTCCAAATGCAAGGGGACTTTGGTTACCCGCCTCCACCGAAACCGGTGTCGTGCATTTCGTTGGTGCGCGCCCTTGCGCTTTCGGTGGGTTTTTGGCGGCATCACTCCCATCGATGAAAGTTACCGGCCTCGCCATTGTCCCTCCTCCTTCGGCCGTCGACCTGCCCAAGGTCACGCCCGAGCTGCTCGCCTCCGTCCTCGCCCGCTACTCGCGTAGCAACGAGGGCATTCACGCGATCATCGACAAGGTCGATCTCGCCAATCCCGACGCCTCCATCGACCGCATCCTCAAGTTCGTCGATTACGGCCATGCCTCCATCGGCGGCCTCACCGGTGGCATCGCCATCGCCTTGGATAACGTGTCGATGTGGCTCGCCTATAAGATCTTTGAGATCGCGCAAATGGCCGACGGCCAGGAGTCGTCCACCCGCTACATCACGATGGACGCGGCCAATCTCCCCACGCCCGTCGAAATCGGCATCCCCGACGACCTCGCGCCGCGTTGGCAGGCGCTCATGGCGAAATCCTTCGCCGCCTATAACGCCGAATACGCCCGCCTCGACGCCCTTGGCGTGGCCGAGCCCGACCGCGTTCGCATCCCCGCCGACGCCAAGCCCGCCGTCGTCACCCGCATTCGCAAAAACTACGCGCTTGATCGTGCCCGCTATTTCATCCCGCTCGCCACGCGCACCAATCTCGGCCTCGTGCAGACCTCTCGCATGTGGGCAACGACGGTTAAGCAACTCGACTCCCTTCCGCACCCCGAGGCCCGCGCCGCCGCGAAGTTGATTCGCGAGGAACTCGTCAAAATCTCGCCGCGCCTCACCCGCCACAGCGTCGCGGAAAAATCCTACCAAGAGCAGGCGTCCCAAGAACTCGCCACGTCGCTCCGACTCGGACTCGCCCGTCTCTCGACTGCGCCGCTGGCCGACGAAGTGTGGGTCAACGTTGACCGCAGCACGCCGCCTTTCCTGACCGAAGAGCAACCGGTCTCCGAGGCGCTCCGCCACCGTTCCAACCGCTACGGCTATCAAGGCACCGCCACCCGCCGCATGCGCGTGAGCTTTGCCTGGAACAACATGGCGGTCGCCGAGCTGCGCGACCTCAACCGCCACCGCACCGGTCATCGTTACACGCCGCTGATTCAGGCGGGCTTTTACCTGCCGCCCGAGATTGCTCACGAGTCGCACCAGCCGCTTCTGGATGAGCAGGCCGCGCTCACTTGCGAGCTTATGCAACGCGGCTCGCCGGCGTATGTTTATTCGCTGCTCCTCGGGGCGCAGACGCCTTTCGAGCATAGCACGCATGCCGACAAGTTTATCTACGAGGCCGAGTTGCGCACGGGCATGGGCGCGCATTACCGCTACGCCGACCACCTGAGCGCGGTGCTGCATGCCTTCTTTAAACAAGTTCCCGAGGCCCGCGAGTGGGTGGTCGAGGGCACGGCCGAGCCGGAATAAGCCTTGTCCGCGCTCCGCAAACGCGGTTGTTTCACCGCCTTTCCACAATGAGGTTCGCGTTACCCCTGCTCGTTGTCTGCTCCGCCGTGCTTCCTCTGAGACTGCACGCCAAGGACCCTTCGCAGATCGACGCCTCGAAACAGAACGCAGAACTCGCGGCGACGCCCGAGAGTGCGGACACGCCGCTTTCCCCTGCGCGCGAGAGCAATCAACGGACGTTCTTCCGCAACGACCACGTGCAAGACCAGCGCTTCAACGCGCCGGATAAAATCGAGCGCAAGGACTCCGTCCTCGGTGATCGTCGTGCCCCCATCGACGTGACCGAGACGCACGAGAAAAAGATCATCGACCGCAAGGAGTTTCCTAAGCCCGAGGTCCGTGAGCATGAGGTCAATCGCCACGACGGCGAAATGGCCCACATCCAGCCGAAGGGCGACCAGCTTAAGACCTACGACAAGGTCACGAAATATCAGAGTCGGATGGCCGACGCCGACTTTGCTCAGAGCAAACCCAAGTTCGAAAAGCGGACCACGTTCGATAAGCTCAATCGCTTCGTTTTCAAACGTAACGGTCCCGGCTCCGAGGATGGCAAAACCATGGTGACGCCAGCAGCCGGTGGTCCGCCTCCGGCATCGCAGGACACCTACACGAAATACAAAGTCGATTGGAAGCGCTTGGACGACGGCGCGCAGAAGTAGGCTGAGTGGCCGCAGCCAAGTGGCATGGCGTCTCGCCCATGCCACGCCGGACCAGCTCTAAACGCGGGCTGTTTTACTTTCCGCGACGCACGCGTTCCTTCTCGTCTTCGCGTTCTTGCTCCAGACGCACGCGTTCGCTCACCAGTTCATCGCCGATCTTGTTAACCTCGGATAACGCACCCTCGACCAGCGCCTCATCGCGGCGCTTCTTCAGGAAGATCTCGCGCTCTGCGATTTTGCCTTTGTAAACGAGATCGATCTCCGCGAGCCGGGCCTTCTTCTCCGGCGTGAGTTTGCCACCGCCATCGGGGTCCGACTTGGCGAGGCGTTCCATGGCGAGTTCGTAGGAGCTTTTCATAGGCCCGACCGTGCGCCCGTCCCGCCGGAAATCAAGCTCTGGCCCAGCCTCAAACGCCCGGCGGTGCGATCAGGCGCATCCCCACCAGCAACGCGAGCAGGGTAAACACGAACGGCGTCCAGAAGCCTCCGCGCTTCGTTTCCCAATTCGCCGCATAGCCGAAGATGATCACGCCCAACAAACCCGCGAAGGCGACCTGGCCGATCCAGTCGGTCGAAAACTGTGCTTCATGATACGCGCCCGGCAGACCGATGAAGAGGTGCACGCTCCGCTCGATGCCCATGAGCAGCAGAATGCTCGCGTAGTTCAGGACCAGCGCCAGCCAGCCGACTCCGACCAGTCCGCATAACAACGCGAGGAAGCCCGAGATGATCACCAGTGAACCGAGCGGGATCAGCACGAGATTGGCCAGCAGAGAAACCGGGGTGAACAACTTGAAAATCAGCACACCGCAGATCGAGCTCACCACGGTAGTTGAGAGTCCGATCGCCACGACGCCGATTAGCTTTCGCCAGCCCCAGTCCAGCCAATGGTAATACCAACCCCACGACACTTTGGGCAGGTGGGCAAAGAGCGCCCATCTCTCGGTCCAGTAGTCGCCCAGCGGCAACCCGAGCAGGAGCAGGGCGGCTACGATTCCATAGCTGAGCTGGAAGCTCGCACTGAACAACTGAAGCGGCTGCACCAGCAACACGCACACCGCCGAAGCCACGAGCGTTGAGAAGGGATTGCCCGGCAGCCGCAGGACATGGGCGGCATGCAGAAACATAACCATGAGAAACGCCCGCACCGCCGAGGGCGAGCAGCCGGTGATATCGACGTAGAGCCAGAGCAGCACGCCGCCGACCACCACCCGGGCCACGGCGGGCAGGCGCAACACGGAGAGAAGCCCGAGGATCACGGTCGCGATCACCGCGATGTGCAGACCGCTGATCGAAAAAAGATGCATCGTGCCGCTCTCCCGGAACACGCCCTTTTGCTCATCGTTCAATTCCTGCTGTTGCCCCAGCAGCATGGCCTGCAGGACGCCCCGCTGCTCGGGATACGCGTCGATGCCGTGTGCGAGGATGGTGTTGAAGCGCCGGAGCGCCACGTCGCAGAAGCGTTGATACGCATTCGCCTCCGCGACTTCAGCGGTGATGCGTGCCCGCGTGAGTTTGAAATTCATTCCCTGGCTCGCGAGGTAGCCCTCGAACGTATCGGCGGCGGGATTGCGCGGCAGGGTTTCCAACACGCCGATCACCGCAAGCCGGCTCGAACGCAGGGGCGCCGGCACTCCGGGCTTCAGGCTGACCGAGAAATACACCGACTGGCTCATCAGCTCGGGCAGGTGAGTGTCGGTCGCGACGACATGCCCGAGTCCGCCCACGCTGTGCATGCCGGGCTTGGGCGGGAACACCCGGTCAACCGCCAGCGTCGCCCGCACCTCGCGCGGGGGCAGGGCATCCCAATCGGTCAGGCGGTCGCGGCGGAGTTCGTAGAGCGACGCGCCACTCAGGAAAATGCTGAGCAGCAAACCCGGTGCCCACGCGCGTCGCCACCCGAGCGCGACGCCTGCGGACAGGATCGCCGCCGCCGCCCACCACACGGGCGATAGGGGCAGCCATTGGAGTTTCCCGGCGACCAACCCGCCCATCAACGGCAGCAATACCCATAGAAGGGGAGCGCGGTGTCCGAGGCTGCGGCTGGTCATGGTGTTAATTGGAACCACGCGCCCGCTCAGTTCACGTTTAAAGTTGTTAATTGTTGGCGGCCTTGACCTCGGTGCCGGTGTAGCGGCACCGTTTGCGCGCGCGCAGCCGGGTATAATTACCTGGCGCGCGAACTCTTATGGCAGCTCTTATCCTCCTTCTGGTGATCTTCCTCGTGCTCGTTTTGATCATTCTGCCGATCTGGACGTTCGTCAGTGTGAAGGAGGCGAAGGAGCGTAGCAGCCAACAGGAGGAAGAACTCCTTGAACTGCGCCGCCAGTTAAGCCGCCTCGAAGATTCCATCCGAGAGCTCGAGCGGGCTCGTCCCAAGGCGGAACCTGTGGTGCCGCCGCCTGCGGCTGCTGCGGCGGCTGCTACCGTCCCGCTCTCGCAGGCGCCCACTGAAACCATTCGCTCCGCCATTGAGCCTGTGGTCGAACGTCGTCCCGAGCCGGTGATTGTCCCTCAGCCTCAGTCTCAGCCGCAGCCTCCACCGATGCCGGCCTACGCACCCCCACCGCGTCCTCATCCGATAGATGAATTCGTGCCCGAACCGGTGGCCCGCTTTGAGGAGAATCTACCCGTGTTTCAGCCGGAGGAGCCGGAGCCCGCAATGCCCGAGCGGCCGGCGGCGGAACCGAAAGCGCCGTTGATCAATTGGGAGCTGTTCATGGGCGTGAAGCTCTTCGCGTGGATCGGCGGCCTCGCGCTCTTTCTGGCGGTGGCCTTCTTCGTGAAATACTCGTTCGAGCACGACCTCATTCCGCCCGAAGTGCGCGTCGCGATCGGGTATCTCGTGGCCATCGGTTTGGTTGCCGGCGGCATGCGCCTGGCGGGCAAACGCTATGACGTCACGGCGCAGACGCTCTGCGCGTCGGGCGTGGTGAGTTTGTATGCGGTCACGCTGGCCTGCCATGCGGTCTATCACTTCCCATTTTTCGGACCGACTGCGACCTTCGGGTTGATGGTCGTGATCACCCTCGCCGCGTTTCTGCTGGCGGTGCGGATGGATGCCAAGGTGGTCGCGTTGCTGGGCATCCTCGGCGGGTTCCTCGCTCCGAAGATCATGGCCACTGGACATGACAACCCCTTGGGGCTTTTCGGCTACCTGGCGCTGTTGGACATCGGTCTGATCGCGGTGGCATTGCACCGCCGGTGGCGGTTCCTGGTTCCACTGGGAGCGACCGGCACGCTGCTGTTGTTCTTGGTGTGGACGGAGCAGTTTTTCGTGACGGAGAAAGTCTTCATCGCGATGGGCGTGTGCCTCGGGTTTGGCGCGCTGTTTGTGGGAGCGCTCGCGCTGGCTCGCCGGTGGTTGGGCGAAACCGTGGGGACAATCGCCCACACGGCGTTGGCCGCGCCGCTGGTTGCTTTTGGCTATGCGTTTTACTTCCTCGATTATCCCGCGCTGGCAGCGAGGCCCGGGCTTTTGTTTCTCTTCGTGCTGGCGGCGGAGGTGCTGCTGCTCGCGGTGGTCTTGATCGAACGCGCCTGGGCGCAGGCGCAAGTCGTCGCGGGGTTGTTGGTGTTTTTGTTTCTGGGATGCTGGGTCTCGGGGCATCTCACCGAAGCATTGCTGCCGTGGGCGCTCGGCGGGTTCCTGGGTTTCTCCGCATGGTTTGCCGGAGTGTTTGTGTTGGTGCGGCGCATCGGGGCGGAAGACGAGTCGTTCGCGTTCACCGCCGCGTGCGCGCCGTTCGTTGCCGTGGGGTTTGCCTTTTACTTCCTTCGCTTCCCGACGTTCGCCGCACATCCGGCGTTGTTGTTCGCCTTCCTGTTGGCGGCCGAAGGATTGCTGCTGGTCGTGGTGCTGCGTGAGTTGAAATACGTCCGGGCGCAGTTGTTCATGGGCATGCTCGTGTTCGGGTTGCTGGCGGTATGGACGGGCGGCCATCTAACGCCGGACCTGCTGACGTGGGCCCTCGGTGGGTTTCTGGGCTTTGCGGTTCTGCACACCGCGCTTCCCTTGGTGCTGCGCAAGGTAAAGCCGGAGTTTGCCGCGCCGGGTTGGGCGCAACTGGCTCCGCCGCTTACGCTGCTGCTCGTCCTGGCAACGGTGTTCAAGTTCGAGACCGTGTCCTGGCTGGTCTGGCCGTG
The DNA here is from genome assembly GCA_967755175.1 of uncultured Opitutaceae bacterium. Lineage (GTDB taxonomy): Bacteria > Verrucomicrobiota > Verrucomicrobiia > Opitutales > Opitutaceae > Rariglobus. The sequence continues at coordinate 17,821 of CBRAFO010000037.1, read as the reverse complement.
CGTGCTCGCGATCGATGTGATCGCCATTGGGCTGGCGCTGCTGACGGCGTCCCTGAGCGCGGTGGTGGCCGTGCTGGTGCTCACGTTGGTGGCGATGGGCGCGTGGGTGTTTCGGATTCCCATCGAGGTGACTACGCCGCTGGGCTTGCTGCTGGTGCTCGCGGCATTCGCGCTGGTGTTTTTTGGTGCCGGGCTGTGGCTGGCCCGACGCTTGGGATCGCGACTGGCGCAGGTCGCCGACGCGGTGCCGCTCGGGCTGCCGGGAGATCCGCGGGCGCATCTGCCTGCACTGTCGGCGCTGCTGCCGTTCACGTTGCTCATTATGGTGATCCTACGCCTGCCGCTGGCGAACCCGTCACCAGTGTTCGGCTTGGCGCTGCTCTTGGTGGTGCTCACGCTCGGCTTGGCCCGCTTGTTGGTGCTGGAGTGGTTGCCCGCAGCGGCGCTGGCAGGAGTGCTGGCGGTGCAAGCGGCCTGGCTCTCTACACGCTTCCCCACCGGTTCAGCGGGGATCACGCTGGGATGGACCGTTGGGTTCTACGCGGTGTTTGCGGCGTTCCCGTTTGTATTCAGAAAAGCCTTCTCCGATCTGCGCGGCCCGTGGGTCGTGACAGCACTGGCCGCGCCGCTGCACTTTGCGCTGGTTTATCGCGGAGTCCAACTCGCGTATCCCAATCATATGATGGGCTTGCTGCCGGCGGCATTCGCGGTGCCGGCGCTGGCGAGCTTGGTGGCGGTCTTGCGTTTGCAGTCAGCCGAGCATCCGCGCCGGCTCGGACGGCTGGCTTGGTTTGGTGGCGTGGCGCTGTTGTTTATCACGTTGATTTTCCCGATCCAATTCTCTCAGCAATGGCTCACGCTGGGGTGGGCGTTGGAGGGAGCGGCGTTGCTGTGGCTGTTCCATCGCGTGCCGCATCCGGGATTGCGCGGAGTGGGAGTGGTGTTGCTCGCCGCAGTGTTCGCCCGCCTTGCGCTCAACACCGAGGTGCTCGGCTACCATCCGCGGGCGGCGACGCCGATTTTTAATTGGTATCTCTACACCTATGGGCTGGCCGTCGTCTGCTTCGTCGTGGCGGCGCGTCTGCTCGCGCCACCTCGCGAGCGGGTCTTCAACCTCGTGATTCCTCCCTTGCTGCATGCGGGCGCGGTGATCCTCGCGTTCCTGCTTCTCAACATCGAGATCGCCGACTTCTTCAGCGAGAGCGGCTCGACCTTGATGTTCCAATTCTCGGGTAACCTCGCGCGCGACATGGCCTACACGATCGCCTGGGCGCTGTTCGCCTTTGGCCTGCTGATCGGCGGCATTTGGAAGCGGACTCCGTTGGCGCGTTATGCCGCGCTTGCCTTGCTCGGAGTGGCGTTGCTGAAGCTGTTCTTCCACGACTTGTCCCACCTCGGCCAACTCTACCGGATCGCGGCTCTCGCGGTCGTTGCGGTCATCGCGATCCTCGCCTCCTTCGTTTATCAACGCTTTCTCCCCACCGATGAAAAATCTCCGCCGCCCACGCCTTGAGTTTCGCGCATGCCGCCGCGTGCTGCTCGTGGCCGTCGCTCTGTGCAGCGTGGCCTGCTTGCACGCGCTGGAGCCGTCGCAGTGGAGCCGGCAGGCCGTGGTCACGGTCACGACGCCGGGCTACGTGCGCCTTGACCTGTCGCCGGAGGTGTTGGACGCCGCGCTGCCCGGGCAGATCGATGTTCGGTTAATTGATCCGCAGGGACGCGAGACTCCTTACGATTGGGTCCGCGCGACTCCACCCGCCGCTTCCCGGCCCTTCGCGGCGCGCCACGATGTGAAGGTGACCGACCGAGCGACCATCGTGACGATCACCACTGGCACCACAGACGCGCTGGCCTACGCGGCGCTTGAAACGGCCTCCGGTGATTTCTTTAAACCGGCCGATGTGGAGCTCTCTGCGGATGGCCAGCACTGGACAACGCTCGTGAAAGGGCGGCCGCTCTTTCGACGCGGTGCCACATCCCGTGGCGAGGTGCCGCTCCAGGGGCAGACCGCGGCGTTTATCCGGATAACGCTGAACGATCTGAAGACGCCGCCGCTGGCCATTACCGGTGCAGTGCTCGCCCTCGCTCCGACGGGCGTGGTGCCGCCACGCACCGCGACGCAACCGGTGGAGATCAGCCAGCGCGAGGAGTTCGCCGGCGAGACCGTGCTCACGCTCGATCTGGGCGCCGCGCACCTGCCGCTCACCGCGTGGGAGTTCGATTCTCCGACCGCTGTGTTTAGCCGTGCGGTCACGCTCGCCGAGCGCCGCTTGCAGGATGAGGTGTTGGCCGAGCACGTCCTCGCACGCGGCACGCTCTCGCGCCGTCCTGCGGACGCGGTGAGCGCGCCTGCGGTTTGGGAACTGGGCACCGGACTGACCGCGCCGCGTGAGGTCATCCTGCATATCGACAATGGCGATAGTCCGCCGCTTCCGTTGACCGGGATAACGCTTCGCCGCTTGAAGCGCGAGTTGGTCTTCAACGCCGCTCAGGTGGGCGCGTGGACGCTGCTCGTGGGCAACCCGACGGCGGTCGCCCCGCGTTATGACTTCGCCCGGTTTTCATCGGAGCTGGGCACGGCTCCCGTCGATGTCGCGGTGGGGCGGTTGGAGTCCAACCCGTCCTATCAAGCTCCCCCCGATGCACTCGCCGACGTGCCGTTGCCGGGCGCGAAGCTGGACCCGCTCAGCTGGAAGTTCCGGCGCCCCGTCATCCTTACCAGCCCGGGCGTGCAACAGCTCGAACTGGACCTGGGCGTGCTGGCTCGGTCGCGGACGGATTTGGCGGACATCCGCCTGATCAGTGGTGGGCAACAAATCCCTTACCTCATCGAACGCTCCGCGTTGAGTCGCGAGTTTGCGGCGACGGTTGAACCGGCCGATGATCCCCGGCGTCCCCGGACCAGCCGCTGGCGGGTGAAGTTTCCTCAACCCGGTCTTCCGTTGCGACGCGTCGTGCTCGCTTCGTCCACCCCGTTGTTTCAACGAAACCTGCGATTGATCGAGCCGGTGGCGGACGAGCGCGGGCAGGAATCGGTGCGGCTGCTCGCCGAAGCCTCGTGGGTGCGCCAACCCGGCCGGCCGGCAAGCAATCTGGTATTCCCGATCAATGACCGGCTCGCGGGCGACACGCTCTATATCGAAGCCGACAACGACGATAATCCGCCCATCGCGTTGACCTCGGTGCGCGGCGCGGTGGGCGTCACGCGTCTGCTCTTCAAGCCGGCGCCGGACGTGACCACGCCTGAGATCATCTATGGAAACCCCGAGGCGGTCGCCGCCCGTTACGACCTCGTCTTGATCGCTCCGCACATCCTCGGCGCCCCCAAACACAGTGCGACACTCGGTGCGGAAACTCCCACGGCCACCGCGCTCGATCTGTTTAGCGGGCGCGGCAGCGTGGTTTTCTTCTGGGGCGTGCTGGCGCTCGTGGTGGTGATTCTGTTCGTGATCGTCGCCCGCCTTTTGCCCAAACCGACCGACGCAAACGCCACGAAATAAGCGTCGGCGCTTGATCCAAAGACGGGGTTGGCCGCGCTGGACTTGGCGGGATTTACGAGCACCGTAGCGCTGAATCATGCCGTCGTCCGACCAGCCCGATCTTTTTGGTGAAGCCACCGCTCCTGCGGGCCCCGTCGGCGTGCCCGCGAACGTCGCGAAGGCGCGTCCGGCGGCGCAACCGCTGGCGGCGCGGATGCGGCCTCGGGTGCTCGCCGACATCGTCGGGCAGGAACATCTCACGCAGCCCGATGGGCTCCTCACGCGTCTCATCACGAGCAACCGCTTCGGCAGCCTGATTTTTTACGGGCCGCCCGGCTGCGGGAAAACCAGTTTCGCCGAGGTCATCGCGAACGAGACTCGCAGCCGCTTTGTGCGCATCAACGCCGTCATGTCCAACGTGGCCGAGTTGCGCGACATCCTCGCCACCGCGCGGAAGCTGCCCGAGACGCCCACGCTGCTCTTCATCGACGAGCTGCACCGGTTCAATAAATCGCAACAGGACCTGCTGCTGCCCGATGTCGAGGAAGGCTACGTGCGCTTGATCGGCGCGACCACGCACAACCCCGGTTTTTACGTCAACCCGCCGCTGCTCTCGCGCAGTCACCTGTTTCGTTTGCAGCCGTTGCCGGCCGAGGCGGTTGCCGGCGTGCTTGCACGTGCGCTTGCCGACACGGAACGCGGACTCGGCGCGCGCGGCTGCACGGCCGATGCGAAGGTGCTGACCGATCTCGCCGTGCTCTGCGACGGCGACCTACGCCGCGCGCTCAACGCCCTTGAAGTCATCGTGCTTTCGCTGCCGGAAGGTGCGCCGGTTACGGAGAAGGAACTGGAGGTCTTCGCCCGCGAGCGGCGCATCCGCTACGACGCCGACGAAGACGAGCACTACGATACGATCTCGGCGTTTATTAAGAGCTGCCGCGGGAGCGATCCGGATGCGGCGATGTATTGGCTGGCGAAGATGCTGGCGGGCGGCGAGGACGCGCGCTTCATCGCGCGGCGTCTGGTGATTCTGGCGAGCGAAGACGTGGGGTTGGCCGATCCGCTGGCGCTCCCGCTGGCGGTGGCGGCTCACCATGCGTGCGACTTTATTGGTCTGCCCGAGGCCGAGCTCACGCTGGCGCATGCGACGCTCTACATCGCTTGTGCGCCGAAGAGTAACTCCGCGACGATGGCGCTGGCTGCGGCGCATCAGGCGTTGAAGACCCAGCCCGTGCAGCCGGTGCCGTTGCCCTTGCGCGACAAGAGTGGGGCGGCGAGCAAGCAGGCCGGACACGGCAAGGGCTATCGTTACTCGCACGATTATCCGGAGAACATTTCGGGACAGGATTACTTGGAGAAACCGCTCGCGCTCTACACGCCCAAGAGCGCCGGTCTGGAAACGCGTATCGTCGAGCGGTTGGCGCGTTGGCGGGACTTGAAGGCGCAGCTGAAGCAGTAACGATTTCGGCCTCGGGTGCGCGTCCATTCCGAGCGGGAACGCGCACATTCCGACCAGGAACGCGAAGGTTCCGACTCGGAACGCGTCCGTTCCGAGCGGGAACGTGGAGGTTCCGACCCGGAACGCGCACGTTCCGAACGGGAACGCGTCCGTTCCGACCCGGAACGCGTAGGTTCCGAGCGGGAACGCGAAGGTTCCGGCCAGGAACGCGTCCGTTCCGAGCGGGAACGTGGAGGTTCCGGCCAGGAACGCGTGGGCTCGGAACATGGGCGAGACGCCCATGCCACCTCAATACACCGCGTTCTAGGTCATGACTGCTCGTTTTTTGCTGTGTTGGGAGGAGATGGATCACTTCACGCTCCCGCCACGTTCGTCGGTGGGGAAGTTGCAAAAGGTGTTTGCTTGCAACCGCCTGGGTGCGACACCGTGGCGCACCCCATGACTTTACCCCGCTCCTCGTTGGTGGTCCGCCTTGGCGTTGCGTTTTTTGACTACGCGTTGATCGCGGTCATTTCGGCCATTGGGGCACTGGGATGGCTGGCTGTTTGCCTAGGGTTCGATCCTGACCCGGTGCATATCTGGGGCGGGTGCGCGAGCCTGATCGTGGGGTGGGTGCTTTTGGGACTGGTTCTTTCCTTGCGCATGCCACGAACGTGGTCTTGGCGCGTGTTGAGTTCGGTCGCCGTGTTGGCGATAGGAACGCTTAGCTGGGTGTGGCTGCGGGGTGTCACACTTGAATTGGCGAACGCGGGACATGTGGCAGAAAATCGATATCTCCTAATCGTCCAAGCCGGGGTATTTTTGTTCTGTTGGGTGTCCTTGTTCGTCTTCCGCCGTTGGGCGTTGAAGCGCGGGTTGTTCTCCGCGGTGGGGCGGACGGTGCTGGCAGCGGTGGTGGCCGGCTGTGTGATCTATCTAGTCAGGGACGAACCTGAGTCGCCGAGTGTCGGTCGCAATCGTGCGGCCATGGCTGGACGCTCCGAGAACGAAGCTACCCGGGTGCTGACGTTGCGCTATTCCGCGGCGCCGGGCGGCGGGAAAGTGTTTACCCTGCCGACGCACAAGCTGGATTTTCATTTCAAGGGCGAGCAGCAGCAGGCGTATCTACTCGCGCACCGAGCGGAACTCGAGGCGAACTGGGCCGAACTCGCCGAGGTGCGCGCGTGGTGGGCCGAGATGGCGGCGCAGCCACAATTGGGCGACCACCGCTACGAGAATTTTGAAGAGCCGATCATTCGTTTTCAGCCGGTGCGTGCTTATGCCCAACACGCGCTGGCGATCGCGACTTTGCAGGCGCTTGACGGGGACGGCGACGCGGCATTGGCGACTGTGGGCGAGGTTTACAAGGTCGGGTCTTTGTTGGAGCCGGCGAGCTGCACGCTGACGCGGAGCATGATCGCCGTAGTGACCCAAAAGCAGGCGTTGGAGACGGCTGAGTTCGTGGTGGGTCACACACGGCTGTCAGCGGATGCACGGGCGCGGTTCGCCGCATTGCTCGATGCTTCAAATGGAGGCGCTCTCGGGGCCAAGCGGCTGATTTTGACCGAATCGACGAGCATTCTGTGGACGGCGCCGAGGATCGCGACATTGGCTGCGAGCATCGAGCGCTTCACGGGTGATAACTGGGCCGTGCATGCCGGACAACGGGTGAATATGTCGTTGTTAGCCCTGACCCTTAATCCCCAGGCGACGATCAACCGGATGCATGAGCACTATGAGCGGTTTGCGTTGTGTGCCGAGGCGCGCGATTTCGCCGGAATGGAAGTCTTGGGAAAAGATATTAATGTCACGCCGCTGGGCGCGTTTCAGGTAAAGAACATCTCCGGCCGCTTGCTGGTGGCCATGTGGCTACCCGCTTATTCGAAAATCGTTAAAACCTATTGGGAGACCGAGGACATGAGGGCGGCTTTAGCCAAGCATCTGATGGAAACTCCACCGCCGGCGGCGATTTGATCCGTGGGCTTGAACCTTCACCCGTTCTTTACCGTGCCGCGCTTGCGGTCCGTCGGTCCGTTCCCACACTCGCTCGCATGAAGCTCAACGCCGCGCTCGCAAAATCGCTGTTGATGGCCGCCTCGATCGGCATGGTTGTGCCGATTGTCGCGCAAACCTACACAAAGCCGAAAACGGTCAAGCCCGCTCCCGCACCGACGGAAGAGCCGGCCAAAATCAAGGGCATCGAGTTCCCTCGTCCGCACGGTGGCTATCTCGGGCTCACGGTCGAGGGACCTCGGCTCGTCTTGGCGTTCTACGACGACGAGAAAAAGCCCGTGGCTATCAATGTCGCCCGGGCCGCCGCGCGCTGGACTCCCGTTAACAAGGTCGGTGACGTTCGCACCGTGCTCAATCCGAGTGAGGACGGCAAAACGCTGGTTTCCCCGAACGTCGTTCAGCCGCCGCTGGTCTTCAATGTTTACATCACCCTGTTGGATGCCGACGGCAACGCGGTGGAGAACATCGTGGCCAACCTGCGGAAGCTAAACGAGCCGAAGGCGGAGTAGTCGCTGCGGCTCGGCCACACTTTGGCAATCACGCCATGCGATCCATCATCTCGCGGGTGAGGCGCCAGCGGAGCGGCTCGCCGGCGAGGTAGCGGCGGAGTTCTCCGATCATGTAGTGACCCATGCGCTCGCACTCGCGGCCGTGGGACCCGGCGATGTGCGGAGTGACCACGACGTTGGGCAGGGTGAAGAGCGGATCGTCGGCCTTGGGCGGCTCAGGGTCGGTCACATCTAGCAAGGCGGTCAGATCGGGGCGCGCGCGGAGCGCGGCGAGGACCGAGGGCTGATCGAGAATGATGCCGCGCGCGGTGTTGATGAGCGTGGCGTTGGGTCTCATCGAGGAGACGAGCGGCCCATTAATCATACCGATGGTCGCGGGCAGGATGGGCGTGTGGACCGAGACGACGTCGGCGATGCGAAACGCCTCCTCCAGCGAGACGCGGCGCACACCGTGGAGTTTGGCCTCGGCTTGGGTGAGGAACGGGCAAACGACGACAACGTTCACGTCGTAGGCGGCGAGCATGGCGGCGACTTTGTGCGCGATCATGCCAAAGGAGATCAACCCGATGGTGGCGCGGAAGGCACCGGGAATCGGACGCGTGTGGTCGCCCCAGCCCTCGCCGTGGCGGGCAAGCGCGGCGCGGCGCCAGAATTGTTTCAGCGAAAGGATAGCGGCGGCCACGGTGTATTCGGCGACGGGGACGGCGTTGGCCTCGTAGGCGCTGGTGATGATGATGTCGCGCGCCCAGAAGGCATCGCTCACGCAATAGCGGATCGAGCCGGCTGCGTAGAACACGGCTTGGAGCTTGGGTGCGGCGGCTAAAAATGCCTCGTCGAATTTAGGCGCTTTCCAGCCGGAGAAAATAAACTCGGCCTCGGCGAGGGCATCGGTGTGGGCGCGCCAGTTGTCCGGAGTGAGCACGAGGTCGGAAATCTCCACGAGTTCGTCGAGCGCGCGGCGGTCCTCGGGTCCATAGACCAAGTCGAGCGCGGCGGGATCAAGCGCGAACACGGCGCGAGGTCGGCCGCAAGGGACGAGGGACGAGACGCTGGAAGAAACAGAGGGGGAAGCCATGGGAGAGGTGTGGATGCCGATGTGGAAAATATTCGCCGATGATTGTCGGGTAAAAACGTGCGTTAGTTTCACCGGTAACGCTTTTAAGTTTCCCGTGTTAACTTGAATTCCTACGGTTCCTCCATGCCCCAGCATGACCCCCATCATCGACCGTCTTTGCGTGATATTGCCCGTGAGTTAGGTATGTCGCACGTCGCGGTTTCGCTGGCGCTGCGCAATTCGTCGCGGGTGTCGGCTGTGCGTCGCGATGAGGTGAAGGCGATGGCCGAGAAACTCGGTTACCGACCCGATCCGATGTTGTCATCGCTGGTTGCTTACCGTCAGGGAAAGCGGCCCGCGGAGATTCGTTCCTGCCTCGGTTGGATCAACCAATGGGATACGCCGGGGGCGCTGCGCCTGCACAAGGAGTTTGATCGTTATTGGCACGGCGCTTCGAAGGCGGCGGAGAGGCTTGGCTACCGGTTGGAGGAGTTCCGCTGGCCGAAGGGGAAGTCGGGCAAGCGTCTGCAAACCATCCTGCAAACACGAGGTGTGCGCGGGCTGCTCATCCCGCCGCATAAGGAGGGGATGGATCTGCCTGATTTTGATTGGAGCCAGTTTTCGTTGGTGCGCTTCGGTTCCTCAGTGCAAAACCTGCCGGTGCATACGATCACGAGCGATCAAAGCCATTGCGCACGGTTGGCCTATGAAAGGACGAAGGAACTCGGCTATACGCGCATCGGGTATGTGTCGGACGCGGTCTTTGAGAAAAACACCCGCGGCCACTTCCGCGAAGGATACCTAAACGCGCAGGAGGAACGGGCGACACGACGTGGACATCTGGATACACTGCTGCTGGGCGAAGATCCGCGTCGCCAGTCGAAGGAGCTGCAGGCGTGGTTCAAAAAACAAAAACCCGACGCGATCGTTACGACCTTCCCCGGGTTGCACGGATTGCTGGATGAATTGGGTATTCGGGTGCCCGAGGACGTTGCGGTGGCCACCACTAGTGTTTTGGACGGCAATTTCGACAGCGGGGCCGATCAAAACTCAGACGAAATCGGCCGGGTGGCGGTGAGCACGGTGGCCAGCCTCATCCTCGAAAACGAACGCGGCATCCCGACCTATCAGCGCCGCATCTTGGTCGAAGGCCGCTGGGTCGCAGGCACGAGCATGCCGGGGGTGGCGACGCGCACTGACGGCTGATCGGTAGTGGCTTTAGCGGGTCCGATCCGTCTTAGTTTTCCAGAGCGCGATCAAGAACCATTGTGATGCCGATCGGTGATCCGTTGGTGCTGGGCTCATCCTTTGCGATGACGAAGGCCCTGAACGTGGGGCGGAAGGCCAGGTTGCGATCCGTAAGCAGCACCCATTGCCCCGCCTTTTTAACGGCAAACTGAAATTCAAGCAGGGTGCGGGTTTTGTCGGCCGGGTTGGGCAGCGAAACGATCTGACCGGGTTCGGATTCGATCATCTTTCCCTGGAGGTTCATCGCCATGGGCATCTTCGAAAAATTATAGAAAGCGAAGGTGTTGGCCGGATGCAGCGTGGCGGAGTCTTCATAGGCTTTGCCGGACACCGCCGGTTCGCCGGTGTCCGTCTGGCCGGCGGCCAGCATCACGATGCTGTTCATGTATCCAGCGGGAATCGGGACCGTGCCCAACGGCTTACGCACGGTTTGCGGCGGCTTGCCATCGGGCTGGGGGACTTGAACGTCGTGAAACAAACGAAGTATCCGTTCCTTGGGCACGTCGTAGGGCAGCGAAATCTGGCTCTGGGAAACGTAGAGCGCGATCTTTTGGCCGTTCTCCACGTAGTAAATGTCCTGGAGTGAATCGCTCAGTCCCAACACGCGGAAGACAGGCGGATGGGGCGCGGGGGATTGTGCGTTGACCGGGCCGATGAACGTCAGGCCGACAAGCGATAACCAGAGGAGAAAAGTGCGGTTCATATGTCGTTGGGGGTAAGCCATTGGAAGGCGACCACCTTGAATCGGCGGCCCATAAGCTTGTTTTGATCAGAGGTGAGATTGGGTCCGGCGATATCGGGCGTATCGCTGGTGGATTGAAGATATTCGGGCATGCGTTGGACGATGGCCTCGCACCAGACACGTCCATTGACGACCGGTGTGGTCGCGGTGGAGTTGACCGGATCGAGCACATCGCCGTAAGCGCGAATGCGGAACGTGTCGGAGCGGGCCGACAACGCGGGACCGAGCACCGAAAGCAGATCGGCCTGGGTGAGCCATTGGGGGGATCCATAGCTGCGCACCTTGTAGGCGGCGGCCGGTTCGGATGTATCGTCACTGGAGATCAGATGGGATCCGGTGTAGCCGGAGCCGATGGTGCGAGAGGCATCCGAAAGGGACAGTTTACCGTCTTTGGTAGAATCGAACGTGTTTACCGGGGTGGTTTGGCCCAGATCGATCGCGGCTTGCAGTGCGCCGCGCAGACCCGTTTCGCGGATTTCGACCTGGGCTCCGGTCGGGCCTACCAAGGAGGTATCGGTCGCGCTGACAATGCGGCGGTTGATAAAATCGGCGACTGAGAGGAACGGACCGCGTTTCCTGACCTCGGTCACGATGCTGGCGGCGAGGGCGTCGGCGGTGGCTTTGAGCGTGGTCTGATTGATGGTCGTGGATGCCGCGTCAGCCGTGAGCGGCACGAGCTCCCGGTTGCCTTGATAGGTGGTGTTGGCCGTGGTCGTCGAATTGCGATAAACCGATGAACTTACCGTGGTGTTGGCGAAGCGGGGGACGGCGGCGGCTTGCGCCGAGAGGAAGCCGAGCTGGTTCGTTCCGGCGAGAAGGGTGCTCCAGGCTTCCTTGGACGTGGAGTTGATATTGAAACCACCGGCGACGAGCAGATTCGCGGCGGCCTTGTCGGCGGACCGCAAGTCGGATTCCGCGGGCGTGGCGCCGGTCGAGGAATAGTAGGTCATGCGGGCGTTTGGCAGGGGCTTGGTCGAGTCCCACGCGCCTGCGGGCATGCTGGAAACGAAGTATTTGTCCAACAGAGCGCGGTTCAGGTGCCAGGAGAGATCGTAGAACGGACTGGCTCCCGTGGCGCCACTGGTCGGGGTCTCCACTTGGTTGGCAACGTAGGTGACATCGCGCGCCAAGCGATAGGTCGGATAACTGTTGCCGAGTGGATACGACGGATAGCTGTCGATGCGTGACAGGTTCGCGTGTTGAAGTTGTCCGATTGAGAGGAATTGATCCGTGGAAGCCAGAACGTCGAAGAGCTTGGCGTCGGCTGAGCCCTTGGTGGAGTTGGCCTCTTGATTGTTTCCGGCGGACGCGCGACCGGAATTGGACCCGTTGACCGAGTTGTTGAGGAAGGGATAGGTGCTGTTGGTCTCGCCGTAGTGCGAGGTATACGTGGTGCCGGCTGCGTTGGTGAACCAAGGAACTGACCAGAGAGCGCCCGCATACGAGACGCTGCCTTCCTGTCGCGACTCCTCCAGCGTGGTGCGATTGGCCAGGACGGCGCGCGGGTTAGTATGCAGCAACCAACGCTGGCGCTGGGCCGTGTAGGTGGACAGGGCCCCCGTTTCTTCCATGATGTCCTGCACTCGCAGGACAAAGTTGGGTAGTAGATCGTTCAGCGCGCCGATCTGAGCGGATTTCTTGAGCACGTGGGCGGTGTTGTTGTCGGCCGACCGCAACTGGACACCAACCTGCCTGATGGACTGATAACGCTCGCTGTCGGTCGTGACGTTGCCCGGGGTGGCGAGCGCCGCTTCGAGGCGCATGGTGGAGTTGGAGGTCGGGCCGACCAGCTGGATCAAATCCGTGGCCGCATAGGTGGACAGGTCCACGCCGGAGTCATACGTGACGTAGTTTTGAAACCCTTCGGACGAGCCGGCCTGGGTGAGCGTATTACCGCCGGGGATGTAGGTGCCATTGGCTGAGAGGGTGTAGTAATAGCTGGAACCGGCCGGCAGGGTGCTGGCTGCGAGCTTGAAGCGATAGTAGGTGTTGGCCGTGCCTGTCGCTCCGACCGCCGTCGTGTTCAAATTCAGTTGATAACTGGCGGCCACCGTCGCGGGTGTGGCTGCCTTGTAGAGATTGATGGTGACGGCGGGAGTCGCGCTGGTCTGGCGCAAAACCATGCCGGCTTCACAGGCGGGAACACTGAGCGCGACGGTGTAGGGATTCCACAAAAGCAGCACGGGGAACAGCCGGATCAGCAGCTTGCCTGTGCTGGATTTTTCGATTCCGAAACCCACGGCAAAAATCGTGACGACGGGTGACCGGTAATCGACATTTGAAGGCGAACCGACGGAGGCGGTCGCGCCGGTGTTTTGGACGAAATACCGCAACTGTCCCCAGGTAGGCAGACCGTAGTCGGACGAGCTTACCGGCGTGAATAGGGACGTGGAGTCGGCTGGAGTCGTTCCGGAAATGAGCAGCGTGGAGAGATCCTTTTTGAGTCCCGATGCGTAGGCATCCGCGAGCAACGAGTAGGAACTGGTGGTCAGATCATGAAACCGGTAGCTGACCGCACTGCTGAGATGGGTGGTCGCGGAAGTGGTGGATGCGGAAAAGGGAAGTTGCTTGAGCGTGGTGATACGACCGATGGCGCCGCTACTGTAGTCGTAATTGGAGCCGAGGGAGGTCGAGGTATCATAGTCGGCCAGCTCGATCCCGTTGCGTTGCGACGTGATGAAACTGAATGCTTTTTCGGCGGCGGTTCCGGTCTGCAGGTAGCGATCGCGAAGATTCACGCGGGCCTTCACGCCTTCGTCGCCGATCCAGTAGGCGTAGCGGCCGATGGTAGCCGCAGTCGAAAGGCCAGGAACGGACCCGGCGGCAGCCGTTATGGGAACGAGCGGTGCGGCTACGTAGTCGGTGGATTGCGCCACGGTATTGGGGCCGACCAGCAGACGGGCGTCCGTCGTGCCGATTTTAAAATCCGTCAGCGCTGTCTGGCCGGACAAGGTGGTGGTCTCGGCCGGCGTATGGACGATACCCGTGGGGGTGGCGGTGATGCGGCCAAAGTTCGTCGAGGACGTTTCCGGTGCGAGGGTGCCCGATTCGTTTCCACTCACGAGCCAGTTCAACAGGACCGGCTTGTAGAGCGTCTTGCCGCCGTCCGGCAGCTCGCCGGGTTTTTTGTCGTAAAGCGTGTCGATGGTGGCGGACTCGTTGCCATAAACCCCGACCCAATGCGGGTGGGTTGCGGACGGGGTTTTAAGATTGGCCTCGGCCGTCACCCGCTGGTCGGGGCCTGCGTATTTCTGGAGCTGGCCGAGCGCAATGTTTAGCGCCATCAGCGCGTTTTGACGGGCTTGGGCGAGTTTTTGATTGTTGCTCGCCACTTGGGTTTCGACTCGGGTCAGGCTCGCGAGCGAGACGAGCAGCAAGACCAAGAACGCGAGCAGCGTAATGGTGATGAGGAGGGCAAATCCTTTACGTGGGTCGGTGGAGCGACGCTCGGAACCAAAACTTAACGGGGAGAGGAACATGGCTTGGGCCGGGGTAGAAGAACGCCCTGAACAAGCCTTCGCTTTAGCGGGTTCGCAAATTGTGACCTGGTTCTACTGGTAACCAAGCAATGCAGGCCCGCTAATGATGAAGCCGTCGGCCGGCGGGGGGGCGTTGGCCGAACTTTTGGGGAATCGTCTGCTTGCAAGCTCCTGCATTCCAATACGCCAGAGCTTGGATAGTTTGGTCGCGACGTAAAAAGCCCGCCGTGCAGGAATGCACGGCAGGCTTGATGGATTGGCGATTCGGGTGCCCGAGGACGTCGCGGTGGCCACCACCAGTATTTTGGACGGTAATTTCGACAGCGGGTCTGATCAAAACTCCGACGAAATCGGCCGGGTGGCCGTGAGCACGCTGGCCAGCCTTATCCTAGAAAACGAACGCGGCATTCCGACCTATCAACGCCGCATCCTGGTCGAAGGCCGCTGGGTGGCGGGGGCGAGCATGCCGGGGGTGGGGGGCTTAATTGCTTTTGCGGTCTCACTCGGTCCGGCTGACCGATCAGCCGGAGGCTAATCACCAAAGTTCATCGGTGGGCGCTTAAACTCGTAAACGAATATACCACGGACGGGTGGTCCTCCTTCGTAGGACGGGGGGGCATCGACCATGATCACGAAGAGACGAATGTCGGCCGGCAGGTTTCGCTCCATTGAATCGACGCTTTGCCACCCGCCGCCTACCTGCACGGCGGCTTTGAGAAACACAGGTCCCGTGCCGATGGTCGCGACACGATCAGTGGTGTGCGGGGGCGCTTCGGCGACGTCGCCGCCGCCCGCGAATGCCACATCCAGCGATGACAGATTGAAGATGCGAGCCTGTCCCGAACGTTGCTGATCCTCCGGGTCGGCAATGGCCATGCCGGTGATCGGTAGGGCACTTTGCGCGGGAGATGGATAAAGCAGCAGGATGACCTTGGTTATGTCCTTAGGATATGCGACTTGAGCAACCACGGTTTTCTGAGACGGCGTCCCTGGAGGCGCGTCGGGCGGAGGAGGTGTTATACGATAAAACGATAGCTTCGAGCCCGCCGGCGCCGGGTAATCTTGGGAGAAGGATCCTGAGTTTGCCGTGACCGTGATGGGGACGCCTTTGTTATCGTAGAAGAGGTCGCCATAAGCCTCGCCGAGACTGACGGCTCGAAATACACGCTCCTGATTCTCGGCGTGCGACAGCTGCGGTAAAACGGCGAGCAAGAGCAGCCCAACGAAAATGGAGGATTTCATAGGCATGGGGGATCAAATATCGGAGGGGCTGAGCCAACGCATCGACACGATGCGATAGCGCCGGCCAAACGTGCGGTTGTCCGCTTGGGTTAGCGTATCGGTCTCAGCGGTATCGCCCGATGAGACATAATCGGGCAGGCGCTGAACGATTGCTTCGCACCAAGCGCGTGCCGCGATATCCCCCGTTAGGGGATTGCGGACCTCGCCATACGTGCGAATGGCAAAGGTGTCGCCTCTCACGGTGAGGGCGGGACCGAGCAGCGACAGCAGGTCGGCCTGAGTGAGGAACTTGGGGCAGGCAGCCGCGCGGCTTGCGTTCTCGCCTGTGGACGATGCGACCGGGGCACCGAGAAAATGGTCGGGGTTCCATCCTGACTTGGGCCAACCGGTCTTGGGTATGTCGCCGGCGACCAAGGGAGCTGAGACGATAGTGGGGATCTTCACTGTAGAGGCCGACGTGTAGCCCATCTTGTCGATGGCGGCTTGCAGGGTGCCGCGGACAGCGTTGGGGGCGGCGGTTCCGTTGGAGGAGGCGGCAATAAGTCGACGATTCACAAAATCCGCCACCGACAGGAACGGTCCCCGGGCCTTGATTTCGACGACAATGCTGCGGGCCAGTTCGTTGACCAGACGGGTCAATTCATCCGTTGTGCCCGCTGCGTTCGTCATCAGACCGCGATTTCCGAGATACGACAGTCCCTTGCTGCCCATCATGCTGGTATAGCCGGTCTGAGCCAGGTTGCCACTGAAGCGAGGGATGGCCGCGACAGTCCCGACCGCATCTCCGGATTTGGCAGCGCCTGGCGTGGCGTAAGCGGCGTTGTCCGGAAGACCCAGCGTGGACCCAAGCAGGCTCCGCCACGCTTGCTCGGAAGTGGAGTTCACATTGAAAGCGCCATCAACGAGGAGATTGGCCGCGGCCTTGTCATAGGCAGTGCCACCCGATGCGGAATAACGAAGGTCGTCGATGGCGGGGGCGACGCCATTTGGGTGATAATAGGTCATGCGGGCGTTGGGCAGGACTCTGCTGCTTGCCACATCCGAACTGGTCCAAGTGCTGGGCACCCCCGAGACGAAATAGCGGTCCCAGAGGGCCCGGTTCAGATGCCAGGACAGGTCGTAAAGAGTCTCGGTGTTCGCGGACGCAGCGACCGTGTTGGAGAACTTGGGACTGAATGTGTCGGTCAGATATTGCTGCTCGCTCGGGATGCGGACGTCGGCCCAAGAATTCCCAAACGCATAGCTGGAATAGAAGCCATAGGTGCCGAACGCGGCATGCTGGAGTTGCCCGACCGAGAGTAGGAGGCCGGGGTCTTGTAAAACATCGAAGAGGACGCCCCGCAGATCGCCGTTGTCCTGCGACGAGCCGATCCTGGTGTTATAGCCGGAGGTCCAGCCATTATACGGGAAAAAGGGGTCTCGACGGGTGGAGCCGGTGTTGCCGCCCAGTTTGAGAAAATACTCCATGCTTCCGAAAATCACATTCCCGCGCACGAAGCCGGCGTTCTCCACTTTGGTATTGCGGATGATCGGAGCCCGGGGATTACCGGTAACGAGCCAGCGATAACGCGCGCCCTGACCGCCTCCAGTGCCCATGGCGCCGATAAACGCAGGCGACGCATTAAAGCCTCCGCGCCCCTCCATGATGGCGCTGGCAAACATGGTTGTGGTCGCGCCCGTGGAAACCGAACCCAGGCTGGCGCTCTTGAATAGAGTCCGTTGGAACGGATACAGCCAATAGCCAGATCCGCCGCGAAAGCCGACGTTGGCATCCAAGACGGTTTGATACCAGTTACTGCCGATGCTGGTGCCGTCCCAGCTCGCCAGCGCCCCCGGTTTGGCGAGCACGACATTCATCGCATGTCTGCCGGACGGTGCGACGGTTCTTACCTGCATCGACCCGCTGTTATACGTCGTGGACGTGATGGCCATCGCCGGTATCGTCCACGAGACGTAGTTCGTGATACCGTTTTGTCCCCGAACCAGCGTGTTTGCCCCGGGCGAATACGCCGAGCCGCTTGAACCCAAGACATACACCTGAGCCTCGCCCGGCATCATCTTTTCGCCCCGGATTTTGAAGCGAACAAAGTCGGGGCTGTTGACCCCCGTTCCGCCGGCGACCAGAGCGCCTCCCCGCAAGTCCAAGGTCGCAACTGGGTTCATCGTGCCGGAGGCCGTGGCCGAGGTTTCGATGAAATAACGGCAGTGCTCGGTCCCTCCTGCGATGGTGCTGAAATGGTAACCTAGCTCGTAATCGCTGGGATTAAGCGTGGTGGCGTGCGGGTTCCAGAGGATCACCACCGGAAACATCGCGATCTGGATATGGCCGTTGTTGTCCAAATAAAAATCCAAACCGAAAGCGGCGAAGTTGATCACGGGGGACACGCCGGCTCCGATGTAATCGCCGGACGAATTGATCAGAGGCACGACCGGATCCATAGCCCCGTTTGTATTCGGGTGAGTGCGCGGGAATGAGCGCAGCAGCCCCCAAGTGGGCACGTGGTCGGTCGATTTTTGTTTGGGGAAGATGGGATCTCCGTCACCCGGACGGTTGCCGGAGATGCTCGTCGTGGTATTGGCGACGTCCGCAGTCAGATCCTTTTTTAAGCCGCCCGCG
>CBRAFO010000036.1:0-33339 GCA_967755175.1 uncultured Opitutaceae bacterium | reverse complement strand
TTGCGCAAACACTCTCCGTGAACGCATCTCCCGTTCTCCTCTGGTTCCGGCAAGACCTGCGCATTCAGGACAACGCTGCGTTGCACGCGGCTCTCGCGCGCGGCGGGCCGGTCATTCCGGTGTTCATCTTCGATCCGGCCGGCGAGGGTGTTTGGCCAGCCGGTGCCGCGTCCCGGTGGTGGTTGCATCACTCGCTTGCCGCGCTCGCTGCCTCGCTCCGCTCGCGTGGTTCGCAACTGATCATCGCGCGAGGCGATAGCGGCGAGGTGTTGAGCGAACTCATCACCACCACCGGAGCGAGCGCCGTGTATTGGAACCGCTGTTACGAGCCGGCATCCATCGTTCGCGACAAAACCATCAAGGCCGATCTGCTCGCCGCCGGCGTCGAAACCAAAAGCTTCAACAGCGCACTCCTGTTCGAGCCGCACACGGTCGCCAATAAACAAGGCCGGCCGTTTCAGGTGTTCACGCCTTATTGGCGTCGTTGTCTGGATCGAGAGGTCGCCGCTCCGGCAGTGATCAAACCGGGTGATTTTCCGGCACCGGCAGAGTGGCCGCGATCCCTTGATGTGACCGATCTCGCTCTGCTACCAACGATAGCTTGGGACGCAGGCTTGGCTGCGTCCTGGAAACCCGGTGAGGCCGGGGCCTATGCGCAACTCAAGGCATTCGTTGCCGAGGCGATGGCCGCTTATGCAGACAACCGCGACCAACCTGCCCAGCGAGGCACGTCGCGGCTTTCGCCGCATCTGCATTTCGGTGAGATCGGACCGCGCCAAGTCTGGGCCGCGGTGAAGGCGCTCTCAAAAAACAGCGGCATTTTTCCACCTCATCGCGGTGCACAGGTGTTTCTCAACGAGATCGGCTGGCGCGAGTTTGCGTATCAGCTCCTATTCCATTTTCCGCATACGCCCGAGCAACCCTTGCGCGAGGATTTCAAGCGCTTCCCTTGGGCCGAGGATGCTGACGGCGCAAAACTGCGCGCCTGGCAACGTGGCCAGACAGGTTATCCCATCGTTGACGCCGGTATGCGCGAGCTCTGGCACACGGGTTGGATGCACAATCGCGTGCGCATGGTGGTCGCATCGTTTCTGGTGAAACACCTTCGTTTGCCTTGGCAGCACGGCGCCGCCTGGTTTTGGGATACGCTGGTTGATGCCGACCTCGCGAACAACACGCTCGGCTGGCAATGGAGCGCGGGTTGCGGGGCCGATGCCGCGCCGTATTTTCGGATCTTTGCACCGGTCGCTCAGGGCGAAAAATTCGATTCTGCCGGCGCTTACGTGCGCCGCTGGGTTCCCGAACTGGCGAAGCTACCGGATGCTTTTCTCCATGCGCCCTGGACTGCGCCAGCCAACGTGCGCGCGGCTGCCGATATCGAGGGCAATTACCCTGATCCGATCGTCGATCATGCGACTGCCCGCGCGGAGGCACTGGCGGCATTCAAGCAACTACGCGCTGGCTAACGTCCGCGTGCCGGAGCCGGCTCGCGCAACTCCTGGCGGACCCAGGTGACGTGGCCCGGGTAACCGAAGTCGCTGTGAAGTGTTGCCCCGGGCCCTGCCGATGCGAAAAGGTCGGGCGACGACATGAGGTTTAATTCATTTACGACAAGATTGGCGCGTATTGAGCGGCCCGCCGCCGAGGTGTTTGCCTGGCATGAGCGGCCGGGGGCATTTGAGCGCCTGGCTCCACCGTGGCAGAAAATCGAGATCCTTGCGCGCAGCGGAGGGATTCGTGACGGAGCGACCGTGAGTCTGCGCACCAAGATTGGCCCCGTGTGGGTCCGCTGGGATGTGGAGCACCGCGACTATGTCGAAGGGGTGCAGTTCCGCGATGTGCAGGTGCGTGGACCTTTTAAAGACTGGGAACACCTGCATCAGTTTGAGTCTGCGGAACGAGGGCCGGCCTGTCGTATGACCGATGAAATTTTGTATCAATTGCCCGGAGGCTGGTTGGGGCAGGTGTTAGGATCGCGATTTGTGCGTGCCGAACTCACTCGTCTGTTCCGTTACCGGCATGCCGTCACCAAGGCGGATCTCGAATTGGCTGAGCGGTATATTTCAGTGCGCCCGATGACGTTTCTCATCGCGGGCGCGTCGGGTTTGATTGGCCGGACATTGACGGCGTTTCTGCAAACGCAGGGGCATGCGGTTATCCGGCTCGTGCGTCGCGCGACCACGGCGGCCGACGAGGTGTTCTGGAATCCGGCATCCGGGACGCTCGATGCGCACGCGCTGCGCGGCATCGACGTGGTCATCAATCTGGCCGGAGTTGGCATCGCGGCCGGGCGTTGGTCGGAGGAGCGCAAGCAGGCGATCTTGCGCAGCCGGGTGGACAGCACCCGCACGCTCGTGGCGGCGCTGGCAGGCGTGAAGAGCGAGCGGCTGCGTCCGTTCACGTTTATCTCGGCATCGGCCACGGGCGTGTATGGCCATCGTGGTGACGAAGTGCTCGACGAGAGCTCGTCGGCAGGCGGTAGATTTCTGGCCGAAGTGTGTTCGGCGTGGGAACACGAGGCGGTCGCGGCGGAGGAGCTGGGCATCCGAGTGGTGCGGTTGCGCACGGGTGTGGTGCTCACGTCAGCGGGCGGGGCGCTTGCGAAGTTGCTCCCCGTTTTCAAAGCGGGTCTCGGCGGTCGAATCGGGTCGGGCCGGAGATGGATGAGTTGGATCTCCATGGACGATCTGGTCGGGGCGATCTACCACGCCGTGCTCGACCGGCGCTGCGACGGTGCGGTCAACATGGTCGCACCCCAACCCGTGACGAACGCGGAGTTTACCCGCACGCTGGCGCGCGTGTTGGGGCGGCCGGCGGTGCTGCCAGTTCCGCCTGTGGTATTGCGAGTTGCCCTTGGCGAGATGGCGCAAGAGACGTTGCTTGCGAGTGCGAGAGTGACGCCGCGCAAGTTGATGGACGCGCATTATACGTTCCGTCACGAGACCTTGGAGGACGCGTTGCGTCACGTGCTTGGGAGAGCTCCATCCGTGCGCGTCTGAGCCGTGGTAAACGCGTTCGTTTCTCTTGCCGACTTTGCCATGAGGGATTGAGTGAGGTCATGCCTGCGAACGCTTACTCCGATATCGTTGCCACCATCGGTCAGACTCCGTTGATCAAGCTCAACCGCATCGCCCTCGGGGTGCCGGCGACCATTTATCTGAAGGCGGAGTTTTTTAACCCGCTCGCGAGTGTGAAAGACCGCATCGGTCGCGCGATGATCGAGGCGGCGGAGCGCGATGGCTTGCTGAAACCCGGGGCAGTGGTGATCGAGCCGACTTCGGGCAACACCGGCATCGCGCTGGCGTTTGTGTGCGCGCAACGTGGATACAAACTCATCTTGACCATGCCCGAAACGATGTCGCTTGAGCGCCGCGTGCTGCTGCGGATGCTCGGCGCGGAAATCGTGCTGACACCGGGTAACGAGGGTATGCCGGGCGCGATTCGAAAAGCTGAAGAAATTCTCGCGCAACACGGCGACCTTGGCTTTATCCCGCAGCAATTTGAGAACCCCGCCAATCCCGAGGTTCATCGTCGCACGACGGCGGAAGAGATCTGGGCGGCCACGGGCGGCAATATTCATGCCTTCGTGGCGGGCGTGGGCACGGGCGGCACAATCACCGGCGTGTCGGAGGTGATCAAATCCCGGCGCGCGTTGCGTAGCATTGCGGTGGAGCCTGCGGGAAGTCCGGTGCTGTCGGGCGGAAAGCCCGGACGTCATCGCATCCAAGGCATCGGAGCCGGGTTCATTCCGAAGAACTGTAACACCTCCATCATCGACGAAGTGATCACCGTGAGCGACGACGATGCGCTGGAGACGGCACGGCAGTTGGCGTTGCAGGACGGTATCTTAGGTGGGATTTCCACGGGCGCCAATGTCTGGGCGGCCCTGCAAGTTGCGCGGCGTCCGGAGTTCGCAGGGAAGGTGATCGTCACGGTGGGATGCAGCTTCGGAGAACGCTATATCTCGACCGCGTTGGCCGAGAAGGCCCGGCAGGAAGTTGCGGTATAGGCCCCAGGCCGGCATGGGGGCTCTACCCGGGGCCCCCGGGGTGAATTGGGCGTATCCCTCAGCGACACCCTAGGCGCTACATTGGGGTAACGGCGTGAAGACAACTGGGTATAGGGCATGATGGGAGGTCGCGCGGTATTTCGCTAGAGTGATGCCATGAAAACGGCCCGCTCCCTCACCCGCCTCCTCCTCGCTCTGGCGGGGCTGGCTATCGGTGGTGAGGCGTTCGCGGCTGGCAATCCAGTGTCGGGTGTCTCGCTCGTGGCGGCGCTCACTGATGCGCGTGAGCTCGCCGCCACCCGCGCCGACCTGAAGGTCCTGCGGGTTGAAGGTAACTCGATGCTTCCCTTCTTCGGCCCCGGAGCGGTGCTGGTGGTCAAAACCCTTCCCGCCGAAAAGCTCCGTGCTGGCATGGTCGTGGTTTATACCAACCGCTTTAACGAAACGGTTGCTCACCGTCTGATTACCTCGACCGAGGCTGGCTGGACGGCGGGCGGTTATAACAATCGCGATGCCGACAGCACGCCGGTCACGGCTAAGAATCTCATCGGCGTGGTTTACGCGACGTTCCATTCGGATGCGCTCCCGGTTAACCCGGTGATGCTCGCAAGCGCAACCATCGCGACTCCGGTGGCGCTCGCTGCTTCCGCTCGCTGAGCAACGGCCTTTTGCGGAGGCGAAGGGCAGGGTGGGCGAACGACTTTGCATCACCACCAAGGCTGGGAAGATATACGTTTAAAATCAGGCTTCCCTCTGTCGCGTGTTAACGCGTAAGGTCGCCTGTTTATGCAGAAATCCCTCGTTATTCTTAAACCCGATTGCATGGCCAATAAGCATGCGGGCAACGTGATCGACCGCTTCGAGAAAGCTGGCTTCGAAGTCGTTGGAGCTAAGATGATTCGCCTCTCCGCCGAGGTGCTTCGCTCCCATTACGCACATGTGGCTGACAAGCCGTTTTATCCCGAAATCGAAGCATTCATGAGCTCACGTCCCGTGATCGTGCTCGCCATCCAAGGTGAGAACGTCGTTGCGACGATCCGCGAGTTGCTCGGCCCGACCGATTCCCGCAAGGCCGCCAAGGGCACCATCCGTGGTGACTACGGCACCGAGATGATGAAGAATGTCGTGCATGCCTCCGATAGCGACGAAAACGCCCGCATCGAGCTGGCCCGCTTCTTCAAGCCCGAGGAAATCTTCGCTTAAATCGCGAAGGATCCGATTTGGTCCCAAGGCCGTCTGCACTGCAGGCGGTCTTTTTTGTGAGTTTGTTTGTGGAATCCAAACTCACGCTTGACGGATGGATATAAAACCAAACTGTCTTCCGCTCCAACAGACGCCCTCATCGTCTATCGGTTAGGACAAGGGATTCTCAATCCTTAAAGCGGGGTTCAACTCCCCGTGGGGGCACCAATTTATTGACAGAAGTTTGGGGACCGTAGTCTCCACCAAAAAAGCCGCCTTTTAACGGGCGGCTTTTTGCTGGAGAAATCCGGTGGGCGTGGAGGGATCGCTGGCGTGGCAGGGCTTGGGTGCCTCGTTGTAGCTGCGGGGCGAGGGTTTCCGCTTTTTTCGTGAGGCGATGGCCGGCGCGCGCCAGCTATGGGACTCGTTCCGAGCGACAGCAATTGGAGGATGGGGTCTGAATCAGAGGACTGAATACGATGAGTTCGGCAGGCTATCGTTAACAGGGGAACGCTAAATTAGATTTACCGACAACCAAACGACTGGAACGATGGATTCTTATATGAGCCACCCCTCCTCTAAGCCCTACACCGCTCCGTCTCGCCAGATATGGGCTTGGGGTGTCGGCGCGGTTGCCAATCACATCCTCATCTGCACCTACGGTCAGGCGACCGCGATTTTCACCATTGGTTTCGCGCTCAACGCTGCGCTCGTGAGCTGGGCCATCATGTTGCCGCGGCTGATTGATGGGATAACCGATCCCATTCTTGGCCATCTTTCCGACAACACCCATACCCGCTGGGGGCGACGCAAGCCCTACCTCGTAGTCGGTTCTGTGCTCGCTGCCGTTTTCCTTGCTGCACTCTGGTGGGCGGATCGCGCTTGGAGCCCCACCGCGCAGTTGGTCTATCTTTTTGTTGTCGGCACGCTGTTCTATTGTTCGTGGGGGCTTTATTCGATGGCTTGGAATTCCATCGGTTACGAACTCACCGACGACTATCATGAGCGCTCCAAGGTCTCCGCGATCGGCAGCTTCTTTCTTGGTATCGTTCTGCTTGGTAATGGCTGGATCTACTCGTTTGCGCTGCGTCCGCTCTTCGTTCACGGGGTTGGGCGCACTTTCAGTGATTTGGTTGCGGCGGGTTTCGATTGGGAAAATTTATCGGCGGTCTTGGCTCGTGCTTTCGTCTCCACTCCCGGTGCCCCCACAAACGAGGTCAACGGTATCCGTTGGATAGCTTCCGTCGCCGGTGTGATCGCGATCATTGCCGCGCTGACCGCCGTGATGTTTTGCAAGGAACGGTTCACTCATGCCAATCCCAAGCGCAAGCACGTGGCCATGATCCCCGCGATCAAAGCGACCGCGCGCAACAAGCCTTTCGTGAACCTTCTGCTTATGAAGCTTTGTCAGACCTTGGGCGAGCGCGCCGGTGGTGGCATCCTAGTTTTCGTCGGTATCTATTACGTGTGCTTGGGAGACAAGAACCTCGCCTTCAAGATCACTGCGATTGGAAGCACCATTGGGACGATTTGGGGCTTCGCCATGCTTCCTTTGATCAAGCCAATCAGCCGCTGGATCGGTAAAAAGGGCGGTATTATTCTTGGGGCCAGCGGCAGTCTCGCCGCCGCGGTTATCACCCCGTTTGCCTACTCGCCTGGACATCCCTACTGGATACTTCTGCCTGCGCTGCTAACGATCATGTTGATCGCGATCAGCAACACTATTGCCCAAGCGGTCATGCCGGACATCTGCGATGTGGATGAACTCGAGACCGGTCATCGGCGCGAAGGTCTTTTCACCGCGGTGATGGGTTTCGTGCAAAAAATTGAAATCTCCCTCTGTGCGTTGCTGGTCGGCTATCTGATCGTTTGGTCTGGTCTCGATACCAAACTCGCCAGTCAGCCGCCGGAGGTTCTCAACCGCCTGTTCTGGCTCGCGATCATTCCCAATATCGTTTTCACCTCCGGCTATTTCATCCTCGCGCTGCGTTTCCCGCTTACCGAGGCGATGATGACGACCGTCCGGCACAAACTTGATGCCCGTCATCATGAGGAGTCCGTCGCTTCCGCGTCCTTACTGGAACCGGAATCTGAAAAACAGGCGTCGCAGGTCTGATAGGACAGCCACGGACCTACCTCCGTGCGATAAAACAGTTGTCGTTGGCAAAACCCCATCGCGCACCGCCTGCGCGGTGGGGTTTTGCGTTGTTTAACCTCCAATGGCCACCGACCGCATTTGGCGGATGACGAAGCGCTGGATGACTACCAGGTCTTATAACCGAGAAACTTGCCACACATCTCGATTTTCACGCGGTCGTCTTTGGGGTCTTCGACGCGATCAACAGACATGGTGAAGTCGATGGCGCTCATGATGCCTGCGCCGAATTTTTCTTCGATGAGGGCCTTTAGCGTGGGTCCGTAAACGTAGATGATTTCCTGAAAACGATATTGGAGCGGCTCCTTGGTGATGGTCGAAGCGGCTTCGCCTTTGTTGGCGAATTCCGTGAGCGCGGAGGCGACGTCTGGGCCGAGATCGAGAGCAGTGGCGACTCGGGCGGCGGCGTCGGCGGGCAAGGCGTTTTCTCCGAGGCAGGCGGAGGTGGTGTAAACTTCAGAGAGTCCGGCGGCGTGCGCGATGGTAGCCCCAAGTGAGTTTGCGCTCGGCTTTGGCCGAAAGGATTGCGGCGGTGAGTTCTGATTTGGGTATTTAATTTAAATAAAATGCCCCACGCCAAGAGATGTTCTCGGGTGGGGCATGGGAACAGAGCTGGGGGCGGTTAGAACGCGTAATCCGTCTGGAGCCAAAGCTTGGTGCGATCGGCGTTGGAGGCCAGGCCAGTGACGACGGCCTCGTCGCTCCAGTATTTGGCTGCCTTGGCGGTGAAGCTCAGCTGCTTGTTGAGCTTGTAGGTGGCCATCAGGTCGAATTCTCGGCCGATCTGGGACGCGCCATCCTCGGTGCCGAACAGGTGGTAGAAGGCGGTGAGGCCCACGGCACCCGGGAGTGTGGTGCCAGCTTTCACGTAGGTATCGGTCAGACCCTTGCGCGGCGTGATGAGGAAGGTATCGGCCCAACCGTTGAAGGCGTGAAGGGTGGCGAGCGGTGTCTTAAAGCTCGCGCCGGTCGCGCTTTCATCGGAGCCGAGCACTTCGTAACCGAAGGCGAGGGTGTTGGTTTTATAGGAGGCACCGATTTCGCCGAGGTAGTAGTTGGCATCGTAGTTGAGCGTGCTGCTGCCGTAATCGGACTGACGGGCGTATTCAAGACGGTAGGACGCTTTGAGGTTCTGAGTCAGCGCGGGGGTGCCGGCGAGGCTGAGGCCGTAGGTCGCGTTGGAGTTGTTACGAACACCGGCTTTGACGGCGGTCGGAGCGTCGACGTCGAAATCCATCAAGTAGGTGTATGCGGTCAAGGTGCCGAAGGGGAGTCCGGCGTAGGAGGCGTTGATCAGGTGAGTCTGGGAATCCCAATCAGGCTGGCTGGTCGCTGCGGTCGGCCCGACTTGGTCGTCGAATACGCGATTGATGCGGTCAAGGTAGGCGTAAGTGAGGGTGAGCTTGTCGAGGCTCTTATCTTGGAGAAGAAAGGCATCGAAGGTCTGGTCGTTCTGGCGCCAGCCGACGTCGCCGACAAAGCGGGCATTATCGAGAATGATCTTCTGGCGTCCGAGGGTGCCCTTGGTTTTCTCAAAGGTGTAGGAGAGCCAAGCTTGGTTTACGTTGTAAACTTCGGGGTCGGCGATCGTGGCGGTGGCCGGAGTCGTGTTGCGGCCGGTGCCGTCGTAGTAGCCGTTGTTGAGTGGGGTAACGGCTTCGCCTTCAACCATGGCTTGGAAGCCCATGTAGGCCTTCGTGGTGTAGCCGAGGCGGAGGCGAGCGGTGAGGGCGTCGGCATCCTGCTGACCGTCCTGCTCGACGGTTTCGTAACGGAGGCGGGCGTTGATGTTAACTTTGCCCTTGGTGAGGGCATCACTGAACGAGACAGGTGCGGCGGGAGCGGCGGCGGGGGCCGGAGTCTGGCCCTGAACCGAAGCGGCGACTCCGAGGCTAGCCGCGAGGCAGAGAGGAAGATACGATTTCATGGTGGTTGGTGTGGTGTGTGTCCGGATACGCGGAGAAACATCCGTGCGTCGGGTAATCGTTTTAGCAGCGATGGTGCCGAAGTGAGAAAGACGATGTAGAAAGATGGTGAATGGATTTGCTGAATTTTGGGATAAACTTTCATGGAGGCCGACGGGGAGGAAGGTGTCCGGGGCTCGCGGTGTCGGTTGTCCGCGACGGCTTCACGGGCGAGTAAAAAAAGGCCGGCAGCCTTTTCGAGGTCTGCCGGCCGGGTGTTCCAAAACATCTGCGGATCTTTCTCCGTCGCGCTGTGCACAGCGGAGCCAGGGGCTACCAGGTTTTATAGCCGAGAAATTTGCCGCACATCTCGATTTTCACGCGGTCGCCTTTGGGGTCTTCGACGCGATCAACAGACATGGTGAAGTCGATGGCGCTCATGATGCCTGCGCCGAACTTTTCCTCGATGAGGGCCTTCAGCGTGGGACCGTAAACGTAGAGGATTTCTTGGAAGCGGTATTGAAGCGGTTCCTTGGTGATGGTCGAAGCGGCTTCGCCTTTGTTGGCGAATTCCGTGAGTGCGGTGGCGACGTCTGGACCGAGATCGAGAGCGGTGGCGACACGTGCGGCGGCATCGGTGGGCAGAGCGTTTTCACCGAGGCAGGCAGAGGTGGTGTAAACTTCAGAGAGTCCGGCAGCGTGGGCGATGGTGGCCCAGGTGAGCTGCTTGGACTTCTTGGCTTCGAGGATGAGTGCGGTGAGTGCGGCTTTGGTCATGTGAAGAGTTAAGAAAGTGGATACAAAAACGGCGCGGTTCCGTGGGGAGACCGCGCCGTCGTGATGATTAATACTTCGAACGAGTTTACAGGTTGAGCGTCAACTGGACGTAGGCGTAGCTGGCGTCCTTGGAGCCGCCGGAAGCGGGATTGCTCCAGGATTGCTTGATGTAATCGCCACGGAAGTAGTGGGCGACACCGGCTTCGATGTTGAAGTAGGGCACCGGCGTGTAACCGACGATGAAATCAACTTCCTCGCCGAGGTCGGCGCTGTTGCTGGAGTTGATGCCGTAGCCACGGCCACCGGTCGAGCCATTGCCATTATTGGCGATAAGTGCGCCTTGAGTGTTACCGGCACCGGCTCCTGCACCACTGCGGGGAACGCCGCCGACGTTATACCAGTAGTCATTGGTGTTATCGAGGCGCTGGAGGTGCCCTTCCAAGGCAACGCGGAGTTTGGTGGTCGGTTTGGCCTCTAGGGCCAAGCGGATGTCGTGCAGGTTTTGCAGGCTGTTCAAATCCATGTAGCCATAGAAGAAGTGCGTCGTGGCGAACTGGTTTTGGAACGTGTTGGACTCACCGTCGGCGGCGTTCTTGTCACCGGAAGCATAGCTATAGGTGAGCGACAGGCGCGGCTGCCAGGAGAGATCGGTCCACGTGTAGCCGAGTTGGGCGATGGCGGCGTAGGCATCTTGCTTGAGCTCAGGAGCGGTGCTCAGAGCGGTGGTCGTGCTGACTGGCAGGACTGCGGTGCCGTTGGCATTGCGGCTATTGATGGTGCCGAACTGGTGCATGGCTTCGGCGCTGTAGTCCCACTTGCCGTAGGCATTAGGCTTCGATTTCACGCGGAGGCCCACGGTGTAGAGATCCTGGATGTAGGGCTGGCGGAAGGGCGCGGCCACACCACTCCAATCCTCGTCTGTGACGCTGTCACGCTCGACATTGCGGCTGTAGATGTAGGTCTCGACGGTCTGCTTCTGGGTAATGCCGGGGATTTTCGTGAGATTGAAATACGCGCCGGAGAACTTGTCGTTGTCGTAGTGAGACTGGTCGAAGTTATGGTTGTCTTGGTAAACGACACCGCTCGTGAACAAGTCAACACCACCTAGGGAGTTCTGATAGCGGACCTTGGCGGCATCGAAGCTGCGGGCGTTGTTGTTCCAGAGAAAATTGCCGACCTGGCGCTGGTCACCGTAAACGAGCTCCTGGCGTCCGATTTTGACGGAGACGGGGAACTCTTTGTGGTTACCGACAAACACGTAGGCCTGATGGAGGCTCAGGTCGGAGTTGTTTTCTTGCAAACCGTCGCCGGCGCGGACGCCAGGGGTTGCGGGGTTGGTATTGGAGGTGCCGTTGTTATCACGTTCGTCATCGAAGGACGCGCTGGAGCGGCCCTGCACGAACACCTGATACCATTTATCAGTGTAGCCGATGCGCGGCATGATGCGCACGAGTTCGTAGCTGTTGTTGTTGTCGAAGAGGTCCGGATTGCCCACGGCAGGGCGGCCGGCGGCGAAGTCGCGGTTCTGGCCACCTGAGGTGAAGCCAGCGTCATCCTTGTCTTCAAAGCGTCCGCGGATGTTCACGCCGATGTCCCACTGGGCGGCGTAGGGATCGATGGCGCGGAGTTTGTTGTTGATGAAGCCGGGATACGCGGGGGGCGGCGGCGGATAAAACTGCGCGGAGGCGGAGGCGGCTGCGGCGACGAAGCCGAGCGTCGTGAGTGTAGTCTGGATTCGATTCATGATGCTGTTGTTTGGTTGGATGAAGGACCTGACGGGGAAAGTGGCTTACGCGTTGACCAGAACAGGCGTGGCCGCAGCAGGTGCGACGCGGGCCGGACGGTGGTGGGAACGCTCATTGAGGAAGTGCAGGAGATACTCGCGGAGGCGGTAATACTCGGGATCTTCCATGAGTTGCTTGCGCGTGCGGGGACGGGGAAAATTGATTTCGAGGATGTCGCCGACCGTGGCCTCGGGGCCGTCGGTCATCATCACCACGCGGTCGGAGAGGTAGAGGGCCTCGTCCACATCGTGCGTGACCATGAGCGCGGTCTTCTGGTCGCGCTGCCAGAGATCGAGGAGCACGTCCTGCAATTCGAATTTAGTGAGCGAGTCCAACATGCCAAACGGCTCGTCGAGCAGCAGCATCTTGGGCGAGAGGGCGAACGCGCGGGCGATGCCGCAGCGTTGGCGCATACCTTGCGAGAGCTCGCCCGGGCGCTTGTGCATCGAGTCGCCGAGGCCGACCAGCGAGAGGTAATACTCGGCGATCTGGGTGCGCTCTAACTTCGAGGCGGTGTAGTAAACCTGGTTGATGCCGAGCATCACGTTTTCGAAGGCCGTGAACCAAGGCAGCAAGCACGGTGCCTGAAACACGACGCCGCGATCAGGGCCGGCGCCGACGACTTCTTTGCCGGCCAGGATGATGCCGCCCGTCGTCACGTCGCTGAGGCCTGCGACCATGGAGAGAACCGTGGATTTACCGCAGCCCGAGTGGCCGATGAGGGTGATGAACTCGCCCTTCTTCACGCCGAGATCGAAATCGCGCACAACAGTGAGCGGTCCCTTGGGCGTGGGGAAGGTCTTAACGAGTTGGGAAATTTCGAGAAATTTACTCATGGTTCTGAGTCGCTCAGGCGACGGTGAGGGTCTCGTTCTTTTCTTCGCCGAGGCGACGAGGCGGACGGTTGACGCGTGGCAGGTCGAGGTCTTCGGGCAGGAGTTCGGGACGAATCAGCTTCTTCGTGACGGACGTCTTGCGGGCGGCGTTGAAGCCAAGGAGCTGGTTGGTGACGAGGGCGCGCAGGCGCTTGAACTCTGGGTCGTGGTTGAGGGCGGTGCGGTCGCGGGGACGGGACAGTTTCACAGGCACGGACTCGCCGAGGGTGGCGCCCGGCCCGATGGTCAGGGGAATGATGCGGTCAGCCAGCAGAAGCGCTTCGTCCACCGAGTTGGTGATGAGGACCACAGTCTTGCGCTCGGTCTGCCAGATGTTCGCGATCTCGTCCTGGAGCGTGGCACGGCTGAGGGCGTCGAGCGCGCCGAGCGGTTCGTCGAGGAGCAGAATGCGTGGATTGATGGCGAGGGTGCGGGCAACGGAAACGCGTTGGCGCATACCGCCGGAGAGCTGCTTGGGCAGCCGGTCCGTGGCGTGGCTGAGCTTGACCATCGTGATGTATTTATCGACGTGAGCCTTGCGCTTGGCGGCGTCCCACTGCGGGAAGACTTGGTCCACCGCGAGCGCGATGTTTTCGTAAACCGTGAGCCAAGGGAGCAGGCTGTAGTTTTGGAAAACAAGGCCGCGGTCGGGACCGGGACCCTCGACGATTTTACCCTCCAGGCTGACCTCGCCCGAGGTGGGTTTGATCAACCCGGCGATCATTGAGATGAGCGTGGTCTTGCCCTGGCCGGAGTAGCCGACGATGGCGACAAACTCGCCCTCCGCGATGGAGAGGTTGACGTTCGACAGCACGCTGTGGCTGTCGAAGGACTTGGAGACGTTTTTGAGTTCGAGGAAAGCCATGGGACGTTAGCTGATGGCCTTGAATCGGGCTTCGACGAGCGACATCAGGCGGTCGAGGATGAAGCCAACGACACCGATGGTGATGATCGAAAAGATAATGTGCTCGTAGATGTTGGCGTTGTATTCCTGCCAGAGGAAACCGCCGGCGCCGGGACGGCCGGTGAGCATCTCGGCGGCGACGATGGCGAGCCAGGCGATGCCGAGACTGAGGCGAAAGCCGGTGAACATGTAGGGGAGCGTCGCGGGGACGAGGATCTGCGTGAGCATCTTCCAGCGGGAGAGTTTGAGGACGCGTCCGACGTTGAGGTAGTCCTGCGGGACGGCGCGGACTCCGACAGCGGTGTTGAGGACGGTCGGCCACATGGCACAGAGCGCGATGGTGAAGAGTGCGGCGTAGGTGCCGGTCTCTTTCCCCGTGCTCATGAAGAGCACGTATCCGAGCGGCAACCACGCGAGGGGCGACACGGGACGGAAGACCTGGATGAGCGGATCGAACATCTTCGTGAAGGTCGGGGACAGGCCGAGGAAGAAGCCGAGGGGGACACCGATGAGGAGCGCGATGCCGTAGCCCTGGGCAACGAGCACGAGAGAATACCAGGTGAAGCGCAGGATGCCTTGGTCCATTTCTCCGCGTTTGGCGAAGGGGTCGACGACGTAGGGTTTGCTGGAGACCCACGTTTCGACGACGTTGGGCAGATCGGGAATGAGTCCGATGCGCTTTTCTTCAAAGGAGCCGCTGATGGCTTCCCAGATCGGGGCGGGAACGGCTTTGGCCTGACTGGCTTCAAGCATGCCGTTTTTAGCATTGGGTCTCAGGGTCTTCCAGTAGGCTGCGCCCTCGGGCAGTCCAGTGACGATTGCGCCCAGTTCCTCCACGCTGGTCGTAAGGCGGTAAACCTTTCGGCCGGCGGCGGCATGCCATATGACGAGCACGATGAGCACGCCGATGATGGGCAGGATGAGCCAATCGAATTTAAACTTATTCATAATAAAGAGAGAGGGAGCTGGCAGCCCGGGTCGAAGGGGAGGACGCGAGAGCGACTAGGAAAATGAGGAAGGGACGGGAAATGGATCTGTTAGATGACTACCTGCGCGCGCCGACCGGGATTTCCGACCGGCGCGCATTTGATGGCCGAGGGACGCTGACGTTTTAGCCCTTGAGGTTTTTGACCGCGAAGCCAGTGGCGTAGGCCTCGGGGTTGGCGGGGTTGTAGGTGACGCCGTCGAAGAGCGTTTCAGGGGTGTTATCGAGGCCGCCAGAGGTGACGCCGATTTCCTTCATCGCTTCTTCGTAGATATCATTACGGACAACCTTCTTGGTGATGGCGGCGTAATCAGGAGCGCCGCTGACCATGCCCCAGCGACGGAACTGCGAGAGGAACCACGCGCCGTGCTTGGGCTGCGGATAGTTGCAGTTGCGTTTGCTGAAGTGCATCGGGGAGGCGTCCTTGACTTTCCGGCCATCGCCGTAGTCGAGCTCACCGAGGAGACGTCCGAGGATGAGATCGGGCGGACAATTAATGTAGGTCGCCTTGGAAACGATCTGACACTGTTCCGGGCGGTTCTTGACGTCATCGAGCCATACGCTGGCTTCGTGGAGAGCTTTGAGGACGGCTTTGACCGTCTTGGGATTCTTGTTGGCGAATTCTTCGGTGAAGGCGCAGACCTTCTCGGGGTGATCCTTCCAGATGTCCTGGGAGGTGACCGAGGTGTAGCCGATCTTGTCAGCGATGGCTTTGGCGCCCCAAGGCTCGCCAACGCAGAAGCCGTCCATCTTGCCGATCTTCATGTTGGCGACCATCTGCGCGGGCGGAACGACGATGAGGTTGACGTCCTTGTCGGGGTTGATGCCACCGGCGGCAAGGTAGTAACGCAGCCACATGTTGTGGGTGCCGGGAGGGAAGGTCATTGCGAAGGTGAGTGGTTCACCGAGGCTGTTGGCCTGCTCGACGAAAGGCATGAGAGCCTTAGGATCGGCACCGACCTTGCCCTTGAACTCGTTCTTAAGGCTGATCGCCTGGCCGTTGCGGTTGATCACCCAAGGGATGATCATCGGCTTCTTGGGCGAACCGGCGAGGCCCATGGTGGACGCGAAGGGCATGCCGTAGAGCATGTGGGTAGCCTGGATGGAACCGGTGGAAAGGTTGTCGCGGATGGCGGCCCAGTTGGCTCCCTTGGTCACCTTGGAGTTGATGCCGTATTTTTTGAACAGGCCCTTTTCGTGGGCGATCACGATGGGGGAGCAGTCCGTGAGCGCGATCATACCGAAGTTGATGTCGGTCGTCTCGGGGGCTTCC
Organism: uncultured Opitutaceae bacterium; assembly: GCA_967755175.1. GTDB lineage: Bacteria > Verrucomicrobiota > Verrucomicrobiia > Opitutales > Opitutaceae > Rariglobus. The sequence goes on along the minus strand of CBRAFO010000036.1, from coordinate 17,491 downwards.
GATGCACCGGCGTCGGGCGCAGCCCAGCCTTTGGGAAGATTGGAAAGGAGGGCGGCGGCACCGAGGCCTTTGGCAGCGGTGGAGAGGAACGCACGGCGGTTGAGGCGGCGCATGTCGAGGGAATCAGGCGTGGGCGAGTTCATGGTTGTTACGTTTGCTGGTGGATTTCTGAGCGAGATTGTAGAGGTCGGAGCGGAAAATGCGGGAGCCGAGGTCGGCCGGAATGGTGGTGCCCTGAGGCAGGAAGCGATGGCGATTAAAGCCCTCGATGAGCCAAGCGGCCTTCTCGGCGGTGGGATCGTTCGCGCCGTTGCGGTGGTAGTGAATGAAGTCGTCGGCGGAGACCGTGTTGCCGTGGCCGTAATCGAATGGCCCAACGAGGCTCGATTGGATCACGCGCACCGGCACGTTCATGTATTCCCGACGGGCTAGAAGGCGGCAGAGTTCAGGGCGGAAAGCGGGGTCGTCGCAAAGGGCAGCGGCCTCGGAGAGCGCGGCGATCATGGCGAGGTGTTCTTCGGCGCGATTCTCGGCGAAGTCGCTCCGCACCATCAGAACTTTTTCGGCATGGCCCGGGGCGAGATCCGGACTGACTTTCGGGCACCAGCCGATTTTTTCACGGACCGCCAGAGAGTTCCACGGATCACCGACGCAGTAGCCGTCAATGGTGCCAGCGGCGAGATTGCGGAAAAGCTGAGGCGGTGGGACGACGACGATGCGCACGTCCTTTTCGGGATCGACGCCCGCGCTCCGGAGCCAGTCGCACATATGAATGCGGTGGGAGGAATGAGCGAAAACCACGCCGAACACGTAGGCGCGTTCGTGGCGGGAGCGGATGATCTCGTCGTGCATGGTCGCCGCATCGCGCACGCCACGGTTCCAGAGTTCTTCGGAGAGGGTGATGCAATTACCATTCGTGTTAAGGACGAAGGAGGTGAGGCATTCGCACGGGAGGCAGTTGAGGCCAAGGTGGGTGCTGATCACCATCGCGCCGAGCGCGTGGGATGCATCCAATTCACGGTAGATGACTTTGTCGCGGATGGTTGCCCAACCCACTTCGCGGCTCAGTTCAACATGCAGACCATGTCTCTGAAAAAAGCCGTGTTCATGCGCTACGATGATCGGTGCGGCGTCGTTGAGCGCGATGAAGCCGATGCGCAGGGGACGCCGGGGCATCGTGGGGGCTGAGGGCTTTCGGGTGATCGCGGACATGTGTTGGATGTCCTTGCGTCTAGCGTCCGACGTGCCATGGACTGCGTCAGGAACAAGAAATGGTTTTCAAACATTTAATTAAAAAGATGAGGAATCTTCATACATGAGCGCCACCCTCGACAGCCGGCAAATGCTCGCCTTTGCAACCCTCGCCCGGCGCGGAAGCTTCACCCAGACCGCGAAGGACCTCTTCCTGACGCAATCCGCCGTGAGTCATACGATCAAGGCATTGGAACGGGACGCGGGTGTGGCCCTTTTTGATCGCGTGGGTAAAAAAGTGCATCTCACCCAAGCGGGCGAGCAACTGCTGCCGCACGCAGAACGTATCCTGCGCGAGATGCAGGACGCGCGCACGGCGCTGGAAGAGCTGCAGAACTGGGGCCACGGTCGCCTGCGAGTCGGCGCGAGCACGACCGCGTGTCACCACATTCTCCCTACAGTGCTGCGCGAGTTTAAGCAGAGCTTTCCGAAATGCGTGATCAAAATTGAATCGGGCGATCACCCGCGCCAGCTGGAGTTGCTGCGCAGCAACCAGGTGGATATCGCGCTCACACTCGAATCCGAGGCGAACGCGGCGGACCTCGATTTCCGTCCCTTGTTTGATGACGAGTTAAGATTTCTGGTTTCGCCCATGCACCCATGGGCACCGAAGCGGCGCGCTCCGCGTGAGGAGATCGCGGGAGAGACCTTGGTGCTCTATAATAAGAGCAGTTACACCTTCCGGTTGGTGGATCAGTATTTTCGCGACGAAGGTGTGCAGCTTCAGAATGTGATCGAATTGGGCAGCATGGAGGCGATCAAGGAACTCGTGAAAATTGGCATGGGTGCTGGCGTGTTGGCTCCCTGGATCGCGAGAGAGGAGTTGGCCAAAGGAGCGCTGGTGTCCGTGCCACTCGGGAAACGAAAACTCAAGCGGCGCTGGGGCGTATCATTTCTCAAGGGACGGAAACTGCCGCTGGCAGAGGAAACGTTCATGGGATTGTGTGAGGCCGTGACGGAAGATTTCGGCCATGTGCCGGAGCTGGGCGCAGGCGAGAGTTGAGGGACGGTGGACGTCGGGTGGAGTGCTTGGGATCGTGGCCTCTTAGGCCTCCGCGGGAGGCACCCGATGGCGTGGGCGATAGGCCGCGTGTAGTGTTCGCATTGGCCAGCGCGATCCCCTGCGCGGGCGAGACGTAGAACCTTTAACCCGATCCTGTCATGAACGAACACAAGCAACTTATCGCCTGGCTAAACGATGCGTATTCCATGGAGCGCAGTCTGGCCAATACCCTCGAAAATCACGCGTCGGATGCGGAGCGCTTCCCCGAGATCCGCCAGCGTCAATCACAGCATGCCACTGAAACCCGGAGTCATGCGCAACAGATCGAGCGCTGTCTCTCAATCCTTGATGAAAAACCATCGACCGTGAAGGGCATGATGGGAAGCGCCATGGGGACCGTTGAGGGCATCGCGACCGGAATCTTCCGTGATGAGATCATGAAGGATGTCCTGATGGGTTACGCTGCCGAGCACTTGGAGATCGCGTGTTATCGTTCGCTCATCACAGCGGCTAAGGAACTCGGGCAGGCGGAGATTGCGCGAATCTGCGAGCAGATCCTCAAGGAAGAGGAAGCGATGGCCCAATGGATCGAGCAGCACTTGCCCGACATCACTCGCATGAGCCTTCACCAAACGTCCAATGCCTAGGAATGCCGAGATGAAGTGGCGAAGCGCGTGAGCGAGCCGCCGCCTGACTGCACCGCTCGCGCTCGCTCTACACTAACGCTTAGATTATTTAGCTGGCGGGAATTGCTCGGCCATGGCGACCGCCTTGAAGAGCGCGGAGGCTTTGTTGACCGTCTCTTGATATTCGGAGGCAGGCACGGAATCGGCGACAACTCCGGCGCCCGCTTGGATGTGGATTTGCCCGTCTTTGATGAGCGAGGTGCGCAGCATAATGCAGGTGTCGCTGTTGCCATCATAGCCAAAATAACCGAGCGCACCGGCGTAGAAGCCGCGTTGCGAGGGTTCGTTTTGCGCGATGAGTTGCATCGCGCGGATCTTCGGTGCGCCGCTCACGGTGCCGGCGGGGAACGTCGCACGGAGGAGATCGTAGGCGGTTTTGTCTTTCGAGATCTTCCCTTCGACTTGGGAGACGATGTGCATGACGTGCGAGTAGCGTTCGATGACCATCATCTCGGGCACGGTGACGCTGCCGAATTCGCAGACGCGGCCGATGTCGTTACGTGCGAGGTCCACGAGCATGAGGTGCTCGGCGCGCTCTTTCTCGTCGGCGAGCAGATCTTTTTCGAGCGCAAGGTCGTCGGCGTGCGTAACGCCGCGTTTACGCGTTCCAGCGATCGGGCGGATTTCGACGAGGCCATCGGTCAGTCGCACGTGGACCTCGGGTGAGGCTCCGACAATGGCGAAATCGCCCGCCTCCAAGATGAACATGTAGGGCGACGGGTTAACCGTCCGCAGAGCGCGATAGAGGTCGAGCGGGCTTTTCGTGAACGGCTGGGTAAAGCGCTGCGAGGGGACGATCTGGATGATGTCGCCGGAGCGAATGAACTCCTTCGTGCCTTCGACCACCGCCTCGAAGGCGGGCTGGGTGAAGTTGCCAGCCGGCACGGTGATCTTCGGCGGCTCGATGAGCGGGGCGGGGGCGAGGGCGCTCGGCTCACGCAGCAGGGAATAAAGCGAGTGGAGCTCGGCGACCGCCGCATCGTAAGCCGCGGCAGGATCAGCGGCGGTGCGCAGGTGGGCGTTGACGCAGAGGCGCAGGGTTTGTTTGGCGCGGTCGAAAATCAGCAGTGAGTCCGACAGCATGAAATAAATCAGAGGCATGCCGAGCACGTCGGTCTTCGCGGCGGGCACCGAGGGTTCGATGCGCGTGATGTATTCGTAGCCGATGAAGCCGACGGCCCCGCCGGTAAAGCGGGGCAAGCCGGGCAGGCTGACGGGATGATGGCCGCTCATCTCGGCCTCGATTAACGTGAGTGGATCCTGCGGGGTCGGGACCGTTTGTGTGGGCTGACCGGGAATACGGATCTCGGTGGTTTTTGGCCCGCAGACGAAGACCTTGCGCGGACGGCAGCCGATGAAGCTATAGCGGGAGAGTTGTTCGCCGCCTTCGACTGATTCCAGTAGGTAGGACGGGCCGGCGGCCTTGAGTTTCGCGTAGGCAGAGACAGGTGTCTCGAAGTCCGCCATGAGATCGGCGTAAACCGGGATAACGTTGCCTTGAGTGGCGAGCTTCAGGAACTCGTCGCGGCGGGGGAAGATGTTCATGGCTGGGACGAAGTAGCGAGTAGCGGGTAGTGAGTAGCGAGTAGAAAAACAGCGGGACGGCAGCCGGTTCCGTGATTGGACTATCCGCTACTCACTACCCGCTACTCGCTACTTTTCAGGATCACTCCACGGTGACGGACTTCGCGAGATTGCGGGGCTTATCGACGTCGCACTCGCGGGCACAGGCGATGTAGTAGCTGAGAAGTTGCACGGGGATGGTTGCGACGATGGGGAGCACGGCTTCGTGGCACTCGGGAATGGTGATGACTTCGTCGGCGAGGCCGGCGGGGAGTTCGCAACCCTCGGTGATGATAGCGATGACTGGGCCCTTGCGCGCTTTCACTTCCTGCATCGAGGAGATGACCTTGTTAAAGATCTCGCCTTTCGGTGCGAAGAAGACGCTCGGGCACTGCTCGTTGATGAGCGCGATGGGGCCGTGTTTCATCTCGGCCGCAGGATAGCCTTCGGCGTGGATGTAGGAGATCTCTTTGAGTTTGAGCGCGCCTTCGAGAGCGATGGGGAAGAGCGACAAGCGTCCGAGGAAAAGCATGTCGTTGTATTTCGAATAACGCTTGGCGATTTCCTTAATGTGGCCGGCTTGCTCAAGTGCGGTGCGCACGAGGGCAGGGGCTTTCTTAAGGGCGTTCACGTATTCGACGCCATCGGCGAAACTCATATCGCGCATGCGGGCGACATGGAGGGCGAGCATCGCGCCGATGAGGAGCTGCGAGGTAAACGCCTTGGTTGACGCGACGCCGATTTCGGGACCGACGTGCTGGTAAATACCACCGTCGGCTTCGCGGGCGATGGTGGAGCCAACAGTGTTGTTAATCGCAAGGACCTTGTAGCCTTTGCGCTGGGCTTCGCGAAGAGCGCCGAGCGTGTCGATGGTTTCGCCCGACTGGCTCATCACGAAGAAGAGCGGGTTGCCTGAAAGCGGGGCGTTGCGGTAACGAAACTCGGAGGCGTAATCGACCTCGACCGGCACGCGGGCGAATCGCTCGATGAGGTGCTCGGCAACGAGGCAGGAGTGCCAGGCGGTGCCGCAGCCGAGGAAGGCGAAACGGTCAATCTGGCGAAAGTCCACCGGGCCGAGGTTGAGGCCACCGAATTTCGCAGTGGATCCGTCCTCGGAGAAACGACCGCGCATGGAGTTTTCGAGCGCGGCGGGCTGTTCGAAAATCTCTTTCTCCATGAAGTGCGCGTAACCATTGAGCTCGGCGGCATCGATGGCCCAAGTGACCTTATCGACGACGGGGGAGACATCCTCCATATCGAGCGTCGAGATATAGAACTGTTTGGCAGTGACGTGGACGACTTCGCCGTCCTTCAGGTAAACGACATTCTGCGTGCGGCTGACGAGGGCCGAGACGTCGGACGCGAGGAGGTATTCGTTCTCACCTACGCCGAGGATGAGCGGGGATCCCTTGCGAGCGGCCACGATTTCGTTGGGGCAATCCTTGCAAAGGACGGCGATGCCGTAGGTGCCTTCGACGTGGCGAAGGGTCTTGCGCACCGCATGCAAGAAGCGGCTCTCGCCGGCGGGAGCGACGGGCTCTTTGGTGTAGTGATACGCGATGAGGTTGGAGAGAACCTCCGTGTCGGTTTCGGAATGAAACGTGTAACCTTTATTGAGAAGAAATTTTTTAATCGAGGTGTAGTTCTCGATCACACCGTTGTGGACGAGCGCGATCATTCCATCGCTGCTGAGGTGCGGGTGGGCGTTGGCCTCGGTAACGCCGCCATGGGTGGCCCAGCGGGTGTGGCAAATGCCAGTGGTTCCAGTAAATCGATGGCTGGCGGTGGCCTTAACGAGGTTTTCGACGCGTCCGACTTTGCGGACGATGTCCAGACGATCATCCTGTTGCACAGCGATGCCTGCGGAATCATAGCCGCGATACTCCAGGCGTTTCAGGCCTTCGAGCAAAATAGGAGAAGCTTTTTGACGTCCAACGTAGCCAACAATTCCACACATAAGTTTTTTGCCTGTTTAAGCTCGCGAATTTACGGGCCCGTTCAAACGTTGCGCAAGGTTATACCCTGAACCTTACATCCAATCTCACTTATCCAATTAGTATGAGCATGCAGAAAAAAGTTTTGGCAGTGGTTATGGGCGGCGGACGCGGCACCCGCCTCTATCCCCTCACCATGGAACGTTGCAAACCGGCTGTCCCTCTCGCGGGCAAGTATCGTCTGGTCGACATTCCGATCAGCAATTGCATCAACTCCGAAATTAACCGCATTTTTCTGCTCACGCAGTTCCACACCGCGTCGCTTCACCGCCATACGCAAAGCACCTACCACTTCGATCCGTTCGGTGGCGGCTTTGTGGATATCCTCTCCGCCGAGCAGACCGAGAAAAACGCCAACTGGTATCAGGGCACTGCGGACGCCGTTCGCCGTAACCTGCAGCATTTTCGCACCTTCCCGCACGATCTCGTGCTGATCCTTTCGGGCGACCAGCTCTACCGGATGGATTTCCGCAAGATCGTCGAGGACCACATCACCAGCAAGGCCGACGTGAGCATTGCCGCGATTCCGTTCCCGGTCTCGAAGGTCGAAGGTCTTGGCCTGATGAAGGTCAATGACGACCTCTCGATCAACCAGTTCGTTGAGAAGCCGAAGGACCCTGCCGTCATCCAGAGTCTCACGCTTAGCCCGAAGCTCGAGTCCACGCTGCACTCTGCGGCGGGCGAGAAGCACTGCCTCGCATCGATGGGCATCTACGTTTTCAACCGCCAGGTCCTGACCGAGGCGCTTGATAACAACATGACCGATTTCGGCAAAGAAGTTATCCCGAGCCTGCTTGGGAAGAAGCGCCTCTTCGCGCACATCTTCGAAGGCTATTGGGAAGACATCGGCACGGTGAAGGCCTTCTTCGATACCAACCTCGCGCTCTCCGACCCGCTGCCGCCGTTCAACTTCTTCGATCCGACCGCACCGATCTACACGCAGGACCGCTACCTGCCTGCTTCGAAGCTCAACAAGTGCAACATCGACCATGTGGTCATCGGTGACGGCTCGATCATCACCGATTCTACGCTGAAGCGCTGCGTGCTCGGTATTCGCTCCTTCGTGGGCGATGGCACCACGCTCCACGAAGTGGTCATGATGGGGGCTGATTACTACGAGACGTCCGAGCAGCAATTGGACAACGCGTCCAAGGGCATTTTCAACATCGGCGTCGGCTGCAATTGCCTGATCGAGCACACGATCATCGATAAAAACGCCCGCATCGGTAACAACGTGAAGCTCTCGCCGAAGGGGAAGCCCGATGGCGACTACGCGCACGGCGTGATCATTCGCGACGGCGTGATGGTGGTGCCGAAGGGCGTCATCGTCCCCAGCGGCACGGTGATCTGAGGTAAATTGAGAAGCGGATAGCGAATCGGGGCGGGCCTTCATGCCCGCCCTTTTTTTGGCCTTAATTGGCCTTACGAAATAGAAAAGGCGCGACCCCCACTCGGGGGCCGCGCCTTTTTTGCGCGCATACCAGAACAGGACGGTTGGCCGTCGTGTTGCTCAGTTATTGAAACGGAACAACGCGACGTCGCCGTCCTGAAATACGTATTCTTTTCCTTCGATGCGGTATTTCCCAGCGTCACGAGCCGCGGCCGTGCTGCCAAGGCGGGTGAGGTCGTCGTAGGCGACAACCTCGGCCTTGATGAAACCCTTCTCGAAATCGGTGTGGATCACGCCGGCGGCCTGCGGGGCCTTCCAGCCTTTCTTGATCGTCCAGCAGCGCACTTCTTTTTCACCCGCGGTGAAATAGGTCTGCAGGCCGAGCAAGTTGTAGGTGCCCTTGATGAGCTGCGAGACGCCTGAATCGGTGACGCCGAGATCCTTCAGGAACTCCTTGGCCTCTTCCGGCGACAGGTCGATCAACTCAGCCTCGATGCGCGCGCTGATCGGCACATAGGCCGCGTCATGGTGCGCTTTCACGAACTCGGCCACCTTTTGAACGAACGGATTGGCCTCGGCGTTCGCCAAGTCGCCCTCGGCGACATTGCACGCGTAGAGCACGGGCTTGGCGCTGAGGAGCTGGAAGAATTGGAGGAGCTTTTTCTCTTCGTCCGTCGCGGGAAGAACGTTGGCCGGTTTGCCCTCATTGAGGTGGGGGACGAGGCGCTCAAGCAGAGCGAACTCGGCCTGCGCGTCTTTGTCGCCCGACTTCGCGAGCTTCTGGGTTTTGTTCAGGCGCTTCTCGACTGCGTCGAGGTCGGCGAGGACCAGCTCGGTCGTGATGACCTCAATGTCGCGCACTGGATCGACGACACCCATCGTGTGGATGATGTCATCGTCCACAAAGCAACGGACGACGTGCACGATCGCATCGGTCTCGCGGATGTTGGCGAGAAACTGATTACCGAGGCCTTCGCCCTTGCTCGCACCGGCGACGAGGCCGGCGATATCGACGAACTCAATCGCCGCCGGCACCACCACGTTGGTCTTGGCGATTGCCTTCAACACGTAGGCGCGCTCGTCGGGCACCACCACGACGCCTACGTTCGGGTCGATGGTGCAAAACGGATAATTGGCCGCTTCCGCTTTGCGGGAGCGGGTGAGGGCGTTGAAGAGAGTGGACTTACCCACATTGGGCAGGCCGACGATGCCAGCTTTGAGCATAAGAAGGCGGACGTTCAGACCGGGTGGGGGAGGGGTCAAGGTCAGTCTTCCCTTATTCTGATATTATCCTGAGAAATGGCTGCTTGACATCGCTTGGCGCGTTCGGTGGATTCCACAGCTTTTCAACTCAAGCAACCTGTCCGTAACACCACTCTCATGGCACTCAAAATCCGCCTCTCCCGTATCGGCTCCACGCATAACCCGATCTATCACGTAGTCGTCGCCGAAGCTCGTTCCCGCCGCGATGGCGCTGCCGTTGAAACGCTCGGCACCCATAACCCGCGCGCCAAGAACGACTCCCTTAAGCTGGATGTCGCTCGCGCCGAATACTGGATCAGCAAGGGTGCAACGCCCACGGACACCGCCCTGTCCCTAATCAAGAAGGCCCGCAAGGCCGCCGCCGCGACCCCCGTCGCCTAATAAAGTTACCGCCAAGGCGCCTGTCGCCTCAGCAATCTAGCCTCGGAGTTTTCTCCGAGGCTTCTTTATTTATAGATTCCGCCTTCGCCCGCTTCGTCCCTTATGCCTCTCCATATCGATGTCCTCACGCTTTTCCCGCGGATGCTCGACGGCTTTCTTGCTGAGAGCATTTTGGGCAAGGGTATCGAAGGTGGCTTGTTGACTGTCAAAGTTCACGACGTCCGTGATTGGGCGATCAGCAAGCACAAGAATGCCGACGACCGTCCTTTCGGCGGCGGTGCCGGCATGGTCATGAAACCTGAACCCGTGTTTGCCGCGATTGAGCAACTGCAGACTCCGGGTTGCCGTCGCATTTACCTCACGCCGGATGGCGTGCCGTATTCACAAAAGCTCGCCGGTGAACTCGCGAAAGAAACGCACTTGATCCTTCTCAGCGGTCATTACGAAGGCATTGATCAGCGTATCCGCGAAAAAATCATCGACCAAGAAATCAGCATCGGTGATTACGTGCTCACCAATGGAACTCTGCCCGCCGCCGTGGTGATCGACGCACTTGCGCGTTTGATTCCCGGTGTGCTTGGGGAAGAAAAGTCATTGACGCACGAATCCTTCACCGGCAAGTTGCTCGACTTTCCTCAATACACGCGTCCCGCCGATTTCCGCGGCATGTCCGTGCCGGAAGTCCTCCTTTCCGGCGACCATGCCAAAATAGAAGAGTGGCGAAACGCACAACGTATCGAGAAAACCCGACAAGTCCGACCCGATTTACTCACATAACCAACACTCAACCGTCATGAGCAACCCGATCATCAAAGAAATCACCGCCAGCCAGGTCAAAAAAGACCTCCCGCCCTTCAAGGTCGGCGACGGCGTCAAAGTCCACACCAAGGTGCGCGAGGGTGATAAAGAGCGCGTGCAGATTTTCGCCGGCATCGTCATTGCCCTGAAGGGCTCCGGCATCCACGAGACGTTCACCGTCCGTCGCATCAGCTACGGCGAAGGCGTCGAGCGCGTGTTCCCCACCAGCTCCCCGAACATCGAGAAGATCGAGATCGAACAGACCTCCGAGCCGATGCGCGCCCGCCTTTACTACCTCCGCGATCGCCTCGGCAAAGCCGCCGTCGCCGTCAAGGTCGAGAAGCGCGAGAAGATCGTCGCCGCCAAGTAAGAACCGGTTCCGGTTCTGTTATGAAACAAGCGAGTCTGCCCGACTCGCTTTTTTCATGCCCTTTGGGCTTCCCCGGCCCGACGGGAATCGTTAACTCCTGACCTTTCGTTTTTAGAGAACTCCATTTTCAACCATGCCACTCCAGACTGACATCCTGTCCCTCGCAGCCAATCAAGCTCGCGGCCTCGCCATCGACGCCGTCCATAAGTGCAATTCCGGCCACCTCGGCCTCCCGCTCGGCTGCGCCGAGATCGGTGCCGTGCTCTTCGGCAGCGCGCTTTCCCACAATCCCGACGCTCCTCGTTGGCTCAACCGCGACCGCTTCGACCTTTCCGCCGGCCACGGCGCGATGTTCATCTACAGCTGGCTCCATCTCAGCGCCACCGACCTCTCGCTCGACGAGCTGAAGAACTTCCGCGTTCTCCACAGCAAGACCCCCGGCCACCCCGAGTTCCACGAGACCCCTGGCGTCGAGTGCACCACCGGCCCCCTCGGCCAAGGTATCGCCAACGCCACCGGCCTTGCGCTCTCCATCCAGGCTGCCGCCGCTCGTTTCAACACCGCTGAGCACACCATTTTTGACAGCCACGTGATCGCCCTCGCCGGCGACGGCTGCATGCAGGAAGGCGTTGCCCTCGAGGCCTTGTCCTTCGCCGCCCACCAACAGCTCGACAACCTGATCCTCATCTACGACTCCAACGACGTCACCCTCGACGCGATGGCCAACAAGTCGCAGAGCGGCGACGACGTGAAGCGTTTCAAGGCCCTCGGCTGGGACGTCCAGCTCATCGACGGCCATGATATGCTCGCGGTCGCCAAGGCCATCAGCAAAGCCAAGAAGGCCACCGGCAAACCCCAGCTCATCGTCGCCAAGACGACCATTGCCAAGGGTATTCCCGAGGTCGCCGGCACCTCCAAGGGCCACGGCGAAGGTGGCGCGAAGTTCTCCGACGCCGCCCGCGTCGGCCTTGGCCTTCCCGCCGACCAGCACTTCTTCGTCAGCGACGACGTGCGCGCCTACTTTGCCGACCACAAGAAGCGCCTCGTGCGCTCCTACAAGAAGTGGGGCAAGACCTTCGAGGCTTGGAAAGCCGCCAACCCCGAGAAGGCCGCTCTCCTCGCCAGCCGCAGCGTCGCTCCGAGCGCCGCGCAGCTCCTCGAAAAGACCCCGCTTTTCCCGGCCGATGCCAAGCTCGCCACGCGTGCTGCAGGTCAGCAGGTCCTGCAGTCCGTCGCCGCCGAGCTCCCGCTGCTCATCGGTGGTAGCGCCGACCTCTACGGTTCGACGCTCAACTACATCGCGTCCGACAAGGATTTCGAGCCCGCTAACCGCGCCGGCCGTAACATCCGCTTCGGTATCCGCGAGCACGCCATGGCTTCCATCGCCAATGGTGTTGCCTATGACGGCATTTTCCGTCCGTCCGTCGCCACGTTCCTCGTGTTCGCCGACTACTCGCGTCCGGCCATGCGCCTTGCTGCGCTCGCCAAGCTCCCCGTCCTCTACATCTACACGCACGATTCCGTTGGCGTCGGTGAAGACGGCCCGACCCACCAGCCGGTCGAGACGGTTTCCGGTCTGCGCGTCATCCCTGGTTTCGACGTGATCCGCCCTGGCGATCCCGAAGAGACTGCCGGTGCCTACGCCGCCGCGCTTGAGCACAACGACGGCCCGACGCTCCTCTCGCTCTCGCGTCAGGTGCTCCCGTTGCTCAACGACATTCCTGTCAGCGTTCGCCGCGAAGGCGTGGCCAAGGGTGCGTATGTTGCCGTCAAAGAAACCGCCGAGCTCACCCACATCCTGTTGGCGAGCGGCAGCGAACTTCAATACGTGGTCAACGCCGCCAAGATCCTTGGCGCCGGCGTGCGCGTCGTGTCGGTTCCCTGCTTCGAGCGCTTTAACCGCCAGTCCGCCGACTACCGTGAGTCGGTCCTCCCGAAGGCCGTGCGCAAGCGCGTCGCCATCGAGGCGGGCGTCAGCGGCCTCTGGTATCAATACGTCGGCCTCGATGGCAAAGTGATCGGCATCGATCGCTTCGGTATCAGCGCCCCGGGTGCGACCGTCTTCAAGGAACTCGGTATCACCACGGAAGCCGTGGTCGCCGCCGCTCAGAGCCTCTGAGCGAGCGCCTGATTCCAGGCATTCATAAACCACGAAGGACGGGTCCGAAAGGATCCGTCCTTTTTTGTGGCTGGAACGCACGGGCGAGTTGGTTGACTGTTTGGCGGACGCGGGACGCGCCGCGCCTCAAGCCTCGAAAACTCGAAAAGCAACCCTCTCGAAACCCTGATGAAAACCAAACCCAGTGATATCCCGGCGGCGGCATCAGACATGGAAATTCTAAGCACGCGTCGGTTCGACGTGCCCCGGGAGCTTATCTTTCAAGCGTGGGGTAATCCCGTGCACCTCGCCCAGTGGTGGGGGCCGAAGGGGTTCTCGAACACATTTCATTCCTTCGACCTGAGGCCCGGTGGAAAGTGGAGCTTCGTGATGCACGGCCCTGATAGTGTGAACTACAAGAACGAGGTGGTATTTCGCGAAATCGTGAAGCCCGAGCGAATCGTGTTCGACCATGTCTCTGCACCGGAGTTTCAGGTCGTGGCCACGTTCACCGAAGAGGACGGACAGACTCGGGTGACCTTTCGGATGATTTTTGAAACTGCAGCCGCCTGCGACCGCGTGAAGGGCTATGTCGTCGAGTGCAACGAGCAGAACTTTGACCGTCTTGAGACGGAGTTGGCTAAGATGCAGGCAGCCGGCACCGAGTATGGTTCCGGCACCGGCACCTAGCCCGCCGTTCGCTCACGAATTATTGCCGAAAAATAAAACCTAAACCACCCGCCCGCTTATCTCCTTATCTCTTATGAAAATCGCCCGCTATCTGCCCACCGTTGCCCGATACCTGATGGGACTTCCTCTGTTGGTCTTCGGGCTCAATGGCTTTTTTAACTTTATCAAGCCGCCCTCCACGCCGATGCCCGAAAAGGCGATGGCGTTTGCCGGTGCGCTCATGAACTCCGGGTATATGATGCAGCTGATCGCCGTAACGCTCTTGATCGTCGGATTGTTGCTCGTGGTGAACCGCTTTGTGCCGCTGGCCTTGGTCCTGTTCGCGCCCTTCATCTTGAACAGCATTCTGTTTCACATCTTCCTCGAGCGCTCAGGGCTGCCGATGGCGGGTGTGTTTCTGCTGCTGGAGCTTTATTTGGCGTGGGTCTATCGAGCTGCCTACAAGCCGCTGCTGACCGCGCGTGCGACTCCGGCTTAACGGGATTGAAATGTAGGAGCCCGTTTACGGGCGATGAGCGGCGTGCGTGGAGTTGGTGGTGTCGCATGTCCAACATCGCCCGTAAACGGGCTCCTACATTTCGAACCATAAAAAAAACGCCCGGCTGTTGAGCCGGGCGTTTTTGTTGAGGACCGCGTTTATGATTAGGCCGGGAGTTCGACGTGCGGGTCGATTTCGGCGTCGTAGTTGATACCGGGGAAACCGAAGCCGAAGAGCTTCAGGAACTCGCTGCGGTAGCCTTCGATGTCGGTGAGGGCGGGGAGATTTTCCGTGGTGATCTCGGGCCAGATCTTGGCGACCTCGGCTTGGATATCGGGCATCATCTCCCAGTCGTCGATGCGGACGCGGCCGGCATCGTCAAAGGTAAGGCCGGTGCCGCCATACATCTGCGTGCGGAAGAGGCGGTCGATCTGCTCGATGCAACCCTCGTGGGTGCCCTTGGCCTTCATGATCTTGTAGAGGATCGAGATGTAGAGGGGAACGACGGGGATCGCCGAGCTGGCTTGAGTGACGAGCGCTTTGTTAACCGAGATGAAGGCGCGTCCGTAGCCGTTGCAGCGGAGCGTGGCGTTGATGGCTTTGCCGGCGCGTTCGAGATCGTTTTTGGCGAGACCGATGGTGCCGTTTTTGTAGATCGGCCAAGTGAGCTCGGGCCCGATGTAGGAGTAGGCGACGGAGGTGGCACCGGGGGCGAGGAGCTTGGCCTCGTCGAGGGCGTTGATCCACATTTCCCAGTCTTCGCCACCCATCACTGCGGCGGTGTCGGCGATCTCCGAGGCATTCGCGGGTTCGATGGTGATGTTGGAGACGATACCCTTGTCGGTATCGACGGTTTTATTGGAGTAGGACTGGCCGACGGGCTTGAGCGTGGACTTGTGAACGACGCCGGTCTTCGGGTGGGTGCGGCGAGGGGAGGCGAGGGAATAAACGACGAGGTCAACCTGTCCGAGGTCGCGCTTGATCGCCGCGAGGACGTCGGTCTTGAGCTGGTCGGAGAAGGCGTCGCCGTTGAAGTTTTTGGCGTAGAGGCCGGCCTTCTGGGCGGCGGCGGTGAACGCGGCGGTGTTATACCAGCCGGGCGTGGCAGTCTTGTCGGGCTCGGACGGGCGCTCGAAGAAGACGCCAATCGTGGCGGCACCGGAACCGAAGGCCGCGGAGATGCGGGAGGCGAGGCCATAGCCGGTGGAGGAACCGATCACGAGGACCTTCTTGGGGCCGTTTTTCACGGGGCCCTTGGCCTTCACGTAATCGATCCATTCCTGAACGTGCGCGGCGCAGCCGGCGGGATGGGCGGTGACACAGACGAATCCACGGACTTTAGGTTTGATGACCATATGATATGAGCGGGAGAGGTTTCGGGGACTCGGTAAGCGGGGCAAGTCTAGAACACGGGTTGCAAGCAACGTAAGTGCAGCAGCGCTAATGGTGACCGAAGAAAAAGTAGAACCACGCCTTCTAGCGGGAAAAACGGATTGCGAGTGACCTCATGGACTCTACTGTCGCCGCTCTTCTTCCCGCGCAATCAGCGCCGGTTAACGATCTTAAACTAAACACACCGTCCATGCCTATCGCTGTTGGTTCCAAAGCCCCCGACTTCACCCTCAAGACCAAGACCGCCGAAGGTCTCGCCGACATCAAGTTGAGCGACAATTTCGGAAAGAAGCAGACCGTGCTGCTCTTTTTCCCTCTGGCCTACACCAGCGTGTGCACGGCGGAACTCTGTGATATTTCCAATGGCTTGGCCGGCTACTCCAGCCTCGGCGCCGACGTGATCGGTATTAGCGTGGACAGCCCGTTTGCGCAGGAAGCCTGGGCCAAGGCCAGCAACATCAAGCTCACGCTCGTTTCCGACCTGAACAAGGAAACCACCAAGGCCTACGACGTCCTCTTCCCGGGCCTCGCCGGCATCGGCGACACCTCGGCTCGCGCGGCGTTCGTCATCGGCAAGGACGGCGTTATCAAATACGCCGAGCAGACCGCCACTCCGAAGGATCTCCCCAACTTCGAAGCGGTTAAAGCCGCGCTCGCTAAATAAGTTTTCCCGCGCCGAGGTTTTTCCTTTTGGCGCGGTTTTATTTTTCACACTTCGCAACCCGACCTGACCCGACCCTCGTGAGCCTTCCCAATCCCTTCAACACGCTGCAGACCTTCAACGTCAACGGCGCCACCCATAAGTTCTACTCGTTGCCCGCCCTTTCGCTGGCCGGTTTTGAAAACGTGGCGCGCCTGCCCGTCTCCATCCGTCTCGTGCTGGAGTCGCTCCTGCGCAACGCCGATGGAAAACGCGTGTCCGAAGGCGCGATCAAGGATCTGGCCACGTGGGGAGCGAAGTCGCCACGCACCGAGGAGATTCCGTTCGTGGTCGCTCGCATCGTGCTGCAGGACTTCACCGGCGTTCCGCTTCTCGTGGACCTCGCCGCGATGCGCTCCGCCGTCGCCCGCCTTGGCAAAAACCCGAAGATCATCGAGCCGCTCGTGCCCGTTGACCTCGTGGTTGACCATTCCGTGCAGGTCGATTTCGCCGGCTCGGCCGATGCGATGAAGAAGAACCTCGATCTTGAGTTCTCCCGCAATCGCGAGCGTTACCAGTTCCTGAAGTGGGGCATGCAGGCCTTTGAGACCTTCAAGGTCGTTCCCCCCGGCATCGGCATCGTTCACCAGGTCAATCTCGAGTATCTCGCCAAGGGCGTCCTCAAGGACGGTAACGGTGTTTATTATCCGGATACGCTCGTCGGCACCGACTCGCACACCACGATGATCAACGGTATCGGCATCGTCGGCTGGGGCGTCGGCGGCATCGAGGCCGAAGCCGGCATGCTCGGTCAGCCCGTTTATTTCCTCACGCCCGACGTCGTCGGCGTTCACCTCACCGGCGCGCTTCGCGAAGGCGTCACCGCGACCGACCTCGCGCTCACGCTCACCCAGCTGCTCCGCAAGGCCAAGGTCGTCGGTAAATTCGTCGAATTCTACGGCCCCGGAGCCGCTGCGCTGCCCGTCGTTGACCGCGCCACCATCGCCAACATGGCGCCCGAATACGGTGCGACCATGGGCTTCTTCCCGATCGACGCCGAGTGCTCCAACTATCTCCGCGCCACCGGTCGCAACGAAGCCGACATCGCCGTTTACGAGGCTTACTACAAGGCCCAGAACCTCTGGGGCATTCCCGCCAAGGGCGACATCGCTTACTCGACCGACCTCGAGTTCGACCTCGCCAGCGTGGTTCCCAGCGTCGCCGGCCCGAAGCGCCCGCAGGACCGCATCGAGCTCACCTCGATGAAGAAAGAATTTATCTCGGCCTTCTCGAAGCCCGTTGCCGAAAATGGTTTTGGCAAAACCGCCGAAGAGTTCGGCCGTCGCGTGCGCGTCGAGGCTGGCCTGACCTGCGCCGCTCCCGGCGGCGGTAGCCAAGAGCCCGTTAAGTTGGAGAAATCCCTCGCTCAAAATACCAACCCCACGACCGAGCTGGAGATGGCCAACAACCGTCCGACGCCCGATCCCGTCTGCA
>CBRAFO010000035.1:0-33346 GCA_967755175.1 uncultured Opitutaceae bacterium | reverse complement strand
GAAGTAGCGAGTAGTGGGTAGCGAGTAGTGAGTAGGTTGGGAAGTCGCTTTAGGAAACAAGTGCAGTGATGGAGTTGATAGATCGAACTACTCGCTACTCACTACCCGCTACTCGCTACCTTAAAAATAACCCATGACCAAAAACGAGATTGCCGACGTGCTCACCGAAATCGGCACCCTGCTGGAACTCAAAGGCGAGAACCCCTTCAAGACCCGCGCCTACCTGGCCGGCGCGCGCGTGCTGGAGTCAATCGAACAGGCCGAGTTGGACATCCTCGTTCGCGAAGAGCGCCTGAAGTCCGTCAAAGGCATCGGCGATGCCCTCGCGCAAAAAATCGCCGAACTGCACACCACGGGCCGGCTGGAATTTTTCGAAAAGCTCAAAGCCTCCATCGAGCCCGGCTTGGTCGCGATGCTGGAGGTGCCCGGACTCGGCCCCAAAAAAATCAAAGCCATCTACGACTTGCTCGGGGTGAGCACCATCGAAGGCCTCGCCGCCGCTTGCACCGATGGTCGCGTGGCCGAACTCGCCGGCTTCGGAGCCAAATCGCAGGAGAAAATCCTCGCCGGCATTCGCAATCGCGAGGCCTACGGCAAACGCCACCTGTGGTGGGATGCGGAAGCCGTTGCGTTGCCCATCGTCGCGGGCTTGCGCGCGTTGCCCCAAGTCTCGCAAGCCGAGGCGGCGGGCAGCTTGCGACGGGGTGCGGAGACGGTAGGCGATCTCGATTTCATCGTGGCGGCCTCCGACGTCGCGCCGGTGGTCGAGTGGTTTGTCACCCAGCCCGGAGTCCAGGAGATCACCGCCCGCGGCGAGACGAAGGCCAGCGTGCGTTTTGAGAGCGGGCTTCAGGCCGACCTCCGCTTGGTGCCGGCGGGTCAGTTCGCCTTCGCGTTGCACCATTTCACCGGCTCGAAAGACCACAACGTGCAGATGCGCCAGCGCGCGCTCGCCCGCGGCCTATCGCTGTCGGAGTGGGGACTCGTGCCCGCCGAGGGCGAAGGCACGGCTAAGGAAAAGGTGGAGCGGAACGTCGGGCAGTCGGCCTCAACGGCCAACGTTCAACAGCCAACACCCAACGTCCAACCCCCGGACTCCAGGCGTGCTGATGGTTCCATGAACGTTGAAGGTTCAATGTTGGATGTTGAGCGTTGTGCCGGGGATGCAGCGGCAACATCTGGCGGCCAACCGACAACACCCAACGTCCAACAGCCAACATCCAACGTCCAAGGGTCGGAGTCCGAACTGCCCGCTACTCGCTACCCGCTACCCGCTACTTCGAACGCGTTGCGCGTCTCTTCCGAGACCGCCCTTTTCGCCGCGCTCGGCCTGTGCTTTATCCCGCCGGAGTTGCGCGAAGGGCTGGGCGAGATCGAGGCGGCGGAGGCCTATTTCAACGCCCACGTTGAGCGTTCAACGTTGGAGGTTGAGCGTTGCGCCGGGACTGCAGCAGCAACGTCCGGCCGCCAGCCGACAACGTCCAACGTTCAACAGCCAACATCCAACGTCCAACCCGCAGCCTCCACGCGTGCTGATGGTTCCATGAACGTTGAAGGTTCAATGTTGGATGTTGAGCGTTGCGCTGGCGCCATCGCCGACATCCCCCGCTCACTGCCACGCCTGATCGAGGCCGCCGACCTGCGCGGGGCGTTTCACAACCACACGACCGCGTCCGACGGGCGCAACACGCTCGCCGAGATGACCGCCGCCGCCGAAGCCCTCGGTTGGGATTACCTTGGTATCGCCGATCATTCGAAATCCAGCTTTCAGGCTCAGGGGCTCAGCGAGGAACGCCTCGCCGCCCAAGTCACCGAGATCCGCGCGCTCAACGCCTCCAGACGCTTTAAGACCCACGTCTTCGCCGGCAGCGAGTGTGACATCTTGCCCGACGGACGCCTCGACTATGACGACGCCGTGTTGGCCACCCTCGATTACGTGGTGGCGTCCGTGCACAACGTCTTCACGCAATCCGCCGCCGAGATGACGGCGCGCCTTATTCGTGCCATCGAGCATCCGCGCACGACCATGCTCGGCCACGTCACTGGACGCCTCTTGCTGCGGCGCGAAGGCTACGCGGTGGACCTGCCGAAAGTCATCGATGCGGCCATCGCCAACCGCGTCGTGATCGAACTCAACGCGAGCCCCTGGCGCCTCGACATGGACTGGCGTCACTGGCGCAAAGCCGCCGACCGCGGGTTACTCTGTGCGATCAACCCCGACGCCCATGAGACATCCGGGCTTTCCCATGTGCGCGCCGGCATCAATTCCGCCCGCAAAGGCTGGCTCACGAAAGACCACGTGCTCAACACCCGACCGCTCGCCGAAATCCAAGCCTGGTTGCGCGCTCGCCCGAGGAAATAAGCGGAAGCGGGCTTCGCAAGCGAAGCCCCTACGAGGGAGCTGGGGCGGGCGTGTAGGGGCGTCGCTTGCGACGCCCGTGCCGGCTTCCTTCATGCCGCCGGAATCGTTCTCGTTCTCTTAGGGTGTGTTTGCTAAATAGGCCTGCCCAGCGGGAGCGAGAAAGGGTGCTCGGCCAAGGCGACCGAGGCGGAGGCGACCCAGCGGGTCGTGCCGCCGAGGGCAACGCCGGCCCAGTGCCCTTTCTCGCATCCCTCGTAGAGCGCCAGCGATGGGCTGGTTTATTTAGCAAACACACCCTAATCTTTCTCGTTCTCCTCCGTGTCTCGGTGCACCAGGCCGGCGGGGGCGCCGGCAACACTCTGCCTACCCGCTCAAGAGCGCAGTGGCATGACCAAGGTCGTGCGGCGCAGCCAATTAATCACCATCGGGGTGGCGACCAGTGTTGTATAAACGGCCAACCACGGACTGCGCCCGAGGAAGGCGTAGCCGCAGCCCGCCGTTGTGAACGTCGCCAACAGGTAACCGGCTATAAAACTATTCATCGCCACGGCGGCGGTCACTCCGATCACCAGCACGGAGACCGTCACGATCCAAGGAAACAAAGCCGCGATCATACCGCCCAAGAAGCCGGTCGGTGAAACGGTTTCTCCCTGCTTGCGCCGACCCGATGTCTGCACACATAGCATCACCAACAAGATGAGAAAGGTGAACACCACGGGGAGTGCCTTTTCTACTCCCGTCGTTTCGACCGGAACCGTGAACGCGTCGCTGATCAAGCTAGCGGCCACATATCCTCGCACCGGATCGATCCAGACCAGTGGCAACTTCCACCACCGTCGCCGGCGCTGTTTTTTCTCGGAGGTCGTCACCCGCTCCCATAACCGTTCAAAAGGCAGATAGCGGCACTCGGTGCGGATCAATAAACGCGGAGGAATGAGGCCGAAAAATAACGCGCCAAGCAGGGAAAACCAGTGGATGACCATAGTTGATTAACCTTGGCGAACGAGAGAGAGCTTTTGGGAAAACATCCGTGACGTGTGAGTAGGCGTTACCCGAGCCCGCATCCCGATTTGAGGCAAGCCTACATTACTTTCATTGCTACAGTCGTTTGCGTGTTTCCATGCGTCTTGGTTTCGTTTGTGGCGGGACGCCGAACCGGGATTTAATCTGGAAAGCTGGAAATCAGGAACGAGGCGGAAGTGACGCGGCAGCTTGCCTCGTTGGTTTGGAGGGCAGGTGGATCTAATTAGCGGAAATGAGTGCCCATTAATGGTTCAACTCCGGAGTTTCTCCGCAGATAACGCAGATAGGCGCTAATGTCGGACCGGAAATGTAGAGGTCTGTTTACGGGCGCATGTGAAGTAATGACCTGCGGGAGCGACATCCGATTACTCGCTACCCGCTACTCGATACTCACAACTTTCACGCCACTGCGCGGCGTGGCCTTGCCTTTGTTGTGGGGAATGCTAGCTTTCCCTTACGTCGCCCGAGACGAAAAGGCGGCCGGGGTGCAACCCGACCGCCTCATTAATCAGCCTTAAGGGCTGTTTGGTGTTCCGATCAACTACGCTGCTTTGGCAACCGTGGAGGACTCGTCCGGGCGACGGCTTTTCTTTGCGAATCGCTGGCTCAGGCGGCTCTTCTGCTCATTTAGCCCCGGCACGGTTGCCGGAGACTTCATCACCGAGTAAACCGACCGGGTGATCGCAAAAAGATCACTGCCCAGTTGGGTTTCACTGTCGCCCACCTTCTCCAACAACTGCGCGAGGGCGCGCTTCAGTTCCCCGAGGTTGTCGAGGGTGTTGGCGCGAGCTTCCAGGCTATCGATATCCACCGACCGCGGCACGATGCCGGGGTTGGCCAAGGCGGTGGCAATCGCGTCCTGCAGAAACGTGCGGGTGCGATCGCCGACCTTGGCGAGCCGCGCCCGTTCTTCACGGCTCAGGCCGATCAGGAAGGGCAGCGACTGTTCGAGTTGACCCAGGGAGGTGATCATCGAAGCCACTTCGACGTCCCCCAGGATGGGATTCCAGCTTTGTCCGGGCTGGGGACCGGTTTCATTCGTAGACATAATCTGAATACGCTGACGTTGCTCACCCTCCGGCCACGCCCGAGCGGACGTGTAGTCGGAGAGCGAAAGGGAGCTAGCGACTAGGGTGTGTTTGCTAAATAGGCCTGCCCAGCGGGAGAGAGAAAGCGTGCTCGGCCAAGGCGACCGAGGCGGAGGCGACCCAGCGGGTCGTGCCGCCGAGGGCAACGCTGGCCCAGCGCCCTTTCTCGCTCTCCCTCGTAGAGCGCCAGCGATGGGCTGGTTTATTTGGCAAACACACCCTAGCAGCTCGAAACGAGTGCCTAGTAGCTAAATTCAGCATGCGCATTTCTCCTGGTTGGACGGGATGGTGAAAGTGATGCTGAAAGGGAGGACCTGCGATGCAGGCGAGGGAAATAGGGTGTCGACCCGGATGGTCGCGAATCGTCGGCTCACGTTGAAGATCCGTGACAGCTCCGAGGCGAGCGCCTCGCGCTGCACCCCGGTGATCCGCACCGCGCCGGATGCGTCGGAAATCGTGAGCCAATCCTGGGCGACTTTGCGCACCAAGTGCTCCGGGGTGAGGACGGCCGCCATGTAGCGGTTGGCCTGCCACTCGGCCATGCGTTCCCACGTATCGAGGGTGTCCGGTGGGCAAGTCTGGTCGGACATGTCGCCCGAAAAGTTGGCGTGGACCGGCACGGCGCGCGGGTAACGCACCCACGTATTGGGGCGTCCGCATTGCCTGGCTTGGGCCAGCGCGGTGAACGCGTCCCGATGAAGTCGCCCATGGCCGATCTCGTGGGCGAGGGTGGATCGCCGGCGATGCTCAACGGTTGAGCCTGCGTCGAGATCGCCGAGCGACTCCTCGAGAATGATCTTTTCAATCCGCGTCGGACTGAAACAGATCCGGCCCAGCATGTTTTTGCCGGGTTTCCCATAGGTGGGTGTGAAGTGGAAAAGATCCTGCACCAGCGAATCGAGATTTACCTCGGCTGGACGGGACGGAAGCAGCTTATACGACCGCAGATCATCGACTGCGGTGGTTTCAATTTCCTGAGGTTTGAAAAACGACCACTTGTGAAAAGGGCCGGAATTGAGGGTCACATGTTTCATAGTTTAAGGGGGTGTTAATCGAGGAGGGATGAGGGTGCGGAAGTGGTTCGTCTTTTTTGTCATGGGTCGTCCTGTGTAGGTTGGTTCTGGTAGTTGCTGTCTTGATACTGCGCTGAAACGACGGGGGATTTATTTCGTCGTGAAAATGCTGGGCTCGGGGCGTCGTTCGACGCGCTCGACAAGTTCGTCGGGCGTCATGTTGCGCGCGGCAGATACGATGCGCCGAAAGGCGGCCACGAGTTCGGGGCGCTCTTCGAGGAGGTCTTTGGTGGCTTGCAAGGAAGCGCGCACGTCGTGGGCTTCGAGATCGGCAAGGGAAACGTTGAGGGCGGCAGCCAGCTTGGGCATCACGTCTTCGCCGGGATTGCGTTTACCACCCTCGATATCGCTTAAGTGGGCGAGGCTCTTAAATCCGACCAGCTCGGCGACTCTGCGCTGGGTAAGGCCCAGCTCATCGCGCCGTTTTTTGATGTATTCTCCGAGTGTGGGTTTCATGGGGGGAATATGCTTACTTCGCTAAGTGTGCGAACTATGCGTATGTCGTCAATCGGTTTATTGCTCAATTTTAGCATGATGAATTTAAGTAATTATATTAAAGTAGGTTATGTATTAATAAATTCGGTAAACTTACCAAGGCGGGGTGATTGAAAGCACGGTGAAGATGAACGATTGCCACCGTGAAAGGCTCCAGAGTGCGCGGTTGGGGCTATCGAGCGTGTGGCGACCGCTCCGGAGCACGATGCCCGTAAAATGGAGGATAACCCAAGGTGCTCCGGAGCACGGAAGAGAGACTTCGAAGTGGGTAAAACCTACTCCGGAATGCTCGCCGGGCAGTTGCGTAGCACTCGGGGCGGCTCCCTGACACTGAGGGACAACTCGCGTGCATGCGGCGGAAATTCCGGAGCACCCGCTGCCTGCTCACGACGAACATGGAGACCCAACGTCCAGCGTCCAACATCCACGTGATCGGAATCCAAACTACCCGCGAACTGAAACCTGAGGGCTGAGACCTGAAACCTGAGTGTGAACTGAAACCTGAGATCGGAGTTCGGAAAAGGCCCGCGAAAAGGGTCTCAAGAGTCACAGGAAAGAAAGGCGTTTTTTTGCGATTCTTGTGCTTCTTGTGGCCATTCATTGTGCTCTGTGTCGGACGTCTGCTTCTAGTCGCCTCAAATATCCCTTATTGGTTGTTCATTTTGAATTGAACCTAGTGGAATCCCCGACGTAGTTGTCGGCTTTATTCCCGATGTCGCCCCTTTCTGAAGTGTCAGCCTCCCGTTCGCCGTTTTCTGGCGAGGGGCTTACCGCGGGTGAAGTCGAGGTGATCTCGATTTTTGTGCAGATGGCCCAGGTGGTGGGATTGTCGCGATCCTTGGGCGAGATTTACGGGCTCCTGTTCGCCACGCCGCAGCCTCTGGCGTTTCAGGAAATCGCGGATCGGCTTGAGCTGAGCAAGGGCTCGGTGAGCCAAGGACTTAAGTTCTTGCGCACGATCGGTGCGATCAAGCCGGTGGAGGTTTCGGGTGATCGCCGGGAGTTCTTTGAACCGGTGGTTGAGCTACGTGCTTTGGTCAGCGGATTCTTGAAAGAGCGCCTTAATCCCCAGTTAGAGGAGTGGGGCAAGCGGGCGAAGGCGCTCAAGATCGAGGACTTTGAGAGGGCGGGAGCCGGAGTTGAGAGACCTGAAGCTGGAAACCTGAAACCTGAAGGTGGAGACGGAAAACCTGAAACTGGAAACCTGAAATCTGAAGGCGGACAAGATTCTTCGGAAGCTCAGGTCTCAAGTTTCAAGCCTCAGGTTTCTGCTTTATCAGGTCTCAGGTCTCAAGTCTCAGGTCTTCCGTTGGAGAAATCTCACGTTTCAGGTCTTCCGTTTGCTGATCACAAGACGCTCTCTGGTCGTCTCGACAAGCTGAAGACTTGGCAGAAACGCGCCAACACCGTGCTCCCGATGATCGGGAAGCTGTTAGGATGAACCTAGGGAAATCTGAGACTTGAAACTTGAGACCTGAGGACGGCATCGGACCCCAACAACATGGAAACTTTAGTGACAATGGCCAAAAACACCGGAGGTGCAGCCTAGATCTGAAGCTTGAGACTTGAACCTGAGTTATCGACTCCTGCCCCTTCAAGTTTCAGCCCTCAGGTTTTCAGTTCGTAGCCCGCCCTCAAGTTTCAGGTCTCAGCCCTCAGGTTTTCCGTAGCAGTCAGAACAGTTCATTTAATCGCCCGGTTATTTCCTTAAAAGGAAGTGACGGGGCGAAGCTCGGACTAGCTATAACACTTACCTATATCCATGATCTATCTCCTCGGCGGTTCCGGCTACGTTGGCCAGGCGTATCAATCCCTGCTTGCGAGCAAGGGGGTCCCATTTAAGAACCTGCGCCGGTCCGATCTCGATTACGGTGATGTTGCCGCGTTGACCGCCGCACTGAAGGCCGACCGGCCCGAATTCCTGATCAATGCTGCTGGTTACACCGGGAAGCCCAATGTCGATGCCTGTGAGCTGCACAAGACCGAGTGTCTCTTTGGCAACGCTGTGTTGCCCGGTCGTATAGCCGAGGCTTGCGAAACTGCCGGTGTGCCGTGGGGCCATGTCTCTTCCGGATGTATCTACACCGGTAAGCGTGCTGATGGCACCGGCTTTACTGAAGACGACGCGCCGAACTTCACTTTTCGTCAGAACAATTGTTCGTTCTATTCCGGCACGAAAGCCTTGGGGGAAGATGTCCTCTCCGGCCGGCCCGATATCTACATCTGGCGTTTGCGTATTCCGTTCGATTGCCGCGAGAGCCCGCGCAACTACCTTACCAAGCTCATGCGCTATCAGCGCCTGCTGGAGGCCGAGAACTCCATCTCACAGCTGCACGAATTCGTTAGCGCGACCTTTGCTTGTTGGGAAAAGCATATTCCTTACGGCATTTATAACGTTACCAATCCGGGTTACGTGACCACTCGTGAAGTAGTGGATCTCATCCTCGAAAGCGGCGTGTGCAAAAAAGACTACCAATTCTTCACCGACGAAGCTGACTTTATGCAGAAAGCAGCGAAGACCCCGCGCAGCAACTGCGTGATGATCTCTGCCAAGCTTGCTGCGGCCGGTATCGAGATGACGCCTGTCCGCGAAGCCATTCGCGCCGCTCTTAAAAATTGGAAACCTGCATAATTAACCGCGAAGAGCGCGCGAAGTTGCGCGAAGACTAAATCAATCCACCTAGCTCCGACCTTCGTGTGTCTTCGCGAGCTTCGTGGTTAAAAAATCTTACTTCATGAAAATTTTAGTCACCGGCGGTGCTGGCTTCATCGGCTCCAACCTCGTGCGCCTGCTCGTGACCACCCACGGGCACAATGTGCTCAACGTTGATGCGCTTACCTACGCCGGGAATAGCCACTCACTCGCGGATCTGGCCGGCAATCCTCGCTACCGCTTCGCGCGAGCAGACATCTGCGATTCCGCTGCGATACAGCGACTCTTCACCCAGTTTGCGCCCGATTGGGTTATGCATTTGGCCGCGGAGAGCCACGTGGACCGTTCGATCGATGGTCCGGGCGCCTTCATTCAAACCAATATCACCGGCACGTTTACGCTTCTCCAGGCAGCTCGTGCGTATTACGAAGGCCTTTCCGGTAGCGCCCGAGACCGTTTTCGCTTCCTGCATGTTTCGACCGATGAAGTATATGGCAGCTTAGGCGCCGACGGTCTCTTCACAGAGGAGACTCCCTACGATCCGCATTCCCCGTATTCTGCCAGCAAGGCGGCTAGCGACCATCTCGCCCGGGCTTGGGCCGATACTTACAAGCTGCCTGTCTTGGTAACGAACTGCTCGAATAATTACGGCCCGTATCAATTCCCTGAAAAGTTGATCCCTGTGGTCATCTTGAAGGCGCTGCGTGGAGAGCCGATTCCCGTTTACGGCAAGGGTGAAAACATTCGCGACTGGCTCTATGTCGGAGATCACGCTGAAGCGCTGCACACCGTAATCGCGGGAGGCCGGGTGGGGCAGACCTATAATATTGGTGGAAATAACGAACGTCAAAATATCGACTTGGTGCGCCTGCTCTGCGGCCTCCTCGACGAGCTTCGTCCTCGCGCGGATGGGGTGTCTTATACAGAGCAAATCACGTTTGTGACTGACCGCCCTGGGCACGATCTGCGCTACGCGATCGACGCGACCAAGATCAAAGCAGAGCTCGGCTGGATGCCAAAGCAGGACCACACCTCGGGCTTCCGTAAGACCGTCCAGTGGTATCTCGATAACGAGGCGTGGACAGCAAATATCTTCAACGGAAGCTACAAACTCGAACGCCTAGGAACGAGCTAACGACTGCTGTCAGGTTTCAGGTCTCTCAAAAACACACCTATGAATCGAAAAGGCATTGTTCTCGCCGGTGGATCTGGAACGCGGCTCTATCCGCTCACCATTGCGGTCTCCAAGCAGCTCATGCCGGTTTACGACAAGCCGATGATCTATTACCCATTGTCGGTGCTCATGCTGGCCGGCATCCGCGAGATCCTGATCATCTCCACCCCGACCGATCTGCCGCTGTTCCGTCGGCTCCTCGGTGACGGCAACCAGTTTGGCGTCACCTTCAGCTACGCCGAACAACCCTCGCCTGACGGACTCGCCCAAGCCTTTACGATCGCCGCCGATACCGGCTTCCTCACCGGCGACGAACCCTGCGCCCTCGTCCTCGGCGACAACCTCTTCTACGGCCACGACCTCGTTTCCTCGCTCCAAACCGCCAGCACCCAAACCACCGGCGCGACCATCTTCGGTTACCACGTCGCCGACCCCAAGGCCTACGGCGTCGTCGAGTTCGCACCCGACGGCCGCGTGCTCTCTATCGAGGAAAAACCCGCGTCGCCTAAATCCAACTACGCGGTCCCCGGACTCTATTTCTACGACAAAAACGTCGTCGCGCTCGCCCGTTCGCTCAAGCCCAGCGCCCGTGGCGAACTGGAGATCACCGACCTGAACCGCCTCTACCTGCAACGGGGAGACCTCCGCGTGGAGCTACTCGGCCGCGGCATCGCCTGGCTCGACACCGGCACCCACGACAGCCTGCTCGACGCGGGCCAGTTCGTCAGCGTCATCGAACAGCGCCAAGGCCTGAAAATCGCCTGCCTGGAGGAAATCGCCTTCCGCCAATGCTGGCTCGACCGCGCCGGCCTCGCCGCCGCCATCAAAGCTCTCGGCAAATCCGCCTACGGCGCATATTTACGCACGCTTTGATTATGGAGCTATAATTAGCCGATGCGCTAAATCGGGAACCTTGGGATTAATCTATTTGGGCAATGAGTGAAATAAGCAAACCGCTGGTGGCTAAGGGGGCCGCATCAGGTAAATTGCATTTAAATGCAGTGGACGGAGTTAGGGCTATAGCGTGTTTGATGGTGGTTTCGCATCATTGTTATATACATGCTGGAAAATATGAATGGCCAGTAATTCATATCGGTGGGTTTGAGTTCGTATTCACGCATCTGCTTTCTCTTGGGTATATCGGGGTTGAATTTTTTTTTGTTTTATCGGGCTTTTGTCTGGCATACCCTATTTTCAACAGTCCGCCCGAAAAGATTGTTTTTGGTCGGAAGTATGCACTTAGGAGATTTATTCGTATATATCCTCCGTATGCAGTAGCTTTTGTGCTATTGGCGGTTTTGTCTGGCGATTCAATGCCGTTTAGGCACTGGGTTCTTGGGCTTTTGTTGTTAGGGACGATGGTTAATGCCTCGTTTTGGACTTTATGCTTAGAGGCGAGATGGTATTTTGTATTCCCTTTCCTGATTCGGATGATGAAACGGTTTGGATACTGGAAGTTGTTCGGTGTTGTGGCTGTGCTTGGGTTTTTTTATAAATACTTAATTGTAAGTGGAATTAATCCGTTGCCGCCAATAATCTGGTTGAAGGTGGGGCCTTTGCCTATTTTCCTGCCGTTATTTCTGGCGGGTATTGGTATAGCTTATATTTATACGAATTTAGGGCCAAATTGGGTTCGTTACATTAAGAGCTATGGCCTGATGCTGGCGATTCTATCGCTTTTGATTGTTTTGGCTGTGACGCCCAAATTGCCACCTGCTGATTTTTTCACTTATTCCCGCGTGCTTCCTGCGGGCTTTTTGGCTTCTGCGTTTCTGTTGCTAGTGTTGTATAATGGATTTTTTGCCAGGTTGGTGGGGTGTTTGTTTTTGAGGTGGGTGGGGGTCATTTCCTATAGTGTGTATTTAGTTCATGAGCCGATTGTGCGTTATGCGTATTCTGTGACTCGGCTTATGGAAATATCTACGCCGATTCAGTTCTTTGTTTTTCAAGGTTTGGTGCTGCCTCTCTGTGTTGTTCTTGGGTGGGTGTTCTTTCGTTTGGTGGAGCTGCCTTTTTTAAATATGTCGAAGAAGGTTGGCTCGTGATGTTGGCGAGTGTTAAAGGCTGCTAAATGAATTTTCCTCAGTCAAATATGCTCAATAAAGTCACTGTTGTGATGCCTGTTTACAATGGGGCGAAATTCCTTACGGCTTCGATTCCGTCGGTCTTGGCGCAATCGCTTGAGGCGTTTGAGTTTATTATAATTGATGATTGCTCCAAGGATAGCAGTCGTGAGTTGCTGGAGGACTGGGCGAATAAGGATTGTCGTATAAGACTGTATTTTAATGAAGTAAATAGGGGTATATTTTCCACGCTTAACAGGCTGGTTGATTTATCTGATTCTGATTTGATTAAAATTTTCTGCCAGGATGATGTTATGATGCCTGATTGCCTGATGCGGCAGGTTGATTTTATGGAGAAGTATCCGGAGCTGGGCTTTTCCCGCTGCCTGGGGACGCAGGAGTTGGATGAGATGTCGGGCGGAAAGACGGACAAGAGGTATGAATCGCAACTGCCTGAAGTTATATATCCCGAGGCAAGCGCCTTGGCGTTTTTTACTTTCGGAAATATTCCCGGAAATCTTACCAATTTGATTTGCAGGAAAAGCGCCTTGGTTGTGAGCGGATTGTTCAATCAATCATATCCGTATGCGGGCGATTTTGAGATGTGGGTTAGGATGTCGAAAGAATTTCCATTTGGTATTCAACGAGAGGCCCTTGTCTATGTGCATTCTCATTCAGCCCAAGGGTCTGTGACTCTCAATAAACATAATGAATTGATCGCGCAGCTAAATAGTATTCTTGAAGGCTTATACGAACGGATTCCGCTTGGGCTTAAGGCGGTTGCGAAACGCCATGGTTCGATTAATTATGTCGTTCAGCAAGTGTCCTGGACTATAAAGCGGTTGCTGGAGGGGAAGTGGGGGGCGGTAAGGGAGTTTTGGTCTGTGCGCACATATGCGTATCCATGGCCCGTGTGTGTGTTGTTATATTTTATAACCGGCGGCAGGCGTTGGGGGTATCGAACCACAACCTGTTACCTGCTGGCCAAAGTTATTGATTTCAATTCCTCTCGGAAAAAAAATATTAATGTTTAACCTGTCGGTGGTCTGTGTGAAATAGCTTGAGTTATATGGAAATAATAAGCCATCGCGGTTACTGGAAAAACCCCATAGAAAAGAACACTATGGCGGCGTTCGAGCGGTCGTTTTCTTTGGGTTTTGGCACCGAGACCGATTTCCGAGACTCACTGAATCGACTGGTAATTGCCCATGACCTGCCCGGTCCGAGCGCGGAGCCGGCAGATCTGTGTTTTGAGTGCTTGGCGAAGCATGACCGGCGTTTGCCTCTAGCTATCAATATCAAGTCCGACGGATTGCAGGCTTTGCTGAAGGCGTCATTGGATCGATACGGCATCTCCAATTATTTCCTTTTTGATATGTCAGTGCCTGACGCCATCGTCTCTCTGCGCTTCGGACTGCGTGTCTATACCCGGCACAGCGACGTTGAGCGTGTTCCGGCGTTTTATGAGCAGGCCACGGGCGTGTGGATGGATGCTTTTTATGATGACAGCTGGCTGATTCCATCGGCAATTGAAGCGCACTTAAGTGTCGGCAAGAAAGTCTGCCTGGTTTCTCCCGAGTTGCACAAACGTCCGTATCTTGAATTCTGGGAACGATTGCGCAGTTCCCGAGTGTGCGCCGATGATCGGCTGACCCTTTGCACGGATATCCCTGAAACTGCGGTCTCTTTTTTTAATCATGCCTAAAATCAAAGCGGTTATATTTGATATGGATGGGGTCCTTATCGACGCAAGGGACTGGCACTACGGGGCGTTGAACCGAGCCCTTAATCACTTCGGTTTTAACATCAGCCGATACGATCATCTGGTGACGTTTGACGGACTGCCTACGCGGAAGAAACTTGAGATGCTTTCTAGAGAGCAGGGTCTCCCAACGTCGCTGCACGGCTTCCTGAATGATTTGAAGCAGCTCTATACGATGGAGCTGGTTCATGCTCGTTGCAAACCAGTGTTCCAGCACGAGTATGCGTTATCCAAGCTTCGAGCTGCAGGATACAAGCTCGCTGTGGCTTCCAACTCGGTGCGAAACAGTATCGAAGTGATGATGCAGAAGAGCAACCTGAGCCCCTATCTCGATACCATCGTCAGCAATCAGGATGTGAAGGTCGGAAAGCCGGACCCGGAAATCTACCAGAAAACCATGTCGATTCTGGGGGTTAATCCCGAAGAAACCCTTGTTGTGGAAGACAACGAACACGGCATTGCCTCGGCCCGCGCCGCAGGCGCCCATCTAATGATCGTGGAAGAGGTCACCGACGTGACACTCGACAATATCCTTAAACATATTTCTCAAGCGGAGGCCGCCCGA
Source organism: uncultured Opitutaceae bacterium (assembly GCA_967755175.1). Classification (GTDB taxonomy): domain Bacteria; phylum Verrucomicrobiota; class Verrucomicrobiia; order Opitutales; family Opitutaceae; genus Rariglobus. Next base: position 19,088 of record CBRAFO010000035.1, on the reverse strand, counting down.
TGATTAACGTTCTCATTCTGATGTCCGGCTCAAGCCAGGCGTTTAAAGATGCCGGTTACGCCTACCCGAAAAACCTCGTTGAAATAGGAGGCAAGCCGCTTGTCCAACTCGTGCTGGAGCATCTTCGACCACTGAAGTCGGTCGACGGCCGGATGGTGTGTGTCCTGCGGCACGACGAAAACCGGAAGCACCATACGGGAGCGGTTATTCACCTCCTCGAGCCCACGGCCGAGATTGTGGAATTGAATGCCGATACATCTGGTGCGGCGTGCAGTGCGCTCATGGCGGTCGAGCATATTAACAACGACAACCCGCTGATTATTGTGAATGGCGATCAACTCTTGACGGGAGTCGATCTGCCGGGGGTCGTTGCTGATTTCCAGCAACGCGGCCTCGACGGAGGTGTGATGGTGTTTGAGGACATTCATCCCCGTTGGTCCTTTGTAAAATGCGACGCGCAGGGACTGGTGGTGGAGACGGCGGAGAAGCGTCCGATCAGCAATCTGGCAACGGCCGGTTTCTATTATTTCGCCAAGGGTCGGGACTTTGTTCTGGCGGCCACCGAGATGATCAAGAAAGACGCCCAGACGGGCGGGTTGTTTTACATTTGTCCGGCCTATAACGAACTCATTTTGGCCCAGCGGCGCATCGGCATATATCGCATAAGCCGCCCGTCGTATCGGACGCTTGCGTCACCTGCCGATGTCCAATCATTCGGAGTCAAGCTGTCCCAATCCTGATTTTATGCCGAAACTAGCTAAATTGAGTGAAATGACCAAAGGGTGGTTCATCGGGAACTTTACGCCCAGCCTCATGGAGACCGAAGCTGTAGAGGTCGCGGTAAAAGAGTATCCGGCTAGATTTACGGAAGAGTGGCATTACCATAAAATCGCCACGGAGTTTACCGTCATTGTCAGTGGTGACGTGGAGATGAATGGCGTGCGTTACGGCAAGGGAGATATTATTGTGATTCCGCCTGGTGAAGGGACGGATTTCCGAACGCTTACGCGGGTTGTGACAACGGTAGTCAAAGTGCCGGGCGCCACTAATGATAAATATTTAAAAGGACAATAAAATGCTAAATATCGTAGTTCCCATGGCTGGTCGTGGTAGCCGCTTTGCCAATGCCGGCTTTACTATTCCCAAGCCGCTCATTCCCGTCGGCGGAAAGCCGATGATCCAGTGGGTGATCGACAATGTCCGCCCCAAGCAGCCGCATCGCTTCACCTTCATCTGTCTGGAAGAGCATTTGGTTACCTATCCGGAAGTTCCAGCCACGCTCAAGCAGTTATGTCCCGGCTGCAATATCGTAACGGTCAAGCAGGTAACCGAAGGAGCCGCCTGCACGGTCCTACTGGCCAAGGAAATCATCAATAATGATGACCCGCTTATGATCGCCAACGCAGATCAGTATGTAGAGCTCGACATTAATGCCTACTTGGCGGCAATGGAAACAGAGAAGGGGGATGGCTTGATCATGACCTTCTGGGCCGATCATCCGAAATGGTCATATTGCCGTATGAAGGCCGATGGCACGGTAAAAGAAGTGCTGGAGAAGCAGGTGGTGAGCAACGAGGCCACCGTTGGCATTTATAATTTCCGGCATGGGCGTGAATTTGTGCGCGCAGCCGAGCAAATGATCGCCAAGAACCTCCGGGTTAATAATGAGTTTTACGTCGCTCCTGCCTACAACCAGCTCATTGAAGAAGGACAAAAAGTGGTCATTGCCGCTACCGGACGTGAATACGACGGCATGTATGGATTGGGAACGCCTGAGGATCTGAATTTTTTCACCACCACCTCACTTTATGTCAAAGGAGCCGTGCCTGATGCCCCGGCCGTCGATGCTAGTCCGGCCGCTCTTACGGCCCGTCGCAGCCGCATTTATGCGCAGTTCTTTGACTTGAAGAACATTGCGGGTGTTTTCGCTATATTGGCTGACGATGCGCATCTCACGGATCCCAACGCGGATATTCACGGCAGGGATTCCATTATCGCTTACATCAAGCAACTCTACGCAAAGTATCCCAAGCTCATCTTTACCGTCCGTCAAGTGATCGCAGAGGGCGATTCAAGTGTGATCGAGTTTGAGCTTAAATTGTCTGACTCGGAAAAGTTGCATGGTGTCGACGTGATTGCATGGAATGAGGGGCGTATCGTTACGTTGCGGGCTTATCTTAATCCGGTTTAATTCGGATGCTTTTGCCAAATTCTTTGTCGTTGGCGCTGAGTTGCCATGAATTATGCATAAATTTTGTATTGTAATCCCTACATATAACTCGATCGCCACGCTTCCTGCGGCGATCGACTCGGCATTGGCACAGGATTTTGGGGATTATATTGTGGCGGTCAGCGACAATTGCTCGAGTGATGGCACACGTGAATACCTGCGTGGTTTGGCGCATAGTCGGTTGCGGGTTTTTTTACATGACACTTGTCTCGCTAAGACGGATAATTGGAACCGTGCATATCTAAGTGCTCCGCCTTGTTGCTATTATACGACGTTGCATAGTGATGATATTTTAACCCCAGGTTGTCTGTCGGCATTAAATGAGTCTATTTGGCGTAATCCCGCTGGCGCTTTGTTTTTTGGAGCTTTTGATCTGCTATCGCTTGATGGAATCACAATTACACGCTTCCGGAATTGGCCGATGCGTTATACTTCCAAGGGGCGCCGATTTGACCGTATCCAGTTCTTGGGCAATTGTGTCGGGGTGGTGGGTGCTACATTTCCGGCGGCACTTTTTAAGCAAATTAACGGGTTCGGCGGAAAGTATCAATTCATGCAGGATGTGGAATTGTGGCGCCGTCTGGCTGCGTTGGGAAGCGTAGTTTATACTCCGGTTAAGCTTGGGCTGTATCGAGCTGCCCCTGCACGCCCAAAAGCGCAATTGCAATATGCGGAGGAGCTGGCGGATTGGTATGGCAATCAAATGAGCACATTCAACTCATGGATTAGCCGATGGATTGTGAGATCAATTGCGATCGGCAGCATTGAGGGGATCAAGGAGGTTGCCGGCGCCAAGGATTCTCGGGTTGAGCTCAACTGGCGGCGGGTGGTTGCTGCCGGCCGACGGCCTCTGTATAAAGCACCGGTAAAGCACATTCAGCGTCTATTGAAACTTATTGCTTCTTGGGGGATTTGACTAATAGAAGAATGGGATTACGCATACTATTTTTAACAGGGCCGACCGAAGATTATTTGGCTGATTCAATTTTGCACGGTTTACGCACGTTATATGGTGCCGATGTGGTGGATTATCCCAAATGCGAGGCATTATATGAAAACTGTCCGGATGTGATTTTCAAGCAGGTTCGCGGTCATGGTTTCACGCTATATCGCACCTTGCCGGACATAGAGGTAAATCGGTTTAATATCGTGCATCGTCAGCGTTCCGGTGATTTTGACCTCGTGATATTTGGCAGTATCTATCGAAATTACGCAACCTTTGTCGATTGGTTGCCTTGGCTTCGGCCTGAATCAACTATTCTGCTGGATGGTGAGGATACGCAGGGCATTGCACCCTATGGAGGGAAGTGGTGGCGGCGTAGTGCGTGTTTTTTCTGGCCCAAGGCGCACGGGGAATACCGTTACTTTAAGAGAGAATGGGGGCCTGAATCGCTTCACTATCGCACTTATCGTCTGCTTCCGTTGGCCTTATGTCGGCACTGGTTTAAGTATCTCAATTTGAAGCCCATTTCTTTTTCGATACCGGAAGAGAAAATAACGAAAAAGCTTTCCGTGAAAACGAAACTTTTTTCAGAGCAGATTGTTGATGAGGAGGTTGCTTTGCTGCTGGGGCGGGCGGGCAGTGGATATAAGTTTAATAATGAGGCGGATTACTACGCCGATCTGCAGGCGTCTAAATTCGGGGTTACAACTCGCCGTGCCGGTTGGGATTGCTTAAGGCATTATGAGTTCGCGGCCAATGGTTGCGTGCCGTGTTTTAGGGATTTGGATAAAAAACCAAATAAATGTGCACCTCATGGGCTGAATGAGAAAAATTCGATATCTTACAGCTCGGCAGGTGAGCTTATGGAAATTACCAATGCCATTTCGGAGGATGATTACGCTAAACTGCAGGCCGGTTCGTTGGCTTGGGCTCATGAGAATTCTACTGTTATGAGCGCGCGCCGGATGCTTACTAATGGCGGCGGTGCTTAGTATTTTGATATGTCTTTGACCGCGCATGCACTACCGAACTGCCATAGAGGGTTGGCAGAATGGCTATCTACTAATAATCGCCGCCTTGTCGTGATTATTGTCGGCCAATTGCGGACGGCCTCGGATAATATCGAATCGCTCAGGGCGAATTTGCTCAACAGGTGTCAGCATCTCGTTTTGGTTCAATGTCCCAATGTGGAGGTGGCTGCCGCGGTTGAGCTCTTTAAAGACGCGATTGTGGATGGTTGGGATCCTGATGTCTTGCCATTCGCTCTAAGGTATTCGTGGCCAATCTGGGGTAGCTCCGGTTATGCGGCACGTTCTACAAAGTCATCTTTTTATTACCAGCTTGCACGTCAACGTAGGGCTGTTGAAGTTTTTTCTTCTTTGATTGAAGGGGATCGCGATATTGTTTTAAAGTGGAGACCGGACCTCAAATTATTGGAGCCAATATATATAGATCCAGTTGAGATTGAGCGATCATTGTTGATTCCTTCGTATGATAATCACGATGGTCTTAATGATCAATGTGCCATTGGGCCGTGGTCAGTGATGTGCCGATATTTCAATCGAATAGAGAGTCTTAGGTCTTATTTTTTGCGTGGCGGAGTTGTGCATCCTGAATCTTATTTATTGTGGTCTATGCGGGCTGTGCCTGTGGCGCAATCTCGCATAGTTTATGTAATAAATAGAACCGATGGAACCGCGTGTATAAAAATGTCCGGAAGGCGAGGGGATGTGCATGATCTTGGAGTCATCGCATCATTGCGTTCTCATGGTGTCACGGTGGTGGATGATTCTGCTGAGATTGAACGTGATGCATCCGTGAGTAGGATTAAAAATATTGGCGGTAGAATATGGCAAATGGCTATTGCGCTGTTTTTTTGGCCCGTTTTTAGCTCGGAAAAAACAACCTTTGGCTTCGTCTGTCGCGATTGATATGAATACTAGCCGGCGTATTTTTTCAGGCATCTTGGCATCGTGGGTGGGGTTATTGCTTGGGTTGGCGCAGAAATTGGTAGCTGTTCCGATTTTTTTGATTTGGTGGGATGCGCGGCAATTCGGTATATATCTTGCGATCTCGGCTGCGATCGGAATTTTTTCAATTCCAGGAAAGGCATATGAGATCGTAGTTGGGCGTGAATGCCTCAAAATAGGTTGCGATGATCCATTGGCATTATCGGGCGTTTTTTGTGGTTCGGTCATGACTGCGGGTGCAATTGAATGTATTATGTTGTGTGCCGGTCTCATCGCGACGTGGCTTATAGGTGATGGGCATGTGTTTCAGATAGGATTATCCTTATCGGAGTGTTACTTGGTTTTGTTTTCGATATTTATTGTTCGTTCAGTAAATGCATTTCCCGGGGCGGTATTTTCAAGTGTGCTCGCTTGCTTTGGGTATTATCATAAACTGGCGTGGATGGGGTTGGTTGCTCGGATATTAAGTATTGTTGCCCCAATAGTTGCGGTCATCTGTGGTGCCAATGTGGCATGGGCTATAATTGCTGAATTATTGGCACCTGTGGCATTTGCTCCGTTTGCATGGTTTTGGATGAGATTGTGGGCACGGAAGCACGGGATATGGCGGTGGGCTCCGGATTATGTGCGATGTTTCAGGCTATTTATTTTAAGTCTTCAGAATGTATTTATACAAGGTATGGATATGCTTCGCCAGGAGGGCTTACGTGTGGTTCTCGCTCCTCTGGCGGGTGCTGTGGCACTCACCTCTTTTGCGACTATGCGAACTGGCGCAAATGTTGCATTGCAGGCGCTCAATACTATAACGGGTCCCATCATGCCTGAATTAATGAAGTTTATTAAGGCGAGGGATCAATCTCGAATGGAGGCTGCATTTGCTTCGGTCTGGATGGTGCTGGTGGCGATCATGGCGCCAGCTTCTATTTTATTGCAGGCATCGATTAGCTCTATTTACGTATTGTGGACTCATGGAAAAGTGCCGTTTGATCCTGTGTTGTTTGCGCTATTATCCATGAGCGTTTTAGTATTTGCGGCGGCACAGCCTGCTCATGCGGTGGTGCAGGGAAACAATTTAATGCGAGCGCAATTGCATATCGCAATGCTTGTTGGTTTGATTATGTTGGGTTTGTTGTTTACACTAGTTCCGATTTTCGGCGTTCGCGGCGCAGGGTGGACATTGTTGGTGGTGGAGATTATTGGAACCAGTCTTTATCGATACGCTGCATCTCGTTGGTTAACGGAGCAGAATTTAAAATGGCCAAAATTGCCGGCATCGCGAGTGAATGCTGGAGTTGGTGTGACCTGTTTAATTCTTATGGCCCAGGCATATTGGCCTGATTATCGGTGGTGGTTTTTTGCGGTGGGTTTGATTGGTCAGGCATCATTTGCCAAATCGTATTTTTCCCATTTGCCCAGTATTGCTCGTGATAAAATTAAATCTGCGCTGGCTATGCGGCACCGTTTTTGATTTGTTAGTTTTTTTCTATGGTTTTTTATGCCTAAAATGAGGATTTTGTATTTGGGGGATCTTGATGAGGGGTGCACTTCATTGCATCGATGTGAGGCTTTGCGTCGCATTGGACATGAGGTCACGGCGATCTCTCCTCGTGATTGTATCAAGTGGAATTTTTTTAGCTCATTTTTTCATCATAAATCAGGGTTTTATTTCGGATCCAAAAGGGCTGCCCGGTATGTTAAAGGTAGGTTGGGGGTTGGGGCTTTCCCGGCATTTGACCTTGTGTGGGTTGATAATGGCGAGATTGTCTCGCGTGATTTATTGCGTTGGTTGCATAGCCACGTCTCGATTATAATTAATTATAATTGCGATGATCCAACTGGTAGGCGTGATGGAAATCGATGGTTCACGTTCCGCAAAGCACTGCCGGAATATGATCTAGCCGTTGTTGTTCGCGATGAGAGCAGATTGGAGTATCCGTTGTATGGTGCTAAAAAAATACACCAAGTTTGGCGCAGTTCCGATGAGGTTGCCCACGCGCCTCGGCCGATGGATGTTGCATTGTATGAAAAATGGAAAAGTGACGTGGCGTTTGTTGGCACGTGGATGCCGGAGCGTGGGCCTTTTATGCTTGCGCTTATTGATGCCGGTGTGCCGATTTCGATATGGGGTAGTCGCTGGCATAGGGCCAAAGAGTGGCATCGATTAAAGCCATTTTGGCGAGGTGGCGCTTTGAGTGGGGACTCCTACGCGTATGCAATACAAGGCGCAAAGGTTAACTTAGGGTTGCTCTCAAAGGGAAATCGGGATTTGCATACCACTCGGACGGCTGAAATTCCTGCGTTGGGAGGACTACTTTGCGCCGAGAGAACGGTGGAGCATGTAGAACTATATAGGGAAGGGGTGGAGGCTGTTTTTTGGTCTTCAGCTGAAGAGTGTATTGCCAAGATGAATTATCTTTTGGCCCATGATGATGAACGTATCGCAATAGCTAAGGCTGGGCATGCAAGGCATTCGAAAGGTCTGATGCATAATGAATATATTGTTTCCGAAGTGTTGAGAAATTTAACCTAAATTCGAACGAACATGAGCGGTCGATTTATTAATAGTGTCCCGGTGGCGGATTCGCGTGACGAGGTTTGTCGTTTATTTAGGATTAATATAACATGGCTGGTGCTTGTTTTGGTCTTAGTTCAAGTCGCTTTGGACACGTCGATCGATAATGTAGTATCCGTTGCTATTGCGGCATTTGGATCGCTTCTGGTGGTTTGGGTTATGCTTAGGCCTGCTTTTTTTGGGAGCACTGCATTGTCCGCATTTATTTTAGTGGTTAATATGCTGGTGAATTTTATCTTCCCAATGGCATTTACGTTGGTTGAAGGCCGGTCATTGGTATATAGGCTACAACATCCCGTTGTTGTATTCGGTTATTTGTCGGGATCTGTTGTTTTGCTTATCATTTCATTTTTGTTTTACCGGTATTGCATGAACGCGGCCAGGGCGCGATTGCAGTTCTTTGCTTTAAGACGAGGCTTTTTCGCTCCGTTAACCCCGGCGGTCATTACAATTGGATCGATATTGGGTGTTGCTGCATTAATCTATTCAAATATAGTGGGAGAGGACCTGGCTATTGTTTCAAGCAGTGCTTCCGGGTTTTTGGCAAAAATTAGCGACGGATTTAAGCCTTTTGCTTTTTTTCCTATTTTATTGCTTTTCCCGCGATTGAGCGGATCGAATCGATCGGTTTCAATTGTAACTTTTGCCTTGGTTGGAGTCGTTTCGGCGGTAATATTTTTTGTATCGATAGCCAGTAATGTTCGCGGTCTTATTGGTGTGTTTTTAGTGTCTATTGTATTGCTTGTATTTCTAAGTTTTCTGTGTGGCACCATAAACTATCTTAGATTCAACTTAGTTCAAAAGGTCGGGGCCATTGTGTTGGCTCTTGGGATTGCAATCGCAATAGGTCATTTGGCTACGGCGATGGAGTTGGCGAGATCAAGCCGTGGTGAAATCAGTAAATTGGCGATGGCTAAGACCACGCTTGAAAATTGTCTGGATTTTAGCGCTATCCAATCCCACAGGGCGAGAGTTGCGGAGGAGTCTTCCACGGAGGGTTGGTCGGAGGCGTATTTGCTAAATCCTGTTTATAACAGATTGGTAGGCATTAACTTCAATGATAATGTGTTGAATTTGGCGGATTGGGTGACTCCGGAGATTTCAGAGCGTTTACGAGACTTTAGTTACGACCGATTTTGGGCGACGTTGCCCGGTCCTTTGTTGGCTCGGCTTGGTCTGAATATAGATAAAGTTGGTGTGTATTCGATTTCAAATGGGAGCTATCTTTTGGCTATTACCACTGGGAATAGAGATGGCGATTTTAAGTCCGCGGCATTGGTTCCTTTTGGTGTGATTCAGTTTGGATTTTGGTTTTGGCCTGGGCTATTTGTGATTTCAATTTTAGTATATGTGATTATGGACTCATTTGTGTGCCCTCTTGCGCGGAGTGGTGGACTTGCTTGTATTTCTCCGATTGCGCTTGTTTTGATATATTCAATAACAATGTCTTTTCAGGGTGAGGCTTTATTGGACATTGTGGGTATAGGTTTGCGTTTGTTTTATCAGTCGATTATATTTTATTGGCTTTTGAATTTGGTTTTCGGCGCCGGCACAAATTTAAAACGAAATTAACATGCGTGTTGTGTTGAGTTGCATTGGGAAGTTTCATCACTTCGATCTTGCTCGTCAGCTTGAGGGAGCGGGCATGTTGGCGGGAGTGTTGACAGGGTATCCGGCGATTAAATTGCGCAATGAGGGGATACCCATGGACAAAATATCTAGTTTCCCATGGTTTCAGGCACCATATATGGCTTCGGTTAAGGCTGGAGGTCTAGCTGCGCGCGTAGGCAGCCCTTTAGGCGAAATGTCTCGCAAGGCGCATGATCGGTGGGCGGCGCGGGTAATGCCAAAGTGTGATGTCTTAATTGGCCTTTCGGGGCACAATCTATTGGCTGGACGACGAGCAAAGGCTTTGGGCGCAAAATGGATATGTGATCGAGGTTCTGCGCATATAAGCTACCAAGACAGGATTCTGAATCGAGAGTATGCGCTTTGTAATCTTAAGTTTCCGGGCATTCCATCCGCGGTTATTAAGCAGGAAATGGCTGAATATGATGAATGCGACGCGATAACAATCCCATCATCTTTTGCTGTTCGCTCATTCATGGAGGAAGGCGTGGACGCTGGGAAGCTTCATCAGGTGCCTTACGGTGTAGATTTGCGACGTTTTTGTCCTGTGGATAAGCCTGCTGATGGGAAATTTGACGTGCTTTATGTAGGAACGGTGACTCCGCGAAAAGGCGTGCGTTATTTAGTCGATGCTTTTCGATCGTTGAAATTGTCGAATAAAACGCTTACAATTGTAGGGCCGGTTGATCCTCAGTTGGCCGATTGGGTTAATTCTGTAAGCGGGGATGGCATTGTTTTTTTGGGGCCAAAAAAGAATGAAGAATTAAAATACTACTTTAGTCGAAGTCATGTGTTTGTATTACCGAGTGTCGAGGATGGTTTTGGTTTGGTTGTTGGTCAGGCTATGGCGTGCGCATGTCCGGTAATTTGTTCAACATCCGCTGGCGGAGCAGATCTTATAAATGATGGTGTTCATGGATTTTGTGTCACAGCCGGAGATGTTGGGCAGCTAGCAAGTCGGCTTGAATTATTGGCCCGGGATCACGAGCTGAGATCCAGAATGGCTAGCGCGGCATTGGAACGGGTAAAGCATATCGGTGGTTGGTCTAATTACGGCCGTGATTATATTTCTGTTATCCATGGGCTCTTTGCCAAAAAATGACGTTTTTTACTATCGTTTTATGCTTGGTGTATCGGGCTTAATCAAGGTGGCTTAAGAATGGATAAATCAGATTTTATGCGACCGAGGGTGGTCCACGTGCTGGAAAACCTTTCCGTGCTTCATGGTGGTTCTACTACGGCGGCATTCGCGATTACCGAAGCAACAAAACACAAATGCAATGTTCAATGCATAGGGCCAACTGCCCCTGGATTGCCGCAGGTTAATTACATAACTGCGCTTGCCTCGGGCAAGTGGGTTTTCCCTTGGAGGGCGCTGATGTGGTTATACAATCATCGCACCTCAATCGACATTGTGGAAATTCACAACGTCTTCGGGCCGTCATCGCTTTTATCCCTCCTGTATTGTTCGTTGGTTGGGCAACCCTATGTTTTAAATCCTCATAATTCATTGGATTCCATGGATCTGATGAAGAAATACAGGCTAAAGCAGGTCGTTGGTTATGGCTTTTTGAGTTGGGTTCTTACCATCGGGGGCCATGTTCGTTGTGCCACCCGGCGCGAATACGAAAGGCTTGTGTGTTTCGGTGGTTCCTGGAGTGCTTATTGGGCGTTACTTCCGATACCGGTAAAAAACCACGCCATCATGCGCGGAAGGAGTAGAATTGAGGAGTTGGAAGGAGGCTCCGAGCTCAAGCTGCTTTTTATGTCTAGGATAGATCGTAAGAAGCGATTGGAGGTTTTGATCGATGCTATTGATAAGTCGCGTCAAGTTCTGCGCCCGTTTAAACTCATAATTGCAGGAGCGGGTGATGGCGCTTACGAGAATGAGTTGAAAAATAAAATAACCAACTTGGGTTTGGCTGACTATGTCGAGTGGCGTGGCTTTGTCCGTGGTGAAGTGAAGGCAAAGCTTCTTTGTGAGGCAGATGTATTTATTCTACCATCGGCCTATGAAAATTTCGGAATAGTTGTTCTGGAGGCATTGGCCAGTGGACTTAGGCCTGTGGTATCAAATATGGTTTTTATTGCCGACCACCTTGATGCGAACCAATGTGTGGTGGTAACTGATGATTGGCAATATTCGCGCTTGCTCGCGTCTGCGCGTTACAATCCAGCAGATTACTGGTCCGACTCAAAGGCTGCTGACTCACTGAGTGGCATGCTTAGGGGGGAGTTCGGGGCTAGTCGAATCGTGAATTATTATTCGGGGATGCTTAAAAACATGGGCGTTGGTCGTCCGATCATATGAGGGTCGCAATTACCGGTGCAGCAGGATTTATCGGCTCAAGTCTTGTTCGTCACTTAATTGAGTTAGGGCATGAAGTGACCGCGTCTGATTTTGTATGCCCGATTAAAATTTCGGAAGGGGCCGTCTTTACGCAGGTTGATTTGCTCGATAGCGACGCGTTGGATTTTTGGATCAGGCAAAGCCGTCCGGATATTGTGTTTCACCTAGGAGCACGAACGGATCTGTTAGGGAAGTCGCTGGGCGACTATGCGGCAAACATCAGGGGGGTGGAGAATATCATGAAAGCTTGCCGAGGCTGTGATTCGATAAAAAGGGTGCTATTTGCATCTAGTCGCATGGTCTGTAAAATAGATCACCAGCCTGTGAGTTATAATGATTATTGCCCGCCCAATGCCTATGGTGAAAGCAAGGTAGCGGGGGAGGGGATTTTAAAGTCCGCTGAAGTCGGATTTGAATGGGTGCTATTCAGGCCTACCTCGATTTGGGGGCCTGGATTTGGAATCCCTTATCGTAATTTTTTTGATCAAATAAGAAAACGCCGATATTTTCATCCGGGGAAATATCGCCCTAAGAAGTCATTCGGTTATATCGGAAATACGGTATTCCAACTTACCAAGTTGATGGAGGCGCCAGTGGATTTGGTAAACAGAAGATGTTTTTACCTAGGCGACTACGATCCTCTCTGTCTCAATGACTGGGCGGAGCATATTCATCAATCGTTCGGACTCCCTGGTGAAATCCCAACGATTCCAATTCCGATATTGCGTATGGCCGGTCGGGTGGGAAGGATTATCAATCGGGCCGCAGGTAAGGAATTGGCACCATTGACCACATTTCGACTTAATAATTTAATCACCGACATGGTCTATCCGCAACTGGATGAATTGCGTAAAGTGACCGGAAAATTGCCTTTCGACTGGAGGCAGGGATCGGAAAAAACGGTTGAATGGCTTATGGCGGAGTGATTTTGAGATTATATATATTATGAGTTTCAAGCGCTTTTTTAATTTCTGGGTTTTGTTCTTTGTTTTTTTTGTAGGCTTGGGCTTGGTGGGCGGGATGAAGTTTTTGAGAAAAACGCAGGTGCGTCATTCGGATTTGATTTCTAAATTACCGGTTGCGCCTGCCGGCTGGGAAGTCAGGGATATGCCTATTGCGACAAGTGGTGAAATGAAGAGGGCCGTGGCGGAGATGTTGAACTATGATGACGCGGTGTATCGCGAGTATCGAAAAGGAGGGCGAGTTCTTACGGTTTATGCGGCATATTGGCGGCCATACAGATTTCATCCTCGGTTAATTTCTATTCACACGCCGGATGTTTGCTGGGTTGGCAATGGTTGGAAAATAAAAAGTGCCAATTATAATTATCCAGTGAGGATTTCGGGCGGCGACGCCTGGCATGCACAAGAACGTGTTTTCGAAATTTTGGGCAAAAACATGAATGTGCTATACTGGCATATACTCGACGGTAAGTTGTCGGGTTATGCCGAAGGTATTAACTCCGAAAGTGGATCATTTTTAAAGTCGGTATTATACGACTTGCGGCATGGATCGGGTGAGCAATTTTTCATACGATTTTCCAGTGAGCAGCCATGGGAGGTTTGGATGAATGATCCGCTTTTTAATGACTTGTTGGATGTCTTTGCTCCTGTTTTGAGGGCGAAGTGAGGTGTGGGGTGATGATGTGTTATGGCTCGTTGTTTTGTGATTTTATAAATGACAGAAAAATCTAAGTTGGCCGGTCTGACTGTTTTGTTGGTTGGAAATTATTTGCCTGATGGGCAGGAGAGCATGCAGCGTTATGCTCAAGCCCTGCAACGCGGTCTGTTGAACCGTGGCGTCAATGTTATATTGGTTCGACCGGAGCCATGCGTGGGGACGCTGTTTAAATCGGGAGAGATTTCCAAGTGGCTCGGGTATTGGGATAAATTTATTTTGTTTCCTTTTCGATTGAGACATTTGCTTGTGCGACAAGAATCGAGTGGTGCACCGATCATAGTGCATGTGTGTGACCATTCGAATGCTTGTTATATAAATATATTTAAGAAGCGTCCGAACATGGTCACTTGCCATGATATGCTGGCCATTCGTCAGGCTATTTCTGCGATTCCAGGCCGGAAGACTCGTTTGACCGGCAGGGTGTTACAGCGACTAAATTCGCGTGGCCTTGAACGTGCACATGCAGTTGTCTGTGTATCAGAACAGACCCGTAATGAGTTGCTGGCGCACACGCAACAATCGCCTGCTCGGGTCTATCGCATCTATAATGGTTTGAACCATCCGTATCAGCCTATGCCGCATGATTTGGCGCGGGAACTCGCCGGAATGGCGTTTGCACGCGGGGGAAAGGTAATGCCAGAAAAATTCCTCCTGCATGTGGGGGGAGACGCTTGGTATAAAAACAGAGATGGCTTGGTGAGCATCTATGAGCGGCTATGTGAACTGCGAACGGATGCACCTCCGCTGGTGTTGTTAGGCAAGGCGCCGGTGGCAGACTTGGCGAAGCAGATAGCTGGTTCAAACTGCGCGGACCAGATCTTTTGCATCACGGACGCAAACAACGAGGAGTTGAACGCGTGTTACTCTCTGGCGGAGGTTTTTGTATTCCCTTCGCTGGCCGAGGGCTACGGGTGGCCGATTGCCGAAGCGATGGCGTGTGGCTGCCGGGTGATCACGACGAATCGCGATCCAATGAGAGAAGTGGGCGGGGCGGTCGCGGCCTACGCGTGCCCAGAGGATATCGATAGTTTTGCAAAGGCTGTGGGGAAATTGCTCGATGAAACCGGGGAGGCGCGGGCAGAGCGGGTGAAGCGCGGCTTGGCGCGTGCAGTGGAGTTTAGGACTGAAACGATGGTGGATGCATATTTGGAGCGGTATCGTCGAGTCGCCGCCAACGGCGAATCGCAAATTAAGACGGAGGTTTAAGTTTAAAGCGGAGTCGGGGGGGACGACTCGGAGGCTTGTGCCTGGGGCGTCCGGACTGTCGTGTGTCGGGGCGGGTTTGCGGTCGCGGTTTTTACCCCGTGGCTGGTGATTGGCGTTGGTCCTGATCGGGCTGGCGTCAGGCGCGGGAGCTGTTTGCCACCAAGGACCGGGCGATCAGCCGTCTCTTCCTCGGCAGCTACCTTGTGCTGGTAGACTCTAGGTAGCCACTGGCACCTCGCCATTCGCCACTCTAGTTTCTGGACTCTCGTTACGAGTTCCTAGAGGCTAGCTCTTAGATCTACTAGCAATGAGTCCACTTCCTTTACGCCGCCTGCTCGGTGTCGATTTTTTCATCGGGCCGCTTCAGGTCGCAGTCGATAGAGTCGTTGGGAAGTCCGACGCGGACCTTGTGACGGTAAAGACCAGATCGGGCGCGAAGAGGGCAGCCATGACGGATTTCAGCTCTCCCGCCTCGACATTTGTTCCAGAGCCTGTGGCCAATCGTTATGTATCCTCTTGGTTGGAATCCTCTGAGCTTTCCGCTGGCGGCTTGGTGGTTGCACCGTCCGCACCGGGACTTGCCGTCGATCTCATAAAATCGGCTTCCTATCGCGAGGCGCTGACATCCGCTTCCCTCGTGCTGACAGATTCGGGGTTTATGGTGCTCCTTTGGTGGTTGTTTACGGGAGAAAAACTCCCCCGTCACTCCGGGCTTAAGTTTCTCCGCGCCGTTCTTGAACGGCCCGAACTTAAAGAGCCGGGAGCCGTGTTTTGGGTAATGCCTTCAGCCAAGGAGGATGCTCACAATCGAGCTTGGCTTACGGCGCATGGGTTTCCTGTGACTGCGGACGACGTGTATGTGGCGCCTCATTACCCGGGAGGATCGATCACTGATGACGAACTGATGGCACGTATTGATGCGCGGTCGCCTCGGATTGTGATGTTGGCCATCGGCGGTGGTGTGCAGGAGCGGGTTGGCTTGATGCTGCGAGATCGCCTGAGCGGACGTCCGTCTATCCTATGCCTAGGGGCGGCCATCGCTTTTTTGACAGGTGGTCAGGCGAATATTCCGCCATGGGCAGATAAATTGGTCTTGGGTTGGCTGCTGAGGCTGGTGTCCAATCCCGGCAAGTTTTGGCGGCGCTATTGGGACGCGTTCGCGCTAGGCCCTCTGCTGAACCGATATCGTGAGCGGCTTCCGCCGATCAACCCTGAGTAGTGACATTCACGCGGTTGGCGTATCCGGCCAAGCGGTCCAGTGCTTGGATTTTTCTTTCAGGTCTCAGGTTTCATCCCTCAGGTTTCTCCCCCATAGATGCTCGCTTATCGCCAACGTGGATTGATCAACGTTTATGCCTTTATGGCCAATTTCTTGGCAATGGGGCTCCTGCTGATTTATGGGCAGGTGACTCGGATACTGCCGGTCATCCGTTTATCGGAAAGCGTCAATTTACTTCCCTATTGCTTGGCCGTGATTGTGGGTATGGCTGCTTCGATGGGGCACGTGAGGGCGCGTGGCTACACTCTGCATATTCTCGGTTGGTTTGGCGGCATGGCGTTAGCGTTCCGTCAGGCCTTCTTTGTGGCGGCGTGTATCTTCGGTCTGATGTTCGCGACCAAGGATCGGGATATCAGCCGTCTCTTTTTAGGCACGTATCTCGTCCTGTTGTTTGGCCTGCTCACCTATTTGCACGCGCAAATGCCTGCATTGCTTGCACAATGGCTTTTTGGTGAAAATGCCAAATTGCCCACCGTATTTATCGGAAGTGGGGCGGAGTTGGAGAACTTGGATGACTGGATCAGCAATCGCGGGCATCTCGGGATCATGCCGGTGGGGTTTATTTCGGAAGACACGCCCACCCGGGCTGAAAATGCGATCGCGCCGTATATGGGTGGGCTCGATCAGCTTCGCGTTGTGGTGCAGGCCCAGGGGGTGCGTCAAGTGGTGCTCCTTGAATGGATGTCAGACACCGAGCGGCTCGAACGTATTGTGGAGATCTGTGAATCGGAGGGGTGCCGTTTCCTCATCCATAACAATCTGGAAGCGCGCTTTGCGCGTCCGCTGATCCCAGTTCAAGAAGGCGGGCGCCATTTCCTCGCCTTACAAGAAGAGCCATTGGAAGACCCGTTAAACCGGGCAGCGAAGCGTATATTGGACATCGCGATTTCTCTGCCGGTCGTGGTCCTGATTTTGCCACCACTGTGTGTGGGTGTGTGGCTGGTTCAGCGGTTCCAAGCGCCGGGCCCGATGTTTTTCGCCAAACCGCGTGGAGGTCAGAACCGCACGGAATTCAACATGCTTAAGTTTCGCTCCATGTATGCGCGCGACCACGACATCAATAAGCAGGCCACTGCCGGTGACAGCCGTATTTATCCCTTTGGTGCGTTTCTGCGCAAAAGTAGCCTCGATGAGTTCCCTCAATTTATCAATGTGTTACGTGGTGAAATGAGCGTCGTGGGACCTCGGCCACACTTGCCGCAGCATGACATTGATTTTAGTCTGATTAGTAAGAATTACCGGGTGCGCTCGTTGGTAAAACCGGGCATCACCGGTCTTGCTCAGGTCAATGGATATCGTGGCGAGATTACCGAACCGGAAAAGCTTCACCGTCGTGTGTATTGGGACCTCTTCTACGTGACTCATTGGTCGATCGGCCAGGACGTCCAAATAATCCTTCGCACTGCCTATCAAGTGGTGATTCCGCCCACAACGGCGTATTGAGACGGAAGACCTGAAACTGGAAAGCTGAGAGCTGAGGGCGGGGGACGGAAGACCTGAGGGTGGAGACCTGAAACCTGAAGGGCGGAGCAGAAAACCTGAAGCTGGAAACCTGAAACCTGAAAGCGGCACTGCGGAGTCGTCGGGTCTTCTGTGCAGCTCCGGAAACTCAGGTCTCAAGTCTCATGTTTCAGGTCTTCTGGTGTAGGGCCGCACCTCGCGTGCGCGCCGTGCTGGCGACTAGACCTGAGGGCGGAGACCTGAAACCTGAGGGGATTCCACTCGCTCACGCTCGTAGACACGGGCGGAGTCGGATCAGATTGCCCCGGGCTGTTTATTTTTATGCCCCCATTTTTATGACCTGACCGGTGTTCGTCACCGGGTCGTTTGAGGTTTCCTAATCAGGATCGGAATTTGTCAGAAAAATGGGGGCAGAAACTTGATGGGGACTCGAAGTAGTGGGAACGAGAAACCTGAAGTTGATCCCGGATCCGGAAACTCAGGTCTCAAGTCTCAAATTTCAGGTCTTCTGGTGTAGGGCCGCACCTCGCGTGCGCGCCGTGCTGGTGATCACCCGAGGGACAACGGCACTGCCCGGTGGGCGGAGAACGAGAACGAGTAAGAGAACGAGAACGATGTCGGAGGGGGGGGCGCGAACTTGACCTCCCTGAATTTCACTTCACGTTGCACGCGTATGGTGGCTTTTATCGACCAATATCAAGACCGCATTGATCGCGTGTGCCAGAGCTTTGGGGTCAAGCGGCTGGAGGCCTTTGGCTCGGTGGTGAGGATCGATTTTGATGCCTCCAGCGATGTGGATTTCTTGGTCGAGTTTGATCGTTCCCGGACCGACGCATTTGATCAATACTTCGGGTTGAAGGAGGAATTGGAACGCATCGTGGGTCGCCCGGTTGATCTGGTTGTCGCCGATGCGATTCGCAATCCCTTCTTTCGAGCCGAAATTCAGCAAACAAAGATGCCGGTGTATGTCGCCGCTTGATCGCCGGCGTAAACATTTGCACGACCTGGATCGTGTGTTGGCAGAAATAGAGACGTTTACGGTCGGACGCACGTTGACGGATCTTTTAGCGGATCGCTCTCTCCAGCTTATTTTAGAGCGAGAGTTTGAGATTCTGGGTGAGGCGTTGAATCGACTGCTCCGTGATGAGCCCGAGATTGAATTATTGATCACCCATGCACGACGCATTGTCGGGCTACGAAACTTGCTCGCGCATGGCTACGATGTGGTCGATCACCGCGTCCTTTGGAGCGTAGTCGAACTCCACATGCCTTTGCTCAAGATCGAAGTGGGCCGGCTTTTGGAATAATTCGGACATCCCGGAGAAGGAAAACCTGAGGGCGGAGACTTGAAACCTGAAATCTGAAACCGGCCGCGTAGGGCCGCACCTCGCGTGCGCGCCGTGCTGGTGATCGTCCGAGGGACAACGGCACCGCCCGGTGGGCGCTGGCGGAGAACGAGAACGATGTCGGATGCGGATTCCACTCGCTCACGCTCGTAGACACGGGCGGAGTCGGATCCGATTGCCCCGGGCTGTTTATTTTTATGCCCCCATTTTTATGACCTGACCGGTGTTCGTCACCGGGTCGTTTGAGGTTTCCCAATCAGGATCGGAATTTGTCAGAAAAATAGGGGCAGAAAGATGCTGTCCGACCCCACTCGTTCACGCCTGGCTTGGCAAGTGGCAGGTTTCAAGCTTCGGGTGGTCCGCCATTTTTAGAACCGAGTTGCTAGATGCTGGGCCGTTTGTAGCTAGTAACCTTCGTGCTG
>CBRAFO010000034.1:0-33472 GCA_967755175.1 uncultured Opitutaceae bacterium | reverse complement strand
CGATGGCCGACATGCTCGACCCCGAGGACGTCGCCCGCCTCACCGAGAAAAAAGTAATCGAGATCGCCCCGCTCGCCTACATGCGCGGACGCACCCTCTCGAACTCCTTCATCATCCTCGACGAAGCGCAGAACACCACGCCCGAGCAGATGATGATGTTCCTCACTCGCCTCGGCGAAGAATCGCGCATGGTCGTCACCGGCGACATCACCCAGATCGATCTGCCGCGCGCCAAACAATCTGGTCTGCTCGAAGTGCAACGCATCCTCCGCGATGTCCCCGGCATCGAATTTCACCAGTTCAGCGGCGCCGACGTCGTGCGTCACCCGCTCGTGCTGAAGATCATCGAAGCCTACGAACGTTATAAAAATCCCATCGCATCTCCCGATGGCGAAGAAGCCCGCTAAACCGAGATGTCCTTCCTCACCCAGTTCCGCCATCGCAACCAGCCGCGCACCCGCAAGACGGCCGCGGTCTCCGGCACGGTGGAGTTCCTTGAGACCAGCCGCCTCGTCACCCTGCTGATCTTCGCCGCCACCACTGCGGCCATCGTGCTCATCAGCTTCGTCGGCATCTCCACCGCCAACCTGCCCGTCCTTCCCAACCAGATCGCCAGCCTGCGCATCGTCGCCAGCGCCCCGTTTAGTTACCCAAGCAGCGAGAAAACCCGCCTCGCCGGCGAACAGGTTCGCGACCGTCTCCCCCCGGTTTACCGCCTCGATTTCGAATCGCTCAACCAGTTCGAAGCCCACCTTCGTGAACTGCTGGCCAGCCTCGAAACGTTCGAGCACGAGCACCCCGAAAATAACATCCTCTCGGCCAAACGCCGCGACGACTTCGCCGCCCTCGTGGACGCCTTCAACGCCAAAGGCCCCTACCAAGTCTCCGTCGCCGACATCACCACGCTCCTCAAAGCCGGCCCGCCTTCCGTCCGCACCGCCCTCGTTGAAAGCGGCCTGCGCGTTCTCCGCGACATCTACAATCAAGGTATTCACGACGCCAAAACCTTCGGCTCCGAATCTAACGACGGCATGGCCGTGGTGGAGATCGTCAACACCGACGGCACGCCTTCCCGCCGTTCCTCCCAGTCGATGGAACAGGCCCTCACCGTCCTCCGCATCAACCTCGCCGCCGAGTCCGGCGGACGCGAACTCGGCCTGCCGCTCTTCCGCATTTTCCGCAACGGAGTCACCCCCAACCTCATCTTCGACCTCGCCGCCACCCGCCGTTTGCAGGACAACGCCATCCGCGATCTCAAGCCCGTCATGGTCGATGTCGCCCGAGGCCAGACGATCATCGAGCCCGGCATGCGCGTCACTCCCGAGCAGCACGAGATGCTCGTTGCCCACCGCAAATTTCTCCTCGAACACCGCGACGTCGCACTCGAAGAAGGCCTCCAGCTCTTCGGCCGCGTTCTCCTCGTGCTCGCCATGCTTCTGGCGAGCGTCCTCTACATCCGCATCGAGGACCGCGAGACGCTCCAGAGTAATGGCCGCATCGGCCTCCTCGCCCTCGTGGTGATCCTCAACCTCGCGTTGGTGCGCGCGACCTACGCCCTAGGCAGCCTTCCGTTCTTCATCGAAAACTCCACCGCCGCGTCGCTCCTGCCCTACCTCGCGCCCGTCGCCATTGCGCCCCTCATCGTCGCCATCCTCATCAACGCCGGCTCCGCCATCTTCATGGCGTTGTTCATTTCGATCTTCACGAGCGTCATCTACGGCAACCGCCTCGATCTCCTCGTCCTCACGTTCCTCGCCTCCGTGGTCGCCATCTTCTGGAGCACCCACACCCGCAAACGCGGCAACGTCGTGCGCGCCGCCTTCTTCGCCGGCATCACCGTAGCGGTCTTCGCGCTGATCATCGGCTTCGTTGATCGCCTGGAACTGTTCACCATCGTCAAGCACATGGCGGCCGGTCTCGCCACGGGCCTGCTCACCGGCGTCGTTGTGGTGGGCCTGCTCCCCGTGCTCGAAGGCCTCTTCAAGCGCACCACCGACATCACGCTGCTTGAGCTCACCGACTACAACCATCCCCTCCTTCGCCTCATGCAGCTGGAGGCCCCCGGCACCTACCACCACTCGCTCGTCGTCGCGCAACTCTCCGAAAACGCCGCCGCCGAAATCGGTGCCAATCCCCTCCTTGCCCGCGTCTGCGCCCTGTATCACGACATCGGCAAAACCACCAAACCCGAGTATTTCGCCGAGAACCAGCGCGACGGCGTCAACCCCCATGACCTGAGCAACCCCTCGCTCTCCGCGCTCATCATCAAGAGCCACGTCAAAGACGGCGTGGACCTCGCCCTCAAACACAAGCTCCCCCGTGCCATCATTGATGTGATCCAGCAGCACCACGGCACCACGCTCATCCGCTACTTCTACCATCGCGCCGTCACCCACACCCGCCTGATCCTGCCCACCGGCAGCTCCGCCGCTTTCGCGACCAACTCCAAGGAGCCCTTTGCTTCCACCGCCCCCGGCCTCGAACCCGTGCCGGTCAGCGAAAGCACCTACCGTTACGACGGCCCGCGCCCCCGCTTCAAAGAGAGCGCCATCATCCACCTCGCCGACGGCGTCGAAGCCGCCTCGCGCTCGCTGCGCAAAGTCACCCCGCAACACCTCGGCGAAATCATCGACCAGATTTTCCACGACCGCATGGAAGACGGCCAACTCGACGAAGCGCCCATCACCTTCGAAGAGCTCGCCCGGATAAAGACCAGCTTCAGCTTTACGCTCCTCAACATGCTTCACGGCCGCATCGCCTACCCGCAGCAGGGCGAGTCCGAAACGCCCAAGCCCGCCACCGCCTGATCCGCCTCGTTCCTCGTTCTCTTAATCTTTCTCTTTCGTCAGAGGGAGAATGAGAGAAAGAGAACGAGAAAGATTAAGAGAAAGAATAAAGATAACGACTCCCAGCCCAATGCCCGCCCGCGACCTCGACATCCTCAACGCCCACCCGCGCCTTCGCCTCGACAAAAAAGCCGTCGCCACGGTCATCGCCATTCTCGATGCCCACCGCGAAAAATTCCTCGGCGGCTGCCCCGACGGCGAACTCTCCCTCGCGTTCCTGACCGACGCCAAGCTGGCGAAGCTCCACGACGACTTCCTCGACGACCCGACCACCACGGACGTCATTACTTTTGAAGGCCATCCCGAGCTCGGTGCCGCCGGTGAGATTTGCGTCTCGGCCGACACCGCTGTCGCCTACGCGAAAAAGCACGACCGCGATTTCAGCGAAGAGCTGACGCTCTACGTCGTCCACGGCTGGCTCCACCTCGCCGGCTACGACGATCTCCAGCCCGCCAAAAAGCGCATCATGCGCGCCGCCGAAGCCCGTGCGTTGAAGCTGCTCCACGCCCACAACGCCGTGCCGACCTTCACCCTCACCCCTCCGCCTCGTTCTCGTTCTCTTACTCGTTCTCCTGCTCGTTCAGGTGTTCGCAGTAACGTCGCCCCGAAAAACGAGAGAACGAGAACGAGTAAGAGAACGAGAACGATCTCCTAGGCCGTGGCCGGTCCCTCGCTCACCACCGATGCCATCGTGCTGCGCACCTGGCCGCCGACGGACACCTTTCAGACCTTTACGATCTTCACCCCGAACCACGGTGCGCTCCGCGTCCTCCAGCGCATTCCGAAAAAGCCGTCCGCCCACCTCGCGCTCGACCTCTTCGACGAAGTTACCCTGCTCCTCGAAGGCACTCCGCAAGGCGACGCTTGGTTCGTAAAAGAGGCGCGCCTCCTCACCCGCCACGCAGGCATTGGTCGCCGCTACGAATCGCTCCTGCACGCCTCGGCATTGGCGACGCTCGTCACCCGCAACCCCGGCGCCGACGAAAGCCATGCCGCCGTGCATGCGTTGCTTCACACCGCCTTTGTCGCCTTCGCCACGTCGGACCGACCCGACATCGTTTATCTTAAAAGCCTCTACCGGTTCGCCCGCGATGAAGGCCACCCGTTAAAACAACAGTGGTTTCCCGAGCTCCCCGCCGCCGACCGGCCCTTGGCCGCCGCGTTGGTCAACCAGCCCCTGTCCGCGCAAACCGTCGCCCCCGCCGACGTCACCCGCCTCCTCCGCAGCCTCGAAAGCTACCTCCGGCACCACACTGAGATCCATTTGGATTAACCGATCCGCTTCGCCCGTAGCTACGAGCGCCAGCGAGTGGTCCGAAGACAGCCCGCCGCCCTTTTTCCAGCCATTCGCGCTGCCCCGATTTTCTTTCGTGTATTTCCTGTGTTTCGTGGTGAACCTTCCCTTTCCGCGCACGCATGGACTTCGACCTCGATCAACGCACCGCCTCGCTGAGCATCGGCGAACTCTCCGCGTTCACCATCGGACCGCAGGAACCCTCTGACGCCACCGGCGCGCAAGGTCTCTGGCGCGCCCGCCTCGGCACCCGCTGGCACCAAGAACTCCGCACCAAAGCCGCCGCCGCCACGCCCGCCACCACCTTCGAGATTCCCATCACCGGCCGCGTGTTTCACGCCGGATGGACGCTCACTCTCACCGGCCGTATCGACCAACTGCTTCCGGCCACCGCAACCGCGCCGACCATCCTCCGCGAAATCAAGAGCACCCTCGATCCGCTTCCCGCGCCCGAGGAAGACCTGCGCGCCGCCCACCCCGATTATTTCGCGCAACTCGCCACATACCTCGCCCTCCGCCGCATGGCCGATCCAGCGGAGAAAATTCGTGGCGAACTGGTCTTCGTCGAAGCCAGCAGCGGGCTCATTCAAACCATCGCGTTCACCGCGTCCGACGAAGCGCCCTTCCGCGTCCAACTCGAACGCGTCACCGAGTTCCTCAACCTCCGCCTCCGCGCCCGCGAACGCCTCCGCAACCTCTCCTATCACAGCGCATTTCCCGAGCTGCGCGAAGGCCAGCAGACCACGCAAGCCGACCTCGCCGCCGCGCTCGCGACGCATCCCCACGTGCTCTTCACCGCGCCCACCGGCTTCGGCAAAACCGGTGCCCTCCTCGAATGCGCCCTCGGCGCGATGAAAGCCGGCCGCTACGCCCGCCTCCTTTACCTCACCAGCAAAGCCACCGGCCAACTGCAGGTCCTCCGCACACTCCGCGCGATGACCTCCAAACCAAAGTGTCACCTAATAGGTGACACTCCCTCCGAAAACCTCGTGCTCGAGGAGCCAGAAACTCCCGTCGCGGCCTGGCACGTGCGGCCGAAGCACGAGCATTGCCTCGATCCGGTCTGTTTCTGCCAGCGCCGTGAATTCAACCACCCGGACTCCGTCGCGCAGCGTTGGAAAAAAGCCGGGCTTTCCCGCTTCTACCTCTTCGAAGAAGAAGCCCGCGACATCCCCGCACTCCGCTCCGCCGGACAAGCCGCGCAGATCTGCCCCTACGAAATCACTCGCACCGCCCTCGCGTTCCAAGACGTGTGGATCGGCGACTACAACTATGTCTTCGCCCCCGCCAACCGCGGCCTCTTCTACAACCAGCCCGGATTCAACCCCGCCGAGACGCTTCTCGTAATCGATGAGGCTCACAATCTCCCCGCCCGCGCCGCCGACGCTCGCTCGCACACCGTGCTCGCCGACGACGCCCGCCGCGTTCTCGGCGAACTGGACTACGTCCGCGCCCCCGCCGACTTCCAGCGCGCCTGGGAATCCTGGACGCTCCTCCTCGCCTCGATCGAGCCCTGCGACGCCCTCGAGCTCTCGCAAGAAGACGACCTCGCCGACGCCCTCCTCCACCTCGCCGAAACCCTCGCGCTCACCCCGCTCAACTACGAAGAGATCGAGCAACCCGTCCGCGAACTCCTCTGGCAAATCCCCTCCCTCGCCGAGTGGTTCACGCAACCCTTTCCGCGCCTCGTCTGGAGCCCCCGCGTCGGCGAACTCCGCCTCACTTGCCTCGACGCCGCCCTGCCCACCGGCGAAATCCTCCACGACTACTCCGGCGTGATCTTCGCCACCGCCACCCCCGGCCCCGCCGCCACCTTCGCCGAAGCCTGCGGCCTGTCGGAAAACCTGAATTCTGAAACCGGAAACCTGAAATTCAATCCCGCGCCCACTGCTTCCGTCACTCCGGTTTCAGGTCTCATACCTCAGATTCCCTCCGTCTGCGCCGTGACGGCCCACACCCCCTGGCGCGACCACGCCTATGACATCGCCTACGACGTGCGCGTGGACACCACCTACCAACAACGCGCCCGCCACGCCGGCACCACTGCCGACACCATCGCCGCACTCCACGACGCCGCCTCTGCCCCATCGCCCCAGACTCCTCGTGCCTCGTCCACCTCCTGCGTCGCGGTGTTCTTCCCGAGCTACGCTTACGCCGAAGCGATTCAAACCACCCTTCGCCAACGCCACCCGCACCTTCGCGCCGCGCTTCAGCCGCGCCTCTCCGACCTCGCCGCGCAAACCGCGTGGGTGGACGAGTCCCTCGCGTTTTCCGACGCGCTCTTTCTCGTGCTCGGCAGCAGCTTTGCCGAAGGCATCGATACCTTGGGCGGACGCATCAGCCACGCGATGGTCGTCGGCCCCGCGCTCCCCGAGGTTAACGCGGTCCAGAAAGCCCGCCTCGACGCGCTCTCCGGCCTCAGCCGCGAAGCCGCCTTCCAACGCGTTTACCAAATCCCCGGTATTCAAAAGGTGAATCAAGCTCTCGGTCGCCTCGTGCGCGCTCCCGGCCAGCACGCCAAAGTCATCCTGCAATGCCGCCGTTTTCTGGAGCCGGCCTACGCCTCGCTCCTCGACCGCGACTACCAATTTGGCACCACCATCACCAACACCACCGGCCTCGCCGCGTGGCTCGCCTAGTCACACGCCACCCCGCTTTCACCAACATGCCAACACCTCCGCCTTCAATCCCGCTGCCCGGAATGGGCGAAGTCGTGCCGCTCCCTCGCATCAAGGAAATCTGCGACTTCTACCGGCTCCACGACCTCTGGGCGAAAATCGAAGCCGATCCTCCGCCGCGCCCGTTCAAAAGCGACGGCTGCACCGGTTGGATCAACGAGTGGAAGGGCATCAGCATCTACTCCGCCGGTTTTCTGCATGACCTGAAATACTGGTCCGGTTATCCCGGCGAAGACGTCGCTCGGCTCATCGCCGACGCCGAGCTGATGATCGACGTCGCCCGCCTGCTCAACGCCACCGCGATGGCCGAAACGATGTTCAACGGTGTCCGCATCGGCGGACACGAACATCTCAAAGCCGATTTCTCCTGGGGCTTCGGCCGCCGCCCGCTGCCGATCGCCCACGCCTGACGAACGAGATAACGACTCGCCGGCGATCGCGCTCTCTGCCAACGATGGCGGCGCTATGAACACTCCCGACTCGACCTACACCCTCGCGGTTTTCCTCGATCTGGAGAACATCGCCCTCGGTGCGCAAGACGCCCACTTCCCCCAGTTCGACATCGGCAAGGTCTTCGAACGCCTCCTCATCAAGGGCAACATCGTCGTCAAAAAAGCCTACTGCGACTTCGACCGCTACAAAGACTTCAAGCGCCCGCTGCACGAGGCCGCTTTCGAACTCATCGAGATTCCCCACATCCGCCAGTCCGGGAAAAACTCCGCCGACATCCGCATGGTCGTCGATGCCCTCGATCTCTGTTACACCAACGACCGCGTCGATGCGTTCGCCATCATCAGCGGCGACTCCGATTTTTCACCGCTCGTCAGCAAGCTCCGCGAAAACGGAAAAATGGTCTTCGGCGTAGGCGTAAAGAACTCCACCTCCGACTTGTTCATCAACAACTGCGACGAGTTCATCTACTACGACGACCTCGTGCGCGTCGCCCCGCCCAAGAAGGCCAAGCCGCGCAACGGCAACTCCGCTGCCGCTAGTCCCAAGGCCGCCGCTGAAGCCGCCGGCCCCAAGCGCCCCGATCCCGCCAAGGCCCTCGACCTCGTGATGGCAACCGTCAACGCCCTGATCGATGAACGCGGCGCCGACGAAAGCATCTGGGCTTCCATGGTGAAACAGGCGATCAAGCGCCAAAACCCCGGGTTCAACGAACGTGCCTACGGCTTCAGCGCGTTCACCGATCTTCTGCGCGAAGGCCAAAAACGCGGTCTCCTTAAAATGGAAGAGAACGCCGGAAACTGGCAGGTCCGCCTCGCCGAATAAACCGCGTTCCCAGCGAACCCACGTAGTAGCCGAGGTAACGAGGCTGGGTTTGGTCATTCACCGACCGCCTTCATCTCCGACAGCCTCCTTACGTCGGCTGCTACCCACAGCAGCCGCTTCGCGCCGGACGTCTTTCGCAGCTTTATCCGTTCGCAAGCCGAGGAACACCGGTTGCCGCAAGACGCCATCATTCGTCCACTCGGCGAACTTAATCTGCGCGACCAACTTGGGACTGATCCACGTGACCTTCTTCATCTCGCCGCGCGTCATCCCGCGACCAAACCGTGGCTTCCGCTCCATCGGCAGATTGGAAAACGGACACTCCGCACGTTGACGTTTCAAGAACTCGCCATGGAGCGATTTGAGCAGCGCGTAATTAAACCCGGTGCCCACTTTCCCCGCATAGAGAAGCTGCCCGTCTTGGTAATAGCCGATGAGGATCGCGCCAAAAAACGGGCGACTGCGCTGCGGCGGAGTGAAGCCTCCGATCACGAACTCTTGCTCGCCGTGAACTTTGCATTTCAGCCAAGCCCCACTGCGCTGGCCGGCTTCGTAAAGCGACCCGTGCTTTTTCACCACGATGCCCTCCAGCCCCTGCTCTCTCGCGGCATCCAGAAAATCCGTGGGCGCAACGTCGTCGAACCAGGTCGATACCTGCAAGGGCTCCTTCGGTTTCCGTAATAACTCCAACAAGAGCCGCTGCCGTTCCTCCAACGGGAGCGTCATCGTCGAACACCCGTCCAGGTGCATGATATCAAAAAGATAAAATACGATTACCGGTCGCTCCCCGAGATCGCGCCCTTGCAGCAGTTGAAAACGCGAGCGTCCTTCGGCATCCAACGCGACGACCTCCCCGTCGAGCACGGCGTTGCGGCACTTTATCCGGGCCAACGCGGCGACCACCTCCGGGTAATCGGCGTCCAGCGGTTTGTGATTGCGCGACCAGAGTTCGACCTTGCCGTCGTTCAAGACCGCGACTGCCCGGTAGCCGTCAAATTTGATCTCACAACGCCAAGAGCCCTCCGGCACTGCGTCCGTCCCGAGCGCCTTCATCGGCGGGATGAACACCGCCGGCGCCAACGCGGCGGATTTCGAGCGAACTGACGATGCGCGCGACATGACTATTCACGTCAATGTCCGCCATTCCGGCCCATGGTTCCTGTAGGGTCGGCCCTTGCGGCCGGACCACTCGGCATGCGCACGTCACAACCCACCCGCTCGTCCCGCACCCCGCAACCGTCCGGCCACCAAAGCTCGACTGCCACAAACCGGCCCGCCCGCAAGGGGCGGCCCTACCCGGTCTCCATCACGCTGAGTAACCGGTCCAGCAACGCCGCGGTCGCGGCCCCTTCGGACGATGCACGCGCAATGATCTTATCCGCGCTCTGCACATACGCGGCGGGCGTGAGTTCATCCGCGCACTCTGCTGCGATCCGTTTCACATCCGACGGCGTCATTTCCAAATGAAACTGCAGTCCGAGCACGTTCGCGCCGACGGTGAACGCCTGATGCTCGCACGCCTTGCTGCGCGCCAGCCACACGCCTCCGGGTGGCAGGGAAAACGTGTCCCCATGCCAGTGAAAAACCATGACCTCGTCAGGAAATACCAGCGGCGATGACGCGCCTTCGGGCACGGCGGTCACCGGAAACCAACCGATCTCCCGCTCGCCGTTTTGGTAAACCTTTCCGCCGAGCACGTCAGCGAGCAGCTGCGCGCCCAAACACACACCCAGCACGCGTTTGTTGGCCGCCACCGCGTGACGGATCACGCGCTTCTCCGCGCGCAGCCACGGATAATCGCGGTATTGGTAGATGTTCATCGGCCCGCCCATGACGATGAGCCAGTCGAACCCATCGACTGTGGCCGGCGCAGGTTCGCCCGCATAAAAGCGCGTGCACGTCACGGTATGGCCGCGCGCGAGCAGCCAGCCTTCGATTGCCCCGAGTCCTTCAAACGGGACGTGTTGGAACCAGTGAATTCTCATGATGTGGGTCTAGATGGTTGATCGAAGTAGACGCGTCGGCTCGCTGGGTTGAGCAGATCAGTAAACGTAAACGCGGCAAGGCGTCGCATTTACTCGTCGCTCTTTTATTTCCAATCGTAGCGCACGCGGTAACTGACCTTCTTTTCCTCGTCGGGTTTGAGCTGCACGCGAAACTCGGTCGTCTGCGCATCGGTTTTTTCGGACGGGTCCGACTGCTGGAGGAGCGCCCAGTTCGGCCAGCGGTAAAAGTGTTCGGTCACGCGCACCTCAACCGGCTCTGCCTTGCGGTTCCGTAACGTGATTTCGTAGGCCTCTTCGCGCTGCTCGTTGCGATTACTGAGCTTCGAATCGGTCGCCTTGCGCTCCACCGCGATGTCGAAAACGTCGCCGGTGTAGATGCGCACCGTCTCGTTCTTCGCGGTGTGATCGATGTTGTTTTCACCGACGAATTCCAGCCGACCGTCAGCGGAATCCTGACGGTAGAAACGCGTGCGCCCCTTGGGCAGAGGCAGGCCGAGGCCACCGTTTTCCTTCGTGTTTTTAAATTCGCGCACGGTCGCGACCTTGGCGCCGTATTTCTGCTGGTCGTAGATGTAGAGCTGCGGCGCGGTCACGCCGGTAGCGCGGATAAACTCGACCTGTTTCGTCTCTTGATCGCGCAACGTGACGTTGCGCGGGAGCGAGTAGAGATGGAACTCGTCGAAGGCCTTTTCGGTGACTTCGGTGGCGGCAGGCGCAGCCATCGCCCTCAGCACCATTTTGTCGTTACGTCCGGCAAAAGGATCGGATTGCGGCGACACGCGATTCACGTCGCCCGCCATGAGTTTGACCGACGCATCGGTGAAGGTTTTGCCGGTGTTGTTCGTGAGCGTGACCCAGCCGACGATGTCCACCTGGTCACCTTTTTCGGGAGCGACAAAGTTATAGGCCGCCTGCCAGCTCATGCCTTCCGTGATGTAGCCAAGTTCGGCGTCCAGCTTGGCCGCTTTGTCGGCGTTCAGTTGCCACGAGAGCGTGGGTTTCAGGATGGCATCGTCGCCGAGCGAAGGAAAAAGCGGCTGGCCCGGAAGGGAGAAGCGCAGTTTTCCGTCCACCTCGATGATGGGAGCCGAAGCCGCGTTGCCCGATTGGTTACCGGCATTGTAGCCGCTGCGGATAACGCGTCCTTTGACGAGGTATTCCTTGGCGTTTTGGTCGGTCACGACGAAGTCGAGTTCCTTGCCCTCGTTCATCGCCAACAGTAGCCCCTGCGAAGCGGCGTCGGCCCGGTAGCTTTGTTCAAGGATGCGCAGGCCGACCTTGCCGGACGGATCGCGCAACACCACCGAGTCGGGTTCAACCATCGTGGTCACGCCGGCGAAATTCACCCCGTTCACCCCAGCCTTCAGATCCAAGGGTATGGTTTCACGCACGACGGCAAAACTCTGATTGTAGATCGTCAGCGCCGGACCGGCCGCCAACGAGAGAGGGAGCAGCGCCAGGGCAACCGCGCCGAGCAAGGGATGGGTTTTCATGGGGAAAGAGTTGAAGGGCTTCATCACAACTACGAACGAGTCGCGCGTTTCTTAAAACCGAACCGGGGCTTTTACGGTAGACCTGCTCCCGTGCGCACAGGGCGTCGGGGAACCGCCTGTTTCGGGCGTAATCTACGCACACCACCGGAACTGATGCCAGCATCCTTCATCTACTCTGCGCGCCGACCCAAAAACCCCAAACCGTTACGCCACCTCCTACCATGCATCTCCGCATCAAACTGATCACGTTTATCAGCCTCGCTCTTGCCGCCGTGCCTTTTGCCAAAGCAGAGGAGGGCTACTGGCGCGCGAGCGCGATTTACATCGTGCCGGAAGCAGCGCAATCCGACGAGTCCGTCGGCGCGATGGTCGCGTTGGGTGCTTCGTTCCCCGTTCAAGACAGCGTGAACACCAACGAGGTCGAATTCGAGGGCGGCTGGTCAAAGTGGAGAACCAGCCTCGGTGCGCCCACCTTCGGCGAGCGGAGCGATATGACCTTTATTCCAGTGCTGCTGACGATCCGCCATCAATTCGTTTTAACGGACACCGTGAGACTCGCGATCGGCCCATCGGTGGGCGCTTCCTACTTCAAAGCATCCGGCGGCATCCCCTCCTTCGCCCAGAACAATGACACCTCCGACTGGGTGTTTACCTACGGCGGCGGCGCGACGTTTTACCTGACGCTCAGTGAATCCGTTTCGCTCAGCGTGGGTTATCGCTATCTTTTCAACGACGACGCCAATTTCAAAATCGATGGCACGCGGCTCAAAGTGACCGACCTCAGCGCGCACATCTTCGAAATCGGCCTGCGCTTCGACTGGCCGTATTGAGCAAGCACTCGGTAGCCGGGATCAAAATCAGCTTTGCCTCCCCGGCGCTTTCCTAAAGCGTCGCGGACTGCGCATGGAGATTTTTCTAGATAACAACGACCGCCCTACCCGTCCCAGTGTTCCGGTGATCGACTTCCGCGCGTCGCTCAACGACGAGCAATACCGCGCCGTCACCGCCGAACCCGGTCCCCTGCTGATCCTCGCCGGCGCCGGCTCCGGCAAGACCCGCACGCTCACCTACCGCGTCGCCTACCTCCTCTCAAAAGGCGTGCGCCCGTCCGAGATCCTCCTGCTCACCTTCACCAACAAGGCCGCCAAGGAGATGCTCCACCGCGTCCACGATCTCACCGGCGTTGAGCCCGGCCGTTTCTGGGGCGGCACGTTCCACTCCATCGGCAACCGCGCCCTCCGCATCTACGGCGAAGCCATCGGTCTGCCCAAGAACTTCACCATCCTCGACGCCGACGAATCCGAGTCGCTCCTCAAGCAGGTAGTCGAAACCGAGAACAAGGTGTTCTTCAAAGATAAGACCAACCCCAAGCCCGGTCCGCTCTTCAACGTCCTCTCCCTCGCACGCAACACCCAGAAGTCCATCGCCGAAACCGTCGAGCGCTACTTCCCGCAATACGCCGAGATCAAACACATGCTGCCGCCCTTCGCCGCGGCCTACACGGAAAAGAAGCGCGCGCAGCACGTCCTCGACTACGACGATCTCCTCGAACTCTGGCTCGATCTCCTGAAAAAAGCGCCCGACGTCGCCGCGTATTTCGCCGGTCGTTTCCGCCACATCCTCGTGGATGAGTATCAGGACACGAACACCATCCAGTCCCAGATCGTCGATGCCCTCGCCGCGCACCATCAGGTCATGGCGGTGGGCGACGACGCGCAGTGCATCTACTCGTGGCGCGGCGCTGATTTTGAAAACCTCATGACGTTCGAAGACCGCCACCCCGGCACGGTCATCCATCGCATTGAGACTAACTACCGCTCGACCCCGCAGATCCTCGCCCTGGCCAACGGCGTGCTCAACGCCCAGCCCAAGGGCCGCCACTTCGACAAAGAGCTGCGCGCCTGTCGAAAAAACTCCCAAAAGCCCCTCGTTGTCCAAGCCATGGACGACCGCGAACAGGCCGACTTTATCCTGAAACGCACCCGTTCGCTCATCGAAGACGACGGCGTGTCGCCGGGCGAAATCGCGATCCTCTATCGCTCGCATTTCCACGCGCTCGAAATCCAGCTCGCGTTCTCCCGCGCCGGCGTGCCCTACCAGATCACCAGCGGCGTGAAGTTCTTCGAGCGCCAGCACGTGCGCGACTTGATCGCCTTTATCCAGTTCGTCGCCAACCCGCGCAACGAATCCGCCTGGCAACGCATCGCCGTGCTCCTGCCCAAGGTCGGCGAAAAAGGCGCGCAGAAAATCCACGCCGCCGCCTTCGATCACGCGAAGCTCATGCAGCGCGACTTCATCGACGCCCTCGCGACCGACGACGTGAAGAGCAAGGTGTCCAAAGACGCGAAGGACGAGTGGACGAGTTTCTGCGCCTCGTTGAAACAGATCTCCGACGTCATGCGCACCGGCAAACCCGAGTCGGTCATCGGGACCGCCATCGACGGCTGGTATTCCGACTACATGAAGGGCGAATACGCCGACTACATCGATCGCATGGAGGAGTTGAAGGCGTTGATCGGTTTCGCCAGCCGCTTCGACGACATCGCCGAGATGCTCTCGCAGGTTGCGCTGATGAACGGCGAGACCAGCGAACGCCACGTCGATCTCCCGCCCGACACCGTCAAACTCACCACGGTCCACCAGTCGAAGGGACTGGAGTTCGACGTGGTCTTCGTGATCGGCGTGGCCGACGGCATGTTCCCCGGACGCCGCGCGATCGAGGCCGACGACGTCGAGGAAGAGCGCCGCCTCTTCTACGTCGCGGTGACGCGTGCGAAAAACGAGCTCTATATTTGTTATCCGAAGGTCGCCACCCGCGCCGGCCCCGGCGGAATGCTGCTCACGCCCAGCCGCTTCATCACCGAGCTCCCGACCGACCTCTACGATCCGCTCCGCATCAAGCGCCAGTTCGGCTGGTAATCTCGCTCGCCCAGCCTCCGATATAGCCGGGGCGCCGCCCCCGGACGACTGTGTCCTCCGTGGAAGTCGCCCTTTCCCGGACGAACCACCCCGCGTCCGCCTTTGCTTCCCGTGCGCTTACCCCGCGCGGCACTTGTAAGTCTGTCGCGCCTGATCAAGTTGAAGTCCCCCTATGAAAAAACTCCTCCTCGTGCTCGGTGGCCTCGCGCTTCTTGGCGTTCTCGCGGTCATGTATGGCGTCGGTGTTTATAACAACCTCGTCAACTCGCAGCAGGCGGTCGATGCCCAGTGGGCGCAGGTGCAAAACGTCTATCAACGTCGCGCCGACCTCATCCCGAATCTCGTCAACACGGTCGCCGGCGCCGCCAACTTCGAAAAGTCCACGCTCACCGAAATCACTCAAGCCCGCGCCTCGGTCGGCCAAGTGAAACTCGATCCCTCGAAGGCGCCCACCGACGCCGCGCAACTCGCCGAATTCGAGCAAGCCCAGGGCCGACTCTCCTCCGCGCTTTCGCGTCTCCTCGTCGTGTCAGAGCGTTATCCCGACCTCAAGGCCACGGGCAACTTCTCGGCACTCCAGTCGCAGCTCGAAGGCAGCGAAAATCGCATCGCCGTCGAACGCGGTCGCTTCAACGACGCCGCACTCGCCTACAACGCCGCCATCCGTCGCGTGCCTGCAGTTTTCTTCGCCGCGCTCCTCGGCTTTAAGGAACGCCCCTATTTCAACGCCACGCCTGCGGCGCAGACTCCGCCCGAGGTGAAATTCGACTTCTCGCCCAAGGCCGCGCAGTGAGCACACGCCGGTTCAGCCTCCTCGCATTCGTCGTTTGGCTGTTGCTGCCGGCCTTAGGTGCGCCCGTGTTGCGCGCCGCTAGCCCCGCACTTCCACCCGCCCCGGCTGCACATTTCAACGACTACGCCCACTTCGTCCCGGCCGACCGTGCCCGGACGCTGGACGCGCGGCTGGCGCAGTTCGAACGCGACTCATCGAACCAGCTGCTCGTCGTTATCTATCCAAAGCTGCCCGCGGGCGCCGCGTTGGAAGACTACACCGTGCGCGCCGCTCAATCGTGGGGAGTCGGACAAAAGAAAAAGGACAACGGCGCGGTGCTCTTCGTCTTCGTTGAAGACCACGCGCTCCGCATCGAAGTGGGCTACGGTTTGGAAGGCGTGCTCACGGACGCCGTCAGCCACGCCATCATCGAAAACGAACTCAAACCCCGTCTCCGCGCCGGCGATCCTGCGGGCGCGATGGATGCTGCGGTTAATGCGATGATCGCCGCCACCACCGGCGAGTATCGAGGCACCGGCCGCACCAACGCCGAACAAACCGGCGGCAGCCGCGTGGATAATAGCACTATCAGCGGCATCTTCATGGGCGTCTTCTGGATCGTTTTGATCTTCGTCGTCATTTTAAAACAAATACGTCGCGGATATATTTATCATAATCCGTCACGTCGCCGGTCATGGGACGATTATTTCGATAACGACAACTCCAACTCAGGCGGCTCGTGGGGCGGAGGCTCGTCAAGCGACGGCGGATTCTCGGGTGGCGGCGGTTCGTTCGGCGGCGGCGGAGCCAGTGGAAAATGGTAACAGCCATGCAAACTCATACCTTCATCTCCCGCCTCGACCACACGCGCATCGAGCGCGCCATCGCCGCCGCCGAACTGCGCACGTCGGGCGAGTTGCGCGTCGTCATCCATGCCGGGAAAACCGACGATCCCCTTGCCGCCGCTGCCGAGGAGTTCGCCCGTCTCGGCATGCAACGCACGCGCGAACGCAACGCCGTGCTCCTGCTCGTTGCGCCTCGCTCCCGCACGTTTGCGTTTTACGGCGACATCGGAGTCCACGCGAAATGCGGCCCGCAGTTTTGGCAGGAGCTGGCCGATGCTCTGACCGCAGATTTTCGCCGCGAGGCGTTCACCGACGGCATCACGGCAGCGCTGGCGAAAGCCGGCGACCTACTCGCCCGGCACTTCCCGAGGCGTCCCGACGACCGCAACGAACTCGCCGACCACGTGATCGAGCGCCCACCGGTGGTCTAGAAGAACCGTTCGACGACGGCCGACCATCCCGGGTTCGCCCCCGGAAGGTTTGTCACTTATTAAGTGACAAACCTTCCGGGGCAAACCCGCGGCCGACAAATCCCCTTGTCCGGTCCGCGCATTTGACGCTTGGTCTAACCCTTTCATCTTCCTGCTTCCATCCATGTCCACCTCCGTCGAAAACGTCGTCATCATCGGCACTGGTTGCGCCGGGCTCACCGCCGCCATCTATACCGCCCGCGCCAATCTTAATCCGCTCGTCCTCGAAGGCCCCCTCCCCGGCGGCCAGCTCACCACGACGAGCGAGGTGGAAAACTTCCCCGGTTTCCCGCATGGCATCGACGGCTTTCAACTCACGCAAAACATGCGCGAGCAGGCCCTCCGCTTCGGCACACGTTTTGACCAGGCTCTCGTCAAGTCCGTCGATTTCAGCGTGCATCCGCGCAAGCTCGTGCTCGATGACCGCGTGATCTTCGCCAAGTCGGTGATCATCGCCACGGGCGCTTCGCCACGCATGACCGGCATCCCCGGCGAAAAAGAACTCTACGGCGGCAAGGGCGTGACCACCTGCGCGACCTGCGATGGCGCGTTCTACCGCAAGATGGAAGTCGCCGTGCTCGGCGGCGGTGACAGCGCGGCCGAAGAGGCGCTCTTCCTCACCCGTTTCGCGAGCAAGGTCTACCTTGTCCATCGCCGCGACAGCCTGCGCGCCTCCAAGATCATGGCGGATCGCGCAGTCGCCCACGAAAAAATCCAGATGGTCTGGGACACCGTTCCCGTCGAAGTTCTCGGCGTGCCGGATGGCGCAGTCAGCGGTCTCAAAGTGAAAAACGTGAAGACCGGCGCCGAGTCAGTGCTGCCCGTCAAAGGCATCTTTATCGCCATCGGTCATATCCCCAACACCGGCCCGTTCACTCCGGCGATCGACGTGGACGAAGGCGGCTACTTCAAGCCCGTCGCCGGCTCGCAAGTGCAGACCAACGTTCCCGGCGTTTACGTCGCGGGCGATTGCTCTGATCACGTTTACCGTCAGGCGATCACCGCTGCCGGCATGGGTTGCCAAGCCGCCATCGAAGTCGAGCGCTGGCTGGCTGAACACGGCGCGTAAGCGAGTTCACAACATCTGCCTCCGAGACATCTTTGGGCTTTCCCTCGCGGAAGCTTGCGGGTGAGATGAGGGCCGATGGCAGAGTTACCCCCCTCACCCGAACTCGTCGCGCTCGCCGGCGAGTGCGAGCGCCTCAAGGCGGCGCTACTGCAGAGCGAGGAACAGCAGCGCATTCTTTTCGATAGCAACCCACTCCCCGTGTGGGTTTACGACACCAAGACCTTCGAGTTTCTGGCCGTTAACGAATCCGCGCTCCGCGTTTACGGTTACACACGGGAAGAGTTTATGGCTCGCACGAGCCGGGACATCCGACCGCCCGAAGAGGTCCCCGCGCTCGAAGCTTATATTGCCAGCCTCGATCCCGAGCTCGGCGCATCCGGCGTGTGGACCCATTGCAAAAAAAACGGTGCCAAGATGGTGATGGAGGTCTTCTCCCACGGCATCGCCTACAACGGTCACCCCGCGCGTCTCGTGGTCGCGAACGATATCACTACGCGCACCGCCACCGAAGAAAACCTTCGCCGTAGCGAGGAGCGGTTTCAACTCGTCTCACGCGCCACCAGTGACGCGGTGTGGGACTGGGACCTCGTCGCCAACCAGCTCTGGTGGAGTGATGGCTTTTGCACCCTCTTCGGATATCCCCGCGCCGAGATTTCCCCCGAAGTGTCCTGGTGGGCGGATCGCATTCATCCCGACGACCGCGAACGCGTTTACACCTCCATTCACAAGGCCACGGTTCAAGCCACCACCACTGCTCCGTGGTCCGAGGAATACCGCTATCTCCGCAAAGACGGCGCCTACGCCATCGTGCAAGACCGCGGCCACGTCATCCGTGATTCCTCCGGCAAGGCCGTCCGTATGGTCGGCGGCATGACGGACATCACCGAGCACAAAAAGCTGCTCACCCAATACCTGCGCGCGCAGCGCATGGAGAGCATCGGCACTCTCGCCGGCGGGATCGCCCACGATCTCAATAACGTCCTCGCGCCGATCCTCATGTCGGTCGAACTCCTGCGCCTCAAAGCCATTGATCCCGGCACTCACAAGCTGATCAATACCGTCGAGCAAAGCGCCCGCCGGGGCGCCGACCTCGTTCGCCAAGTCCTCACCTTCGCCCGCGGCATCGAGAGCGGCCATCGCGTCGCTATCAAAGTCGAGCACCTCCTCAAAGACGTCGCCCGCATCGCCTCGGAAACCTTTCCCCGATCCATTCGCACCGAAGTCCATCTCGGTCGTGATCTCTGGGCCGTCACCGGCGATGCCACGCAGCTCCACCAAGTGTTGCTCAACCTCGTCGTTAATGCCCGCGACGCGATGCCCGACGGAGGCGTGCTAACCCTTTCGGCCGACAACGTCACCATCGACGACCAATACGCCGCCACCAGCCGTGAGGCCAAACCCGGCGCCTACCTCTGCGCCAGCATCGCCGATACCGGCTGCGGCATTCCCGCCTCTGAGGTTGACCGTATTTTCGAACCGTTTTTCACCACCAAGGCAGTGGGCAAAGGCACCGGCCTCGGCCTCTCCACGGCCCATGCGATCACGGGGAGCCATGGCGGTTTCATCACCGTTTGCAGCGAGCAAAACAAGGGCAGTGTCTTTAAGGTTTTTCTGCCCGCCGACCCTAGCCTGCGTGCGCCGGAGATTAACACTTCCGTCATGACCGATCTACCCCGTGGTCACGGCGAAGTTATTCTCGTGATCGATGACGAGACTTCCATCCTCACGATTACCCAGCAGACGTTGGAATCGTTTGGATACCGGGTGATCGTCGCCAGCGATGGCGCCGAGGGCATCGCGCTTTACGCCCAAAATCGTGACACCATCGCAGTCGTCCTTACCGACATGGTAATGCCCATCATGGATGGCCCCGCGACCATCAACGCCCTCATGCGCATCAACCCGCGCACCCTCATCATCGCGGCGAGCGGACTCAATTCCAACGGCCGCGTGGCCAAGGCCGCCGGTGCGGGCGTGACCCACTTTCTCCCGAAGCCCTACACGGCTGAGACCCTGCTCATCACCTTACGAGACGTCCTGCGTCCGTAGTGACAAGCGTCGGAGCCCACCCATAGATCGGGTTCACCCTCGGTGTCGTCTTTAGCTCAATCGAGCTATTCTTGGATATTTAGAGCGATGTAAGTGCCTGCTGTAACACT
Organism: uncultured Opitutaceae bacterium; assembly: GCA_967755175.1. GTDB lineage: Bacteria > Verrucomicrobiota > Verrucomicrobiia > Opitutales > Opitutaceae > Rariglobus. The sequence goes on along the minus strand of CBRAFO010000034.1, from coordinate 13,646 downwards.
AAAAGCGGGCATCATTCGCCCGATTAACTCCCTGTATTACCAGTTCAAGATACTAGGGTTAAGCTGGTTACACGGTAACCCCAAGGCAGCACAAACTCTTCTTTGGAACTATTCCAATTTCAACTTGCACCTTAGAATCATTCCAATTGCTTGTCGGATTCAGACCTCTCTTTTTTCGCTTCACCGATCCGACCATGTCCACACACGGGATTCACTCCGACGCCCTTGCGCAAAAGCTCGCTGACAGCGGCCTGCGCAACACCCCTCAGCGCGAGGTCGTGTATGACGCCCTCCTCACCAAACGGAACCACCCCACGGCCGACGAAGTGTTCGCCCGGGTGAAGTCTCAGCTCCCCGGCATTTCCCTCGCGACGGTTTATAACTGCCTCGAAACGCTCGTGCAATGCGACCTCGTGCGCGCCGTGAACTTTGAACGCGGTCCGACCCGTTACTGCCCGAATCTTCACCCGCACGCTCATTTCCACGACGAGACCACCGGCGCGACGCACGACATCGAGCTGCCCGCCAACCTCCTCGCCAACATCAAGGCCATCCTGCCCCCCGGCTACGATGCCGACGCCATAGAGATCACGTTCCGCGGTAAAGTTCCCGCCTCCCGCTAAGCTTCTGGCCTCCGCCCTCCGACTACTCGCTACCTCGACCCGCTACTCACCACTCGCTCCTTCAACTTTCCATCATGTCCTCCTCCCTCGAAATCTGTGACCTCGTCGTGGCCCTCAGCGCCACCCCTGAAAAGCCCATCGTCAAAGGCCTCAACCTGACGATCAAAACCGGCGAAGTGCACGCCATCATGGGCCCGAACGGCACCGGCAAATCCACGCTCTCCAAAGCCATCGCCGGTCACCCCGACTACGTTATCACCAGCGGCGACGTCCTCCTCGACGGCAAGTCCATCCTCGAAATGGAACCCGACGAACGCGCCCGCGCCGGCCTCTTCCTCGCCTTCCAATATCCCTCCGAAATCCCCGGCGTTTCCATCGCCAACTTCCTCCGCGCCGCCGTCCAGGCCCGCATGGCCGAAGGCGAAGAGCTCGATGCCACCGGCTACTACAAGAAGCTCTACGCCAAGATGGACCTCCTCAAAATCGACCGGAAGTTCACCTCCCGCTCCGTGAATGAAGGCTTCTCCGGCGGCGAAAAGAAACGCTGCGAGATCCTCCAGATGGCCATGCTCGAGCCGTCGTTCTCCCTCATGGACGAGACCGACTCCGGCCTCGATATCGACGCCCTCAAGATCGTCGCCGAAGGCGTCAACGCCATGCGCGGTGACAAACTCGGCGTCCTCCTCATCACTCACTACCAGCGCCTGCTCGATTACATCGTCCCCGATTTCGTGCACGTCATGTATGACGGCCGCATCGTGAAGTCCGGCGACAAAACCCTCGCCCTCGAACTCGAGGCCAAGGGCTACGACTGGGTCAAAACCGAGCTCGCCGCCGTCTAAACTCCGAAATGTAGGAGCCTGCTTGCAGGCGATCTAAACCATCCGCCCGCGCACCCGCTCCATCCGCCAACCCACCCGCTCCCATGCCCGACATCGACACACTCCCATCCGCCGACGAAGTCCCCACGGAGGTTAATCCCGTCGGCGGCATCGACCAGGCCGTCGGCGACTTCCAATACAACGTTAACTACGAGTTCGACGCCGGCACCGGCCTCAACGAAAACACCGTCCGCTACATCAGCTCGGTGAAGAAAGAGGCCCCGTGGATCCTCGAATTCCGCCTCAAGGCGTTGAAGACGTTCCTCGACAAACCCATGCCCACGCACTGGGCCACGACGGACCTCAACAACATCGATTTCAGCAAAATCCGTTACTACCTCTCGCAGGGCCAGAAGCCCAAGCGCACGTGGGACGAAGTGCCCGACGACATCAAGAAGACCTTCGAACGCCTCGGCATTCCCGAGCAGGAGCGCAAGTTCCTCGCCGGCGTCGAAGCCCAGTTCGATTCCGAAGCCGCGTATTCGAACATCAAGGACATCGTCGCCAAGCAGGGCGTTATCTTCTGCAACTCGACCGAAGCCCTCCGCGAGCACCCGGAGATCTTCAAAAAGTTCTTCGGCAAAGTCATCCCGACCGGTGACAACAAGTTCTCCGCCCTCAACAGCGCGGTGTTCTCCGGCGGTTCCTTCATCTACGTGCCGCCCGGCGTAAAAGTCGCCCAGCCGCTCCAAGCCTACTTCCGCATCAACGCGGAAAACTTCGGCCAGTTCGAGCGCACCCTCATCATCGCCGACGAAGGCTCCGAGGTCGTTTACATGGAAGGCTGCACCGCCCCCAAGTTCTCCACCTCCACGCTCCACTCCGCCGTGGTCGAACTCGTCGCCCTCAAGGGCGCCAAGATCCAATACATCACCGTCCAGAACTGGGCGAACAACGTCTTCAACCTCGTCACCAAGCGCGGCGTTGCCCACGAGGACGCCGAGATCAAGTGGATCGACTGCAACATCGGCAGCCGCCTCACCATGAAATATCCGGGCGTTGTCCTGAAGGGCAAACGCGCCCGCGGCGAAGTCATCTCCATCGCCCTCGCCAACGACGGCCAGCACCAGGACACCGGCGCCAAGATGATCCACGCCGCCGACGACACCACCTCGGTCATCGTCGCCAAGTCGATCTCCGTCGGCCAGGGCCGCTCGACCTACCGCGGACAGGTCCACATCCCGAAGCACTTGAAGGGTTGCAAAAACAACACCGAGTGCGACGCGCTGCTGATCAACACCAACAGCCGCACCGACACGTATCCCGCCATCACCGTGCGCGGCGACACCCATGCCGTGCAGCACGAAGCGAGCGTATCCAAGGTCAACGAAGAGCAGATCTTCTACATGCAGCAACGCGGCCTCACCGAAGCGCAGGCAATGAGCCTCGCCGTGAACGGCTTTGTGAACGACCTCGTCCGCCAGTTCCCCATGGAATACTCGGTCGAGCTCAAGCGCCTCATCGACCTCGAAATGGAAGGCTCGGTCGGCTGATTAACCTCTTTCTCTTTCCTCTTAATCTTTCTCTTTCTCCCTCCTCCGGGGCCTGAAAAGAAAGCACCGGGAGGAAAGAGAAAGATTAAGATAAAGAATAAAGAACACTCCAGCATGTCCGCCACCGCCCTCGCACCCGCTCCCGCCTCCACCGGCCTCGACTCCGTCCGCTTTGCGCAGCACCTCTCGCAACGCAGCTACCTCCCCGCCTGGTGGCTCGAAGCCAAGGCCGCCGCGTGGAAACAGTTCAACTCGTTGCCCGATCCCAGTCGCACCGACGAGACCTGGCGCTTCAGCAACATCCAGACCCTCGACCTCGACGGGTTCTCCGTCCCCGAGGAGGCGTCCCAACACATCCCAAACCTCTCGGATTTCCCCCATGCCGCGGAGATGATTTTCTCCAATCGCCAGCTCGTCTCCCGCAGCGTCCTCTCCGCCGACCTGCTCGCCAAAGGCGTGATCTTCGCCCCCCTCGACGAAGCCCTCGTCCAACACGGCGATCTCGTTCGCCAGTATTTCCAAAAGCTTCCGGCCAATCTCGGCAGCGAAAAGTTCGTCGCCCTCAACACCGCTTTCACCAGCTCCGGCACCGTCCTCTACGTTCCCAAAGGCGTCGAGATCACCGAACCCTTCGTCGTCCAGCACACCCTCTCCGGCGCCAACAAGGCCACCTTCCCCCACACGATCGTCGTCCTCGGTGAAAACGCCAAGGCCACCCTCGTTGAGTTCTTCGTCTCTGCCGACAAATCCCGCCACCTCGCCAGCGGTGTGAATGATCTCCACGCCGCCGCCGGCGCGCAGCTCACCTACGTCGGCGCTCAAAACTGGTCCCGCGACACCCTCGCCTTCCAGACCAACTCCATCGTCGCCGAACGCGACGCCAAGGTCCTCTCGCTCAACGTCCACCTCGGCGGACGCCAGGCTCGCCACGAGTCCCACAGCCGCCTCCTCGGCCCCGGCGCTCACTCCGAGATGCTCGCCCTCACCGTCGCGACCGGCTCACAGGAATTCGACCAGCGCACGCTCCAGACCCACGTTGCGCCCAACACCACGTCGAACCTCCTCTACAAAAACGCGCTCCTCGACACGGCGAAGACCATCTTCTCCGGCCTGATCATCGTCGAGCCCGACGCCCAGAAGACCGACGCCTACCAGAAGAACCGCAACCTGATGCTCTCCGACGAAGCCGAGGCTCACAGCCTCCCCGGCTTGGAGATTCAGGCCAACGACGTCCGTTGCAGCCACGGTTCCACCAGCTCCCGCATCGAACCCGAGCAAGAGTTCTACCTCCAGTCCCGCGGCATCAATCCACAAGCCGCGAAAGAAATGCTCGTCTTCGCGTTCTTCGAAGAAGTGCTCAACAAACTCGAAAACGAAGACCTCCACGCGTCCCTCCGCACGCTGATCGAGTCGAAGTTCAAAAAGTAAACCGTCCGTCCAGACCGGGCGGCCGACCTGTTTCAAGCCGGGGAAAATCCCCCGGCTTTTTTGTGCCCTGCCTCCACCCATGCAGCAACCGACCGGCAATCATCAAAGCCTGCCGACACCTAAACCGCGCAATGTAAATACATTGAGTAAAAGTTTGGCGAAAAAATTCTTGGGTTTAAATGGGCCTCTTATACTCAACAGTTCCTCAACTTAACCGTCCGCATTCATACCGTGCCGGGTGTATCGCCACCCCGCCTGACATTTCGGTCTTGTTCGCGCCCTCACCTTCCTCCGCCGACTTCCTCCCTCCCGCATCCCCTGATCATGCCAAGCAAGTTCGGCAAATACCTGCGGGTCCCGCGAATCGCCTGTGCGCTCGGGCTCATCGCCATCTCCCTTTGGGCGCTGCTCCTCCCACCGCTGTTCCCCTTCAGCACCCACGCCATCGTCAACGCGAAGAGGGTCACGCTTCACGCCAAGGACCCGGGCCGGATCGCCGATCTCGTGCCCAACCGTTCGACGCCCCTTCACCCCGGCGACCGCATCGGCCGCGTTCTTCGTGACCCCGATCAGATCAGCCACGAACTCCAGGAGCGCACCTTTGCCCTCTCCAAACTCCAGGAACAACAGGACTCCATCGACCGGGCCATCGAGGCCCGTGAAACCAAGCGCAAGGAAACCCAGGCTGAAGTGGACGCCGCCAGCGCGGGTGCACGGCAGGCCCTCGTTCAGAATCGGCGCGCCGCCCAGGAAAAAGTCCGCATCGTCAGCGAAAGCCTCGCCGCCAAAAAAGCCCTCGAAGACCGCGCCGCCCCACTCTTCAGCGAGGGCATTATCACTTCCGCCCAATGGTCGGAAACCCGCCAGCAAACCCTCGATGCGGAAAAAAACCTCCAAGATGCGGAGACCCTGCTCACCACGCTCAACGCCCGTGACGAAGCCGTCCGCCGCGGTTCCAGCGTCGTCCAAGCCTCAGACTCTGTCGAAGCCCTGCTGGCCCGCATCAACGCCTACGAGCAAGACCTCGGCAACCTCCGCATCCAGCGCCTCGCGCTCAACGCCAAGCTAGGCGAGGCCGAAAACCAGCTCAACTCGGTCCGCAACCACCAGCAAACGGACCTCGCCTACGACCTCACCACCCCCATCGAAGGCATCGTCTGGCGCCTGCAGGTGGTGCCCGGAGAATCCGTGCTCAACGACGAAAGCGTCGCCGATATCGCCGACACCCGATCCCTCTTCATCGAGGCCTATTTCCGGCGCGACTTCATGAACACGATCGCGATCGGCGACCGCGCCGACGTTTACCTCGTCGCCGAGTCGCGCTTCATCGAGGGCCGCGTCGCCGACATCCAGGTGCAGGAACAAAACGCCCGCAGTTCCAGCGCCATCAACACCCTGTCCCTCGACGCCTCCATGCTCCGCCTCACCATCGAGGTCGATCCCGGCAAGCTGAAACCGGAAAACCTCGGCCAGCTCGCCAAGGTCCTCACCTCCAGCGGCAAGGCCGGCTGGCCCGAACGCTGCCTGATCTGGCTCAGTCTCGTCCTGCGCAGTCATCCATGATCTCCGACCTCTACCCGGAGGTTCTCGCGACCCTCCTCCTCTTCGTCGGACTTTGGCTGCTGTCCCCCGCCGTCTCCTGGTCGCGCCAGTCCGTCCGCCTGCTCGTGGTCGGCCTCTTTGTCCTCATGAACATGCGCTACGTCTGGTGGCGCATCGAGGCCACCATGATGCCGCTCTCACTCGGACTGGAGTCGCTGTGGACCTGGCTCTTCGCCGTCCTCGAACTCATCTCCACGGCGGTCCTCACCTGGCACCTCATCGTGCTCGTCAAGCCCAGCGACCGCCGTCCCGAAGCCGACCGCGCCGAGGCCCGCGCGCGCGCCAAGCCCGAGGTTCATGGCGTGGACATCCTCATCCCCACCTACAACGAGCCTGAGGACATCCTCAAGCGCACCATCCGCGCCGCCCGCCATATCGATTACCCGGACTTCGAGGTCTGGGTGCTCGATGACGGCGACCGCGCCTGGTTGCGCGAGTTCTGCGCGGTCGAAAAGGTGTCCTACCTGGTCCGCCCCGACCGCAAGGGATTCAAGGCCGGCAACCTCAATCACGCCCTCGGCAAAACCCACCGTCCGCTCGTCTGCGTGGTGGACGCCGACTTTGCCCTCGTTCCCAACTTTCTCTGGCGCACCGTCGGCCTGCTGGAAGATCCCGCCATTGGCATCCTCCAAACCCCGCAGGTTTTCAGCAATCCCGACGCCATCCAATACAACCTCTGGGGTGAAAAGGCCTGGCCTGAGGCCCAGTGCATGTTCAGCGAAGTCATGCAGCCCGCCCGCGACAGCTGGGACAACGCCTTCTGCTACGGCACGAGTTTTGTAATCAAGCGCTCCTGCCTCCGCCTCACCGGAGGCATCCCCGAGGCGTCCATCACCGAGGACCTCCACACGTCCTACGTGCTGCTTTCCCACGGCTTCAAAACCCGTTTTCTCAACGAGCCCCTCAGCTCCGGCCTCGCCACCCAGGACATCACCGACTTCATCCGCCAGCGCGCCCGCTGGTGCGTCGGCACGCTCCAATGCTTTTTCGTCGAGGGCGGCGTGCTCCGGGCCAAACGCATCTCGGTGCTCGATCGCCTCTTCTTCTTCGACACCGTCCTCTACCACGTCGGCTCGCTCAGCACCCTCTGCCTCCTGTTCGCGCCCGCTATTTACTGGTGGTTGGGCATCTCGCCCATCCACTCCGATTTCGGTCACCTGGTGGTCGTCTTCGCGCCTCGCATGCTGCTGAGCGTTTACGCGCTCTACTGGCTCAGTGGACGCAAAACTATCCCCTTCGTCGGCGAACTTGAGCGCGTCGTCGGCATCTTCCATATCGCGGCGGCCATTGCCCAAGTGGTCATCAACCCCTTCCGCCAAACGTTCACCACCACCAACAAGAAGCTCGATTCAAAGGAAACCCGCGTCCACTGGCACATCCTGCGGCCCCACGCTGCGCTGCTCTTCGTCACCTTCGCGGGTATGGCGTTTCGCGGCTTCGGCCCCCGCGGCGAGGCGTTCTTTATGCAGGCCAACGTCGGCCTCATGATCTCGCTGACTCTCTACGTTTCCTGGCTGCTGTTTTTCTCCTGCCTGCTCTGCGTCCAGCGCCCCATCCCCGACGGCCTTCTCAACACCGTGGACACCGTGCGCACCGGCGGCGTCCACGCCTCCCTCCGCGTCCTGTTCCGCCGGATATTCTTCGCCCCATGAAGCGGCCTCCTTTACGCCTCTGCGTGCTGCTCGCGTGCCTGTCCTGGCTCGCGATGGGCCCGCTGTCCGCCGCCGGACGCACGCCCGGCTCCGTGCTCCTCATCGCCGGCCAGAGCCGCGAAGAATTCACCAGCTACCTCAACGATGTCAGCGATCGCGGCCACGCCTGCCCCCTCCCGGGAGGCGCGTCCTTCTACACCGCCCTCGATCTCTCCGGCGTCTCCGGCCCCCACGCCAACGAACCCGGCGACAACCACCAGGACCTCGAATACCTCAAGCTCGTCCAGTCCCCCCTCGTCTTCCAGATCGGCCTCTGGCTCTCCCGCGACCAGTTGTTCGAGATCGCCGACGGCGCGCACGACGCGGACATCGCCCGCCTCCGCACCTCCCTTGAGTCGTTACAGCGCCCCGTCTTCCTCCGCATCGGCTACGAGTTCGACGGCCCACACAATCGCTATCCGCCGGAGGCCTACGTCAAAGCCTACCGTGTTATCGCCCGCGCCCTGCGCCCCTGCCGCGACATCTTCCTCGTCTGGCATTCCTTCGCCATGCTTCCCACCTACCAGGAGATCGGCATCGAGGCCTGGTATCCCGGCGACGACTACGTGGACTGGGTGGGAATCAGCTTCTTCCAGGTCGGCGAGGAGGGCTTCCACCGCGCGCCGAACCGCGAGGCCGTCCTCGCCTTCGCCCGCGCCCACGGCAAGCCCGTCCTCATCGCCGAGGCCAGCCCCATCCGCTACACCCGCCGCCAGAAAACCCTCGGCGGCCGGGACTGGTGGGACTACTGGCACCGCCCCTTTTTCGAACTCATCGAAACCCACCCCGAGATCAAAGCCGTCAGCATCATCAACGTGAACTGGGACTCCCAGGCCCAGCACCGATCGCTCGACTGGGGTGACAGCCGCCTCGACCACGATCCCGTCATTCTCGACCTCTGGCGCCGCCAGGTCTCCGAACCGTGCTGGCTGCGCGCCGACGCCCGGCTCTACGACGCGGTCCGCGAACTTTCCCGCCCGACTCCTACTCCCCTTTCTCCGTCCACCATTCCAACTCGCTAACCACCTATGAAGTCCAACCGTAATCTACTCCGCCTGCTGCCCGTGGCCTCGGCCCTCGCCGCCTCCCTCGCCAGCGCGGGAACGCTCCAGGATATCTACACCCAGAGCACCTCCAACGCCGCCGCTCCCGGCGCCGCCGACTGGAACCTGAAGGCCGCCGAACAAAACGTCCAAACCCAGCGCATGCGTTACCTGCCCAAGGTCTCCGTCATCGCCCGCGAACTCTGGGTTTACCAGGACGTCAGCCAAAGCGGAAACGCGATCTTCCAGAACGGCCACGACTCCTACGGCGACACCCGCCTGAACGTCGTCCTCGACCAACCCCTCTACGACCCCACCATCTCCCCGCTCGTTGAGGCCTCCAAAGCCCGCAAGCGCCAGGCCGAGATCATCGGCCGCGACGCCCACGAATCCCAGACCCGCCAGCTCGTCGAAGGCTTCGTCAACACCGCCCGCTTCCAAACCCTCATCGCCTCCTGCGACCGCGTCATCGCCCGCCTTGAGAAGGAACTCGATTCCGTCTCCAAGAGCCACGACGCGAAGATCGCCACCGTCACCGACGTCCAAAACATCCGCCTCGCCCTCGCCGCCATGAAACGCGAGCGCAACAACTTCAACGATCACCTCGCCTACAACCTCGGCCTGATCGGCGACTCCGCCGAGCGCCTCAAGACCCCCGGCGTCCGCCTGTCCCCCGACGCCGATCCGGCATCGATCTCCGCGGGTGCCGCCGCCTCGGCCCGCACCCCCGCCATCGAACTCGTGACCGCCGAAGCCGCCGAGATCGGCCATCAGGCCACCGCCGCCACCCGCCGTTCCCTGCCCGTTCTCAGCCTCTACAGCCAATGGGGCCTGGACAACGCCGGCGGCTCCGAATTCGGCGGCGCCCGCGACCTGTCCAACTACGAGGTCGGACTCGCCGTCCGCTGGGACATCTTCGACCGCGGCATGAACTACTCCGAAGCTCGCGAGCTCAAATATCGTCAACGCGCGAAAGAGGCTGAACTCCGCGCCCTCGCCGCCACCTCCGGCCGCACCGACCAGCGCGGTCGCCAGCTCGTGGAGCAAGCCGCCGCCTCCGAGGCCGACCTCGCCGATCTCGTCAAACAACATGAGATCCTCCGCGACGCCTCGGCCCGCGCCTACGACGCCGGCAAGGAATCCTACCTCAACTCCATCAACGCCTACCTCTCCTACGAGTCCACCCTCCGCGAGTGGGTCAACGCCCGCCACGACCGCGTGCAAAGCCAGGCCGCCAGCCAGGCCCGCGCCTCCGGCTGGGATTCCGCTCTCGTCCAGAAAGTGGACGCCCTGTTCGTCGCCGCGAACTGATCCGCCCCCCGCGCGTCCCTCCGTCAATCAAAGTCCCCGGGTTTGCCCGGGGACTTTTTGTTTTTTGATCAGCGAAGTCCATTCGACATCTCCCCCGCCTTCGCCAACCTTCGGGGACCCTTTTCGATCATGTCCTCTCCCGCCAAAGAACGCACCCTCTCCCGCGACGTCGTCGCCACCCAGATTCCCTCGGGTGACAAGCACACGCTCTTCGCCAACACCAAGCTCTTCATCCACCAGACGCTCGGCGGCACCTACACCGTGCAGACCGACTTCGGACTCTTCCGGATCAACGGCAAAGATGGCGACGCGATCGGTGAGCAAGTCATCACCGACACGGTCGAATCATCCACCCTCGCCGACGGAGCCCCCGACCCCGAGGCCGTGTGGGATCAGCTCAAGAAAGTTTACGACCCCGAGATCCCCGTAAATATCGTGGACCTCGGCCTCGTTTATTCGATGGACGTCTCCAAGTCCGAAGCCCCCGAAGGCGGCTACAAAGTGGATGTCGCCATGACGCTCACCGCGCCGGGCTGCGGCATGGGCCCGGCGATCGCCGAAGATGCGAAAGGCAAGATCCTCCTCGTCCCCGGCGTCGCCGCCGCCGACGTCCGCATCACGTGGGAACCAGCCTGGAACCAGTCGATGATCAGCGAAGAAGGCAAAATGAAGCTCGGCCTGATCTAATTCGACGTAGCCACGAGCGTGAGCGAGTGGTCCGCCAGCCCCGACGCCCCCGTCGGGGCTTTTTCGTGCCGCTGATTCAATCCTTCTGAGTCCTCCGGACCCCATCTGCGATCAGCAGATGCCTCCGCACCACCGCGGAGGCGATTAGCCGGAGCTTCACCCCAAGAATCGGCCACATTGGGCGATTCATTAGTGGTGAAAAAAATCCGAGTTCTTACTCCGACCCTACCTCGTCACGCGCACCGCCGCCTTCGCCGCCTTGAGCGCGGTCGCCGCCGCCGCGTAGCCGCCGCCCGAGCCGTCCACAAAGTGGAAATGCTGACGGCCGCGCACGAACACCAAGCACGTCATCCGGCACTCCTCCGACACATCGAGTCCATACCAGATGCGCCCCTCGGCCACCGCGGTATCGAGCGTCACCCTGAGTCGTGCCACCGCCTCCGGCCCAGCCGCCACCACCATGCGCAGCGCATCGTCGAGCTTTTCGAAATCCGTGTTGGACGCCGCGTCGTCTTTGTAGCGCCCCCAGTCCACGCCGGCGAACTTCACCTTGCGCGCCATGATCAAGCGCCCCATCGCCGTCTCGAATCGCACCAGCCACTTTCGCCAGGGCGACGGATTTACCCGGCCCGCGTGCACCCGCGCCTCCGCCACCAGTTCAGCCGCTTCCCGCGCGAGCTTCAGCGTCCCGGCCGATACCGGTCGCCGTTTCATCACAGGCCCCAGCACCGCCTCCACATCACGCAACACTGCGGCCAGTTCTAACCGGCCGGCGTCGCCCTTCATTCGTGCCTCCACGATCAACGCCGCAACCCCGCCCTGCACCGGCCGCACACCTTGCCAGCGACACTCCAACCCATCGAAGTCTGCCTCGCCGCCGCTTTCGTTTCCATTGACGCGGTCCACGCGCGCATCGCCGCCCTTGAGCCACGCATCCGCCAACGCCGCCGCGCCGCCCATGAACGCTGCTTGGTGAAACCCCTCCGACATCCGCACGCGCCCCACCCGCAGTTCTGCCCCCGCCTCGCGCAACGCCCGAACCGGCACCAGCCCGGCGCGCATCTCCAGCCCCAATGCATCGCGCACCATCCGCACTGTGCCCGCCAACGCCGCCTTCGCCGCGTCCCGCTCGGTCGCTCCCACCAACAACATCGCGCCATCCCCGCCAAAGATGAACGGCAGGTCAGCACGGTGACACGCATTGAGCACCGCCGTGATACACGCAGCGCCAGCGAGATTCACATCCTTGTAGCGCCCCTCCGCGATGGCCTTGGTGGACATGCACACATCGGCGCACAGCAACCACGCCTCATCCGGTGCCCGTTCCAGTTGACCGCCGCGCAACAACGCCGCCAGGCCTGCGCTCTCGGAGAGAGACTGGTAAAACGCCCCGATCATACGCTCAGGCTCGGCGAAGACACCTCGTCCACGGGTAGATTTGCCGCGTCCAAGCCGTCCACCGGCGTCGTCCGATCCACGATCACGGCAGTCACCAAGTCTGCTCCCACGTTCACCGTGGTGCGCGCCATGTCGAGCAGCCGATCCACCCCGAGCACGATGCCGATCCCTTCCGGCGGAAGACCAAAGGTGATGCACAACCCCGCAATCAGCGGCAGCGAACCGCCCGGGATTCCCGCCACCGCGACCGCACTCAACACCGACAGCACCAGCAGCGTGACCTGCTGCGAAAACGCCAGTTCCGGCCCAAACACCTGCGCGACGAACAACACCACGCAGCCCTCGTAAAGCGCCGTGCCGCTCATGTTCATCGTCGCCCCCAGCGGAATCACGAATCCGCTCACGCTGGGCGATACCTTCAGCTCCTCCTTACACACCGCCAGCGATGCAGCCATCGTGGCCGCACTCGAACTCGTCGAAAACGCAGTGATCAAGACCGGCTTCACGATCTTGAAAAACTCCCACGGCGACCGCTTCGCCATGAACTTTAACCACAGCGACATCGTCCCGAACAGGTGCAGCGCCATCACCGCCAGCGTGCCGGCGACGAACAACCCCAGCGCCGTCAAAATCTCCACGCCGACGCGGACCACCACACTATAAATCATCAACGGCACGGCATAGGGCGCGAGTCGCAGCGCGTAATGAACGATCCCCGTCATCAGCTCGTTCACCAGCTCTAGTCCATTGATCAGCTGCTGTCGTTTCGCGTCGGCGAGCCCCACGCCCACCGCGCCCACCAACAGCGCGAACAGGATCAACGGCAGGACTTCGCCAATCGCACCACGATTCTGCCCCGTGATGGCCCCGAGCAGGTTTCGCGGCATAAACATCTCCACCACTGCCCGCAGATCCATGGCCTGCTGGTTTTCCTGCGTGGCGATGACCTTGGTCGCATCCGCGTTATAGGCGCGCCGCAGCTCTTCACGCCGAGTCTCGCCGAGCGCGCGCCCCGGCTTCACCACGTCCATCATCACCAAACCCAGCGCCACACCGATGACCATATTGAGCGCGAACAACCCAAAGGTTTTTCCTGCGAGCGGCCCCAGTTTGTCGAGCCGCCCGAGCTGCACTACGCCCACGGCCAGCGAAGCAAACACCAGCGGGACGATCACAAAAAACAACAGCCGCAAAAACACCTGCCCCGCCGGATCGAAAATCTCCCGCGACACCCATTGGGCTCCGGCGAGAAATCCCGGAGCGGAATGTCCGATGACCAGCGTGATCACCCCGGCAATCAGACCGACCACCAGCCCGACCAGAATACGGTTAGCCAGTTTAGCGGAAGCGATAGCCATGCGCCAAATCAGGACAACCCACCCGACTGCCGCAAGGCCCGATCCATCACCACCGTCTCACGAAACCGGCACGAAACCCCACTTCGCCGCCGAGAACAACCCGCGGTCGCTCAGCTTCAAATCGGGGATCA
>CBRAFO010000033.1:0-34220 GCA_967755175.1 uncultured Opitutaceae bacterium | reverse complement strand
TGGTTTGACTGGGTTTTTCAAATTATGGGTATTTGTTGGCGCGTCGCTTGCGTGGCCGGGGACCGCTGGCGGGCCACCCCCCCACCTCGGGGGGCGTCGCACGCGACGCCCCTACGATAATCAAATCAGTTAGACTTCAGGCTTTTGAGGAGAGCATCGATCAATGAATCGAGGCTCGGTTTTTTGGATTCGAAAGCGATGGCCATGCCGACCTTTTTCATGGTTTCGCTCGTCTGCGGCCCGATGCTGCCAGCCAGCGGACGCTTGGCGTTTTCCGCGAATTGCAGCGTCGCCGATTGATCGGCGAACGACTGCACGGCGGACGAGCTGGCGAAGAGAATCGCGTCGGCGCCTTTTTCACGGAAGTCGTCGGCCACGGGATCGTGGGCGAGGTCGGTCTTCTCGGTCTTGTAGAGGAGCAGGCTGTCCACAATGGCGCCACCGGCTTCGAGCTTACGAACCATCGTATCCCGATTTAAGTTACCGGTGACCACGATCACCTTGGCGCTGTCGAGGCTGCCGGTGGCGATGAGCGCATCCGCGAGGGATTCGCCCGTGGCGGTGTCGGGCATGCACTCGACCTTGACGTAGTAACGTTCGATCTCGCGAGCAGTCGCTTTGCCCACGCAGGCGAAGCGCAACATGCCGAGCGAGCGGATGTCCTTAAAGCCCTTCAGGAAATCCTCGAAGAAGTAGCGAACACCGTTGGCGCTCGTGAACACGATCCAATCGTAGCTCCCGAGTTCAGCCAGGATCTCGACGAAGCCAAGGCGGTCGGTGTCTTTACTGATTTGGATGAGCGGCAGCTCCAGCACCTCGGCGCCGAGGACTTCGAGTTTGTCGCGCAGTTCGCTGTTCTGATCGCGCGTGCGGGTGATGGCGACCCGACGGCCGAAGAGCGGCAGGTGCTCGAACCAGTCGATGGACTCGTGATCGCGCACGACTTCGCCGACGAAGATGATGGCCGGAGCGGCGAGGCCGGATTTGGCGACTTGGTCGGCGAGAGTTGCCACCGTGCCGGTGACGCTGCGCTGGCGGCCGAGCGAGGCCCATTGCACGACGGCGGCGGGTGTGTCGGCGGCGAGTCCGCCGGCCTGGAGTTCGGCGAGGATGAATTCGAGGCGGCCCATGCCCATGTAGATGGCGAGCGTGGTGTTTTTCAGCGCGCCGTAGCTGCGCCAGTCCACCTGGGTTTCTTTCTTGGTCGGGTCCTCGTGGCCGGTGAGCAACACGAGCGACGTGCTGACGTTGCGATAGGTCAGCGGGATGCCCGCATAGGCACCGGCGGCAATGGCGGCGGTGACACCGGGGACGACTTCAAACGGGATGTTGTCCTTGGCGAGCGTGCGGGCTTCTTCGCCGCCGCGGCCGAAGATGTAGGGATCGCCGCCCTTGAGGCGCACGACTTTCTTGCCGGCCTTGGCGTGGGTAACGAGGAGGGTTTCGATCTCTTCCTGAGGGACGGAGTGGAAGCCGGCTTTTTTACCGACATAGACGATCTCGCACTCGGGACGGCACCATTTCACCAGCTCGGGGTGGACGAGGTAGTCGTAAACGAGAACGTCGGCGGCGGAGATGAGTTCCTTCGCGCGGAAGGTGACAAGGCCAAGGTCACCAGGACCCGCGCCAACGAGATGAACGATACCGGAGGAAGACATGGGCAGAAAGTTGAGAGCTGAGAGTTGAGAGCTGAGAGTCCGGAATCGGACCAAGCTCAGAGCTTAAAGCCAAAGTGGGTGAGCAGCGCTCGGGCGGTTTCGACGGGGGCGTCGATTTCGGCGTCGCTGATTGGGAGGCTGCGGAGGCCGATTTCGTGGTGGTAGAACCACAGCGTGTCCGCGGTGGCGTGCGCGGCGAAAGCCGTTTGGCAACCGCCGTTGAGGGCGGCTTGGAACGCGCGTTCCAACGTAACGAAACGCGCGGTGCGTTTATCGAGCACTGCAGCGAAACGCTCGGCATCGGCGGTGCGCGTCTGGATCGCGATGGCAGCTTGGCCAACAGCAGGAACCATGTGGGAAAAATCGAGCGCGTGAAAATCGGCGCCTTGCCAACCGCCGATACCGAGGCGGCGCAGGCCGGCGACGGCGAGCACGGTGGCGTCGGCGACGTGGTCTTGGGCGATCTTGCGCAGACGGGTATCCACGTTGCCGCGGATCTCGGTGAACTGCGCGTCGGGAAACAGCATCGCGAGCTGGAGACGACGGCGAGGGCTGCTGGTAGCGATGAGCGCGGGCGACTCGACGCCTTCGCGGAGCACGAGCATGTCGCGCGGGTCTTCGCGCGGAAGGTAGCCGGCGACGGTCAAGCCGGCGGGAAGTTCGCCGGGAAGGTCTTTGCAGCTGTGGACGGCGAGATCGGCGTCACCACGCAGCACGGCGTCTTCGAGTTCCTTGGTGAAAAGGCCCTTGCCACCCTGTTTTTCGAGGGACCACTCGGTGCGCTGGTCGCCGGTGGTGACGATGCGGAGCAGCTCAACTTCGACGCCGAGCGTGGTGCGCAGGTGCGCGGCGACCTGCTCGGATTGCGCGAGGGCAAGCGGGCTTTTGCGAGTGGCGAGGCGGAGGATGATGGACGGAGGCACGGGAAACGAATAACAGAAGCCAGAGAAACGTTAAGGGCGAGTGCCGAGGTATTGGGTTTGGAATGTAGGAGCTTGCTTCCAGGCGATTCCGAGCGTGGGAGCGAGCTTGCTCGCGAAGATCGAACCATCGCGAGCGAGCTCGCTCCCACATCAACCCGTCGCAAGCAGGCTCCTACATTTCCGAACCAAACAAAAAAGGCCGTAGGCACGGATGCCCACGGCCTTTGCACGCTAGAGTCTAAAGCTAGCTTACGAGGCGTAGGCGCCGGCCACGCCGCTGATGTTACGCTTGGGCATCCAAGGCATCAGGCTGCGGAGGCGGTCACCGGTCTTCTCGATCTGGTGCTTTTCGCCGGCCTTGAGGAGGGCGTTGTAGTTCTTGAGGCCACCCTTGTATTCGGCGACCCACTGCTTCACGAACTTGCCGTTTTGGATCTCGGTGAGGATCTTCTTCATCTCCTTCTTCGTGTTCGCGTTGATCACGCGGGGACCACGGGTGATGTCGCCGTATTTGGCGGTCTCGGAGATGGAGAAGCGCATGCCGGAGATGCCCTTTTCATACATGAGGTCGCAGATGAGCTTCAGCTCGTGCAAGCACTCGAAGTAGGCCATCTCGGGCTGGTAACCAGCCTCGACGAGGGTTTCGAAACCGGCCTGAACGAGGGCGGAAGCGCCACCGCAGAGGACGGCCTGTTCGCCGAAGAGATCGGTCTCGGTCTCTTCCTTGAAGGTGGTCTCGAGGACGCCGGCGCGGGTGCTGCCGATGCCCTTGGCCCAAGCGAGGGCGTTCTTCTTGGCCTTCTTGGACTTGTCTTGGAACACGCCGATGAGGGCGGGCATGCCTTTGCCTTCAACGTAGAGGCGGCGGACCATGTGGCCGGGGCCCTTGGGGGCGACGAGGATGACGTCGATGTCAGCCGGAACCTTGATGAGACCGAAGTGGATCGCGAGGCCGTGCGAGAAGATGAGGGTCTTGCCCTTCTTCAGGTTGGGGGCGATGTCGTTGGTGTAAACGTCGGCCTGCTTCATGTCGGGGAGACCGACCAGGATGATGTCGGCCTGCTGGACGGCCTCGGCGGTCGTCACAACCTTGAAGCCATGCTTCTCGGCGACGGGCTTGGACTTGGAACCCTCGTAGAGGCCGATGATGACCTTGACGCCGGAGTCCTTCAGGTTGAGGGCGTGCGCGTGGCCTTGGGAGCCGTAGCCGAGCACAGCGATGGTCTTGTCTTTGAAGAGGCCGAGATCGGCGTCTTTGTCGGTGTATACTTTAGCGGGCATGGGTGTGAAAAGGGAGTTGAGAGTGGCTAGCTGAGAGTTGAGAGACAGCGGAGACGGAAATCGGTTAACGCATCTGCGCCAAGGCGCCGGTGCGGGCGAGTTCGATGATACCGAAGGGCTCGACGAGCTTGAGGAAGGCGCTGACCTTGGAGTCGTCGCCAGTCATCTCGATGATCAAGGATTCATGGGCGACGTTGACGATCTTCGTGCGGAAGATGTCGCTGATCTGCATGATCTCGGAGCGCGTCTTGGTGTCGGCTTTGACCTTGATGAGCACGAGCTCACGGGAAACGGCCTGGCCCTCAGTGAAGTCAACGACATCGACGACGTTGACCAGCTTGCGGAGCTGTTTGATGCAGAGGTCGAGCGCGGAGTCGTCGCCCTTGAGGACGGCGGTGATCCGAGACAGCGACGCGTCGTGCGTGGGGGCGACGTTGAGCGAATCGATGTTGAAGCCGCGGCCGGAGAACATGCCGGCCACGCGGGCTAGAACGCCGAACTTGTTCTCAACGAGGACAGAGATCGTGTGTCGCATTGCGGGTTATTTGGATGGAAAAATTTATGGTGGACGATGAGGGACTCGAACCCCCGACACCCTCGGTGTAAGCGAGGTGCTCTAACCAACTGAGCTAATCGTCCGAACCAAAGTTGAGAGATAAGCGGGCGGTGGTGGTGGCTGACAAGGATTTATTCGGCCCTTGCCGCGAGAACGTGGGAGCGAGCTCGCTCGCGAGGGTCGGAATCGCGAGCAAGCTCGCTCCCACGAAAGGCGGCACCAGCACCGACAAACAGCAGTCAGCCGATCAAGCGCCTGCGGTCGCCAGCTGGGGCTTGAGGAGGCCTTCGCGGATCATCAGCTCGGCGTTCTGCACGGCGTTGAGCGCGGCACCCTTCCAGAGGTTGTCGCCGCTCACCCAGAACGAGAGACCGTTGTCCCACGCCGTATCGATGCGCAGGCGGCCGACGCCGCACTTTACCTTCTCGGCGAAGTCGAGCGGGGTCGGATACTTTTTGTTGGCAACGTCATCGACCAACTCGGCACCGGGGAACGCGGCGATGGCGGCGCGGGCGGCAGCGAGGTTAACCGGACGTTCGAATTCGGCGCTGACGGAAACTGAGTGGGCGCGCACAACTGGCACGCGCACGGTGGTGGCGGAAACCTTTAGATTGGGGAGGCCCATGATCTTGCGGGACTCCTCGGCCATCTTGGTCTCTTCGCCAGTGTAACCGTTTTCACCGAACGTATCGATGTGCGGGATGCAGTTGAAGGCGATCTGGTAGGGATAAACTTTGTGCGTGACCGGCTTGCCGGCGACGTGCGCCTGGATCTGGTCTTCGAGTTCGCGCACCGCCTCGGCACCGGTGCCGGAGACAGATTGGTAGGTGGAAACAATGATGCGCTTCAGGCCGAACGCCTGGTGAAGCGGCCAGAGGCCCATCAACATGACGGCGGTCGAACAGTTGGGATTGGCGATAATGCCACCGTGGTTGCGCAGCTTCTCCGGGTTGATCTCGGGGATAACCAGCGGGATGTT
Organism: uncultured Opitutaceae bacterium; assembly: GCA_967755175.1. GTDB lineage: Bacteria > Verrucomicrobiota > Verrucomicrobiia > Opitutales > Opitutaceae > Rariglobus. Next base: position 28,823 of record CBRAFO010000033.1, on the reverse strand, counting down.
CGGCTCCATGCGGAGGGCCGAGCTCTTGTCGATCACGACGCAGCCGGACTTCACGGCGTCGGCCGCGAGCGCACGCGTGACGGAGCCACCGGCGGCGAAGAACGCCAGATCCACGCCGGCGAAAGCGCCGAGCTTGGCTTCCTCGATCGTGAGTTTCTTGCCGAAACGCTCCACGACCTTGCCCGCCGAGCGCGCGGAGGCGAAGAGCCGCAGCGAGCCCATGGGGAAGTTACGCTCATGCAGCAGACGCACGAGCTCTTGACCGACGGCACCCGTGGCGCCGACGATACCGATGACGTAGTTGTTACGCGTATTCACGATGAAATCTCCTTGGGAGTTGGTCACAGAAACATGCACCCGCCTCGGCATCAAGCCCGCAGACCGATGGCTCGCCGTGAGCATCGAGACGCAAACGATGCAGTTCTTTAGCGGCACCGAACTGGTGCGGAGTTACGTGATTTCCACGTCCAAGCGCCCGCCCTCCAACGTGAAGGACTCCCTCGGCACGCCGCGTGGTCTCCACGTCATCGCCGAACGCATCGGCGCCGGCCAGCCACCCGGAATCGTTTTTAAGGCCCGCGTGGCCACGGGGCAGCACTACTCCGAACTACCCGACGCCGACACGCACCCGAATCTGATTACCAGCCGCATTCTCTGGCTGCGCGGCTTGGAACCGGGCGTTAACCAAGGTGGCAACGTGGACACCTACGAACGCTACGTTTACATCCACGGCACCAACCACGAGGACCGCCTCGGCACGCCCCAGAGCGCGGGCTGCGTCCTCATGCGCAACATCGAGATCGTCGAACTCTACGAAGAAGTGCGCGCCGGGGATTTCGTGTGGATCGAGTGATCTGACGTGGGAGCGAGCTTGCTCGCGAGGATTGAACATCGCGAGCAAGCTCGCTCCCACGCTTCGGCTGCTACTCGTTTTTCCCGAACAGCAGTCGCAGCGAATTCAAGCAGACCACCACCGTGCTGCCCTCGTGCGCAGCCACACCGACTGCGAGCGGGATTTTCCCGAAAATCGCCGCAACCGCCATAAGCACCACGACGCCCAACGAGATCGTCAGGTTCTGAAGGATGATGCGCTTGGCGCGTTTGCTCAGACGCAGCGCGGCCAAAAAGTTTTCAATGCGGTCGTGCATCAAAATCACTTCGGCCTGTTCCAACGCGGCGTCGCTGCCACGCGCGCCCATCGCCACGCTCACGTCGGCGGCTGCCAAGCAAGGCGCGTCATTCACGCCATCGCCCACCATCGCGATTTTATGTCCGCGTTTCCGCTCCGTCTGGATGGCATCGACCTTTTGCTCAGGGGTGAGGCCGGCCATCACTTCGTCGAGCCCCAGCTCGCGTGCGACTGATTCGGCGGCCTGACGACGGTCGCCGGTGAGCATCATGGTTTTGATGCCGAGGCGCTTTAACTCGCTCAACACACCGCGCGACTCAGCGCGGATCTGGTCGCGCAACAGCACGCGGCCGATCACGTCTTTGCCCACGATCCAAACCTCCGCGAGTTCGGCGGGCGCAGGAGGCAGGTTGCGCGACCATTCGGCCAGCGGACCTTTTTCGAGCAATTCACGCCGGCCCAGAAGCACCTGAGAACCGCCCAGACGTCCCGCCACGCCCTGACCGGTGATCGACTGGAACTCCTCCAACCCCAGCTCGCGGACACCGCGCGCCCGAGCATCGCGCACGATGGCGCGAGCGAGCGGGTGATGCGAATTCGCCTCCAACGCGTAGGCGAGTTCCATGATTTCCTCGTCACGCCCGGCGGGGAAACTCTCGTAGCCGACCACCGCGAGTTCGCCGGTCGTGAGCGTCCCGGTTTTGTCCATCGCAACGACCCGGATGTCGGCGAGTTTCTCGATCGCCGCACCACCGCGAAACAACACGCCATGCTTCGCGCCCCACGCGATCGCGGCGAGGATGGCAGACGGAATCGACAGCACCAGCGCGCACGGGCTCATCACCACGAGCAACGTCATCGCCCGGTAAAACGCCGAACGCACGCCATGCACGTTTTGGAAAGGCGGCAAGTGAAAGCCCAACCACCACACGAGGAACATCACCGCGCACACGCCGAGCACGGCGAGCGTGTAGGTGCCGCCGAACTTATCGGTGAACCGCTCGCTCGGCGCGCGCAGTTTTTGCGCCGTCTGAATGAGGCGGATGATCTTTTGCAGCGTGCTCTCGGAGGGCAGCCGCATGACCTTAAACTCGACCGCACCCCACAAGTTAAGCGTGCCGCTGAAAACGGGATCGCCGACGCCTTTTTCCACGGGGACTGCCTCGCCCGTGAGAGCCGATTCATCGCTGGCGCTCTTGCCCTTGTCCACGTTGCCGTCGGCGGCGAACGCCTCGCCCGGCTTGACCAGCAGACGATCACCGATGCCGATCTCATCGATAGAGATTTCCCTCTCGCCGCCACCGGGCAGCAGGAGCGTAGCCTTCTTCGGCGCGGATTTGAGGAGCGCGCTCACCTCGCGATGCGTGCGGTCCATCGCAAATTCTTCCATCGCACCCGAGGCCGAGAACAGGAACAGCAACAACACCGCCTCGGTCCACGCGCCGATGCACACCGCACCGATGGCGACGGCCAACATCAAGAAGTGGATGTCCAACTTGGCCTTCTTAATATTCTCCCACGAATCGATGGTCGCATCCCAGCCACCTGCGACCAACGCAATCGCATAAAACGCCGTGGCCAGCCACGCCGGCGCGGTGCCGATGCGAGCCGTCACGAAACCCGCGATGCCAAACACCGCGCAAATTGAGGCCAAGACCGTCAGCTCCTTCCATTCCGAGGTCTCGGCATGGACGTCCACCACGGGGGCCAACTCCGGCCATTCCACCTCGCGCCACTTCCAAAACGTCGGCGCAGTGGCGCAGCTTACCTCGGCGAACTCGGTGACCTCGCCATCGCATTTCAACGTGAACCCCATAGGGGCTTTGGCGCTTCGACCGAGTTGGGGCTCGATGGCGGCCAGCGTCTCGGCGAGGCGCTTCTCCAGTTGCTTGAGGTCAACCGTGCCCAGTGTGGCGAAGGCCACCTTGCGTGCGGTCAGGTCGAGCCGCACGGCTTCCAAGCCGGGCTCTTGTTTAAGAAATTCCGCCAGAGTATCGGTCCACGAGGGCTGCATACAGTGTTCAGACACAAAGCGTTTTCTTCCACGACGCAACGTGTGAGGCCGTGAGACTGTGTCACAATTGAGAGCGAGAAGCGGCCCCGCCAAACGGTCGCACGTTACCCCTTGGCTGGATCCTTCGATTAGCCCGCCTCACGACTTGCGCTCTCCCCCATCCCTGCATCTGCTGAACCTTTGCATGATTGGTCTCCGTGACGACGCTTCCGATGCCCTGCCTGCTCCGCCGCCTCCTTCGCGTGCGCCGGAGTTCGCCGCGAAGTTGTTTGCCGAACACGGCTGGCTGCAAACGAGTCTTCGCCTAGAACACCGTCCGCAGCAGGAGAAAATGGCCCGTGCCGTCGCGGCCGCGATGAAGAGCGACGAGTCGCTCCTCTTCGAAGCCGGCACCGGCGTCGGCAAATCTCTCGCCTATCTGCTTCCCGGTATCATCCACGCGATGGACCAATCGCGTCAGATGATCGTGTCCACGCACACCATCGCCCTGCAGGAGCAGCTCGACCAAAAGGACCTGCCCCTCTGCCGGCGCGTGTTTTCCGCCACCGAAGAAACGAAGCCGTATGCCGCGTTCAAATCCGCGGTGCTTGTAGGGAAAAGCAACTACCTGTGCAGCACGCGCCTCGCCACCGCGTTGCGCGACAAACACGAGCTCTTCGCCACGCCCGAACACGAGGAGTTGCAACGCATCGCCACGTGGGCCGAGACCACCGCCGAGGGCCTGCGTCACGAGCTCAACCCGGCTCCGCTCCCCGAAGTCTGGGAAATGATCAACGCGGACTCGTCCGCCTGCTCGCGCAAGTTCTGCGATTGCAACAAGTGCCCCTACCAGCGCGCCCGCGCCCGCATCCGTTCCGCGCATCTCATCATCGTCAACCACTCGCTGCTCTTCTCGCATATCAACGCGGGCGGCGCGGCCGAAAAAGGCGGCACCCGCGGAGTGCTTTTCCCGGATGACTTCGTGGTGCTCGACGAAGCCCACACCGTGCCTGAAGTCGCCACGGACCATTGCGGCCTGCGGCTCTCCAGCTACGGCGTGGACCGCATGCTGAAGTATCTCTTCAACCCCAAGAAAGGTCGCGGGCTGCTCGTGCGTCACGGCGACGCGATGATGCAACAACTCGTGGTCGATGCGATCGAAGCGTCCCACCAGTTCTTCGCCCACATCGACGAACGGTTGCTCGCCAAACAGCCGATTGCCCGCATTCGCACGGAAGGTTTTGCCGAAGCCTGGATGGACGGTCCCCTGCTCGCTCTGCACAAAGCCGTGCGCACCAAGGCCGACAAGATGGACGACGGCAAGGACCGCGAAGAGCTCCTCGAACAAGCCGGCAAAATCAAAACGCTCCAGACGAGCCTGCGCGAATTCCTCAACGTCGCCGACGCCGACAAAACGGTTTACTGGGTCGAGCGCATGGGCAAACGCCAGACCATCGTGGCGCTTCGCACCGCGCCCATCGACGTAGCGCCGTTCATCCGCGAGGAGTTGCTCAAACGCGGCACCTCGGTGGTCTTCACCAGCGCCACGCTCGCGATGGGCGGACGCATCGAGCCGTTCCAAGCCCGCATCGGCGCGCAACAGGTGAGGACGGCGGTCGAGCAATCGCCTTTCGACTTCGAACGGCGCATGCGCGTTTTCGTCGCCGCCGACATACCGTTGCCCACGCCGCAGGAGGCACGCCTCGCGCTCGATGTCCTGATTGACTACATCGATTTCTGCACGCGTCGGACGAAAGGCGGCTCGCTCGTCCTCTTCACGAGCTACTTCGATATGAAGCGCGTGGCCGAGGCCATGGAACCGATCTACGACGGCGCAGGGCGGCCATTCTTCATGCAAGGCCGGGATTACTCGCGCACCGAACTCGCCCACAAACTCCGCGAGGCCGGCAACGGCGTGCTCTTCGGCACCGACAGCTTCTGGACCGGTATCGACGTGCCGGGTGACGCGTTGTCCCAAGTCATCATCACTCGCCTGCCCTTTGAAGTGCCCACGCACCCCGTGCTCGAAGCGCGCACCGAGTGGATCCGCGAGCGCGGTGGAAACCCGTTTAACGAGCTCACGTTACCCGACGCACTCATTACGTTTCGCCAAGGCATCGGCCGCCTGATCCGCACCGCCAAGGATCGCGGAGTCGTCACCATCCTCGATTCCCGCGTCACCCAGAAAGCCTACGGACGCCTTTTCCTCGATTGCATCCCCCAGAAGAATGCCGTGCGAATGAATCGTGAAAACCGCGTAGAGCGATTTCAGCCTTTTGTTTGAACCTCCAGTGCTTACGTTGGTCCCTCGCCTCACGCATGAAACTCCGCTCCGCCGCTCTCACTGACATCGGGAAGACCCGTTTTGAAAACGAAGATCGTTTTCTGTGTGATGACGCGCTCGGCCTCTTCGGCGTTGCTGATGGCATCGGCGGCCTTCCCGGCGGCGGCGAAGCAGCGGAATGCACGGTCCAAGGGATCACCCGCAGCATCCAGCAAGGCGGAGACATCGATCTCGTAACGATCACCCAAAGCGTGAGCCGTGAAGTGCAAGTCCTCGGCCAGGAAATCAACCCGCCCTACGGCATCGGCAGCACCCTCACCTTCGGCATCTTCAAAAACGGCCAGCTCCAGCTCGCGCATGTCGGCGACTCCCGCGCCTACGTCCTGCAAAAGGGCGACTTCCTGAGCCTCACCGAAGATCACACCGTCGAAAACGAAGTCCGACGCCTGCGCGCGCACGGCGAACGTATCTCTTTGAGTGCGGAGAACCGCAATGCGCTCACGCGCTGCATCGGCCAGCCCGGTGTGCCGGAAGTGGATTTCCAAGAGTTCCTCGTCAGCAAGGGCGACCGCTACTTTTTCACGACCGACGGCATCTGCCGGATGCTCTCCAACGATGAACTCGCCGAGATTCTTGCCGGCCCCGAAAGCCCCGCCGAGATGGTCAAGCTGATCATCGACCTCGCCCTCAAGCGTGGCGGCCACGATAACCTCACGGCCGTGGTTGTTTACATCGACGAAGCCTGATGACCGCCCCCGCCCGCTCCGCTCATTTCGCCGCATTGGTGGTGAAACAGCCCGAGAACGAACTCTTTCGATTCAGCCTCGCGCAAGCCCTGCTCACCGAGGATCGCGGAGCCGACGCGCTCCCGCACCTCGACTACTGCGCCCGCAAAAAAGCCGACTGGATGATGCCTCGCATCATGCTCGGGAAAACCCTCCTCCAACTCGGCCGTCGCGCCGAAGCCAAGCCTTGGTTGGAAGAAGCGTTGCAGCTCGCGGTCGAGCAGGACCATCAAGACCCCGAAGCTGAGCTGCGCGGACTGCTGGCCGGATTATAACCTAAGATCCTCATTTTAAATCGTATATCCGGTAAATATGATCTCCTAAAACCCTCCCGGATGGCGCGGAAATACTTGAATGTCCCTTGTGGTCATTTGAGCACCCATAGAAAGTATTCATGTATTTGCAGCTCGGACTTGAGTCCGAGCTCTCCGGACTCAAGTCCGAGGAGCAAGCACTCAAGTCCGGAGAGGAAATACTTGAGTCCGGAGAGCAAATACTGAAGTCCGGGCAGCAAACACTCGAGTTGGAGCAGCAAACACTGAAGTCCGAGCTCTCCGCACTTAAGTCCGGAGAGCAAACACTCAAATGATTCTTCTCCGGACTTGAGTCGGAGCTCCGGAGACTTGAGTCCTAACGCCCCGGACTTCAATGGGGACTCGGAAAACTCAACTCCGCGAAAGGAGCGAATCCTTATCAGGATAGCGTTATCGGGGACTTCGTTCTTTACCGAAACGTCACCCTCGCCCTCTCGCGTTGACCGATCATCAGCGCCACGTTGCTGGGCATGCGCGTCATCCTCACATCCCATGGCTCGACCGGTGATATCTATCCTGTAATCGCCTTGGCCGTAGCCCTGCAAAAGGCCGGCCACCAGGTCCGCTTCGCCACGATTCCTCATTACAAGGAAGAGATCGAAGCCGCCGGCATAGAGTTTTATCCGCTTTGCCCCAACTGGGAACAGGCCGACCTGAGCTACTGGATGGGCCGTCTGCAAAAAATCCGCACGCCGATTTACCAGCTGCGCGAGATCTATGTCGGCGCGAAGAAATATATCCCCGAGATGATCGCGCGCATGGATGCGATCATGCCCGAGACCGACCTGGTGGTCTCCAGTTATCTTTTTCCGATGAACCGCGGCATCGCTGAAAAACACAACGTGCCGTTCGCCACCCTCGCCTTCGCCCCGCACGTCATCCCGTCGCCCGACTACCCGCCCGAGAATTTCCCCTCGCCCCGCTGGCTCGGCCAAACCACCCGACGCGCTTGGAACCGCTGGCTCTGGAAAACCGCTAACGCGGTCATCGATCGCGTTATCAACAACTGCATCTCGGCCGAACTGCGCGCCGCACGCCTTCCCAAGGTCCGCAACTTCTTCTCCAAGCCCGCTGGTCGTGTGCTGGTCACCGTGTCCGACGCCCTGCTGCGTCCGCCCGGGGCGGAGATCGACCCGCGCTTTAAGTTCATCGGCTATTGTCGCTGGCAATCCGCCGAGAGTGCCGAAATCGATGCCGAGCTGCGCGCCTTCACTGGCGGAGAACGCGTGCCGGTGCTCACGTTCGGCAGCATGGTTTACGAAAACCCGGGCGCCTGGATGGAGCGCTTCGTGCGTGCTTGGCCGCGCGATCGCAAAATTATCGTCCAGCGCGGTTGGGCACAGTTCCCCCAGCTCGGCGACGACGAACACATCAAAGTCATCGGCAAGGTCTCGCACGACCAACTGTTCAAGCATGCGAGCGCAGTTATCCATCACGGTGGCGCCGGCACGACCGCGAGCGCGCTCCACGCGGGCGTTCCCCAGATCGTCGTCCCGCACATCGGCGACCAGACGTTCTTCGGTATGGAAGTCGAACGCCTCGGCTGCGGCTTTCGCCTGAAGAAAGCCGTCTGGCCCGAGCAACTCCACGGCGCACTCACCCGGCTCGCCGCCAACCCGCTCCACAGCCAACGCGCCAAGGAGGTCCGCACTCAGCTCCTCAGCGAAAACGGCCCCTGCACCGCGGTCGCCGAATTGGAACGCTTCGTGGCGGAGCACGCGGGCAACGCAGTCACCGCATAAGCGTGGGAGCGAGCTTGCTCGCGATTGCTCCGGGTTATCGATCCATCGCGAGCGAGCTCGCTCCCACGCCAGACATCGGACCGCTCACCGCCACTCGTGACGCGGATAGCGCCGCGATAACTCGGCCTTTACCTTCGGATACATGTCGCGCCAGAAGCTGGTGAGATCATCCGTCACCTGAACCGGTCGCTGGTTCGGCGCCAGCACCTCGAACTTCACCGCCACGCGCCCGTGGCCGATGGTGAACCGGCCGTCCACGCCGTAGAGTTCTTGGATGCGCGCACTCATCACCGGAGGACCTTCCTTGTTGTAGGTCAGGCGTGCCTTGCGGCCATTTCCCATGACCAGACGCTCCGGCAAGTAGTCGTCCAACACCGCGAGCTGCTCCGGTCGCAGCCAGTCGCGCAGCACCGGCATGACCGGCTTATCCTTCAACTCGCGGGCACCATAGCTTCCGTAGCAGATCTGTTCGATCAAGGTCGCGCGATCCGCCTCGGTGATCGGCGTGACCTCCAGCTCCGGGAACCACTCGGCCAGCCGGTTCACGCGCACGATCCATTGATCCACGTTTTCGTTCCATTCCGTGAGCGTGATGTTGCCGGCCATCACTTCGCGCGCGAGCAGCGACGCCGCTTCGCTGGCCGGCGGCTCATCGGCGGTGAGTTTGGCCTCCAGCACCAGATCGCGAAACCGCCGTTCGCGCCGCGCAATCACCCGGCGGGCCGACTCATCGTAAACCACCCCGACCGCGTCCCGATAATCCTCTGGGAAAAGCTCCTTCAGCCAAACCTCCTCGATCGCAGTGGCGAGTGAGAGCAACACGTTGACTTCTCCGCCGCGTCCCTCGACTTCGCTGATCTCGGAAGCCACCAGTAACGACGCTTTCTGGACAGCGCTTTCACGCGCCAACATCCCGCGACGGTTATGCACGAGCTCGCAACGCAGCGTGCCTGTATCGAGACGCTTTGCGAGTTGATCAGAAAACCCCGCCAGCACGCATTTGCGCACCGCCGTCACGTCGAGCGATTGCTCGCTCACGTCGAGGCCCTCTTTGGCGGCGATTTCCAAGAACTGTTTGAACAACGGGCCGACCTGACGCGCCCCTTGCGCGTGAATCCCCAGTCGCCGGCAGGCATCCACCGAATAGCTGTTCTGCTCGGCGTAACGCCAAGCCCGCATGAGCAGGAAAAAGTCACTCTCGGCCTCTTCGCCCAAGATGTCATCGCGCGCATCCTCCACCTCGCGAGGCACACCACGCATGAGAAAGGTGCGCCCCTGCGTGAGTGACGCCATCAGCGCCACCGGGCGCACGCAGCCCCGCACGTCCGCTTCCATGAGCATGCGCGCATAACGCGGATGCACGGGAAAGCGCAGCATGCGCCGACCGGTATCGGTGATTACCCTACGGCGGCCCGCCACCGCGCCCAGATCCGCCAACAGGGTTTCCGCGCGTTCGAGTGCTTTCGGCTCCGGCTTTTCGAGCCAGGGAAACGCGGCGATGTCATCGATGCCACTGGCTTTGAGCGTCAGCACCACTTCGGACAAATCCAAGCGCTTTACCTCGGGCAGCTCCTGCAGTGCCCGTTGCGAATGTTCACGCTCCGTCCACAGTCGGACGCATACGCCCGGTGCCGTGCGGCCGGCGCGACCGGCGCGCTGGTCGGAACTGGCGATTGAGATTTTCTCGATGAGCAGCGTGTTGATCCCGCGGTTGGGATCGAACCGCGCCACACGTGCCAACCCGCAATCAACCACGATGGTGACGCCGTCGATGGTCAACGAAGTCTCGGCCACGTTGGTCGAGACGATGATTTTGCGCTGATCGTAGCGCGACACCGCGCGGTCCTGCTGTTCCGGCGGCAGCTCACCGTGCAGCGGGAAAATCACGAAGTCACGCAAGTCTCGCTCGACCTGCAACGCCTGCAGCGTGCGGTTGATTTCGTAGGCGCCCGGCATGAACACCAGCAAGTCGCCCGTGGTGCGCGCCGCGACGCGTGCGCATTCGCGAGCGGCCACGTCCCACACGTTGTCTTTGTCAAAATTAGCGGCCTTCGGGAGATACTCGACGGCCACCGGGAAGCTGCGTCCCTGCGACGTGAGCACATCGCAAGGCGCGAGGTAGTCCTTGAGGATGACCGCATCGAGAGTCGCGGACATCACGATGATTTTCAGATCGGGACGCGTCGTCTGCTGAATCTGCAACGCACGCGCCAGCGAGATGTCGCCGTAGAGATGCCGCTCGTGAAACTCGTCAAAGATGAGGGCGGCGATGCCCTTGAGCGCCGGGTCGAAGGACATCTGCCGCAGCAGAATTCCCTCGGTCACGAAACGGATCTTCGTCTTCGCGGATACACGTGATTCCAGGCGAATCTGGTAGCCGACCTCGGCACCGAGCTCAGACCGCATTTCTTCGGCCACGCGTTTGGCTAGCATACGAGCGGCGAGCCGGCGCGGCTGGAGCACGACGACTTCCCCTTTTTCGAGAAAACCGTGGGCCTTCAGCATCTGAGGCAGTTGCGTCGATTTACCCGAGCCGGTGGGTGCTTGCACGATCAGCCGACCCTGTGCGCGCAGGCTCGCCACGAGGGCGGATTCGAGTTCGTAGATGGGCAATTCGCGCGGCGAAACGGGCATGAGGGAAGGTTTCTTGTTTTCCACCCTCACGAACATGTCCAGCCTAGGAGCATGTTGCTTCGTTATCTTCTGGTCATAACCGGTGTGTTATTTAGCGAGTTCACCCCTATGGACGCCGCTCCTTTGCCCCTTTGGCCATCCGCCGCTCCCGGCGCGTTGGGTGACAAACCGCAAGATATCCCCACCCTCACGGCTTATCTTCCGGCTCCCGATAAACGCACCGGCGCTTCCATGCTAATCCTCCCCGGCGGTGGCTACGGCGGCCTCGCCCCGCACGAGGGCCAAGGCTTCGCCGAGTGGCTCGTGGCGCAGGGAGTAACCTGTTACGTTCTACAATACCGCCTCGGCTCCCATGGTTACCGCCATCCCGTCATGCTCAACGACGCGGCGCGCGGACTGCGCACCGTCCGCGCCTTTGCCCGCCGCGATGGACTCGATCCGGCACGCATCGGCATCATGGGCTCGTCGGCCGGAGGACACCTCGCATCGACCCTGCTCACCCATTTCGACGCCGACCAAGCGGGAGCGGCCGATCCGATCGAGCGTGAGAGTTCCCGGCCCGACCTCGGCATTCTCTGCTATCCGGTCATCACTCTCGGTGAATTCACCCACCAGGGATCCATGCGCAACCTTCTTGGCGATCATCCGTCGGGTGACCTGGTTGAATTTCTATCGAACGAAAAACAAGTCACCGCCGCCACCCCGACCTGTTTCATCTGGCACACCTCCGATGATGGAGTCGTTCCCGTGGAAAATTCGCTGCTCTTCGCGTCCGCCTTGCGACGCGCAGGCGTGCCCTTCGAGTTGCATATTTATACCCATGGGCGCCACGGCCTCGGTCTGCCCACGCACAGCAAAGACGCGCCGCCGTGGGATGCCGACTGCCTTTACTGGCTCGGTCAGCGCGGGTTTTTAGCCCGTTAAACTCAACGCATGTAGCGGATCCGCTGACTGAGGCGCAGGGCCGGCGTTTCAATCCACCGATGCAGGAGTTCGGCTGAGGCGAGGCTTACGACCACGCCCAATGCAAAGAAAACAAAGGCGTAAGCTCCGGAATGAGGCACTACCGCCCACACGAGGTTCAACAAGGGCAAGGCAATCGCCACGTGAGCCAAATATAAGCTGTAGGAGATCCGTCCGAGATGCTGCCAAATGGTGCCCCCCATCCAGCGCCAAAGCCCGCCCGTCAGACTGCCGATGAAAATCATCAGGGCAGTTACGACCGCCATGCCTCCACGCGCATCGCCCGTCATCACGCTTCCAAACAGGATGCCCATTATCGCTACCGCGAACGGAACCCGCATCACCCGCACCTGGGTTGCCCAGAACGCCAGCCCCCCCAGACAGAAACGGAACCAAGTGCCCGCAAACGTGAAATTTACCGCGCCGGGATACCAGCTGATCAACGACCACAGCATCAAAGGTCCGGTGAGGATCAGCAGCGACAGCGCCTGCCGTCGCAGCCCTACCTCATGATCGACGGCTGAAGACCTGCGGATGAGCCGTTGGGCTACCGCCACGAGCACCACATAGACGACATAGAACTGAATTTCCAAACACAACGTCCACGCGACGGACAACGGCGACAGCTTACCCAACAAGTCCTGAAGATAAAAAAAATTCGCGAACAGAGACGCCCCTCCGTGCATCCAAACCATGAGACCGTAAAATGAGTCCGGCAACTTCACGGCCGCGACCGCCATCGCGATAACGAGAGCCGTGTAATAGGGCGGATCGAGCCGCACCGCACGCCGCAGCACGAAGCGTAAACCCAATGCCGGAGTTACCCGGTGATTGCGCAGCGAGAACGCGATTACGAACCCGCTCAGGACGAAAAAAATCTCCACGCCCAGATCCCCACGATGCAGCACGGTGACGACCCCACCGGGCAGCGCCGCAATCAGCGCCTTGGCAAATCCGCTCAGCTCAGGAACCAGCAGGTGACAGCACAGCACGCCGAGACAGGCGATGCCACGCAGTCCATCGAGGAAGACCATGCGCTCACGTCTGGATTCTGACAGCGTGATCGACGAACCCGCGGCGGCTGCGGAGCGCTCGATCACCACAGGCATCGCTCCGCGCAAGATCATCACGATGCCACCGATGCTTAACGCGAGAACTCCCCACACCCGCACTCGGCCCAAGGTCGTTTGCGCAGGGAGTAATTCGAGCCGCAAGGGCGGCGCATTGCGCAGGTTGGGCACGACGCTGTTTCCCGCACCGGCCTGCACGGTCACCCGCAGGCGATACTCACCCGGACCGGGTAACTTGAAAAATTGCGCGAGTTGTTGCCGCCGCTTCTGCGAAGAGCGATCGTCTGTGTCCGCATGATAATAAGAGAGCCCAAAACCCAGCTCCGACGCTTCCCTGCCCCGTGAATCGAGTGCGGTTACGCGCCCAAAGAGCCATGCATTGTCGAGCGTGGCGGACACCCGGAGCTGTAGCGGCTGTTTCGCGGTGAACACGAAGATTCTGGTCTCCACCGGTGCGGCGTAATCCGACCTCGTCAGATCGACCGTGAGGATGGCTTCCGCGCCCGCCTTGGCGGCCTGTCGTGCGTCGACCCAGCCGAGCAAAGCTCCAGCGATCAATAGCGCCGCGCCGGCCGCCACGACCGTCCACCGGACACGTGACCGCGACTCCAGTTTGCCCGTCGCAAGCGTGCTCAACCGCGTTTCAACCGTATCTGCTCCCGAATCTGCGACTGGAAGTTTCTCGGTATGCACGGATAGATTCATCTCTGGATTAAGGAAACCCCACTCGTCACTTCCGCCGGCTGGCGATCCGGCAGATGGTGCAGGCCGCGATAGAAGGTCGCGTCCCTCATGAGTTCGTTATGCGAGCCTTGCTCCACGATGCGCCCATCGCGCAGCACGATGATCCGGTTCGCGAGGCGCACGGTGGAGAGCCGATGCGCAATGATGAACGTGGTGCGTCCGCGCATCAGCGTCTTCAACGCGACGAGCAGCGCTTCCTCCGTCTGAACGTCGAGCGCGGAGGTCGGCTCGTCGAGCACGAGGACCGGCGCGTTTTTGAGAAAGGCCCGTGCGATGGCGAGACGCTGCTTTTGGCCGCCCGATAAATTCACCGCGCGCTCGGCGACATTGGTCAAATACCCGTCGGGAAGCGCACGAATAAATTCGTCAGCCTGCGCCTGACGCGCCGCGTCGATTACCTCGTCCATCGAAGCCTCGGGACGACCGTAGGCGATGTTATCGCGGATCGTGCCCGCGAGTAACAAAGCGTCTTGCAACACGACGCTGACCTGACGCCGCAACCAACCGAGCGGCAGGTCGCGCAGATCATGGCCGTCCAGCAGAACGGCTCCGTGCGTGGGGTCGTAAAAGCGTAGCAGCAAACTGGACAGCGTGCTCTTTCCAGCGCCCGTGGGTCCCACCAACGCAATCACTTCGCCCGGCTCCGCGACAAAGCTCACCTCGTGCAACACGGGCCGCTCACGATCATATCCAAAGGCGATGTCCTTGAATTCGATTTTTCCGTCCACCCGCGGCAGCGGCTTCGCGCCCGGACGCTCGGTGATCTCCGCCGACGCATCCAATACCTCGAATACCCGTTTCAGTTGAGCGCGGGCAGACTGGATGACCGAGGCGCTCTGGCTGAACGCATTCAGCGGCTGATAAAGCATTCCGAGATAAGCCAGGAACACGAGAACCTCACCCGTGGAGAGTTGCCCCGCGATCACGCGATGGGCTCCAAACCAAATCGCCAGGGCGGTTCCGAAGGCCATGGCGAGACCCACACTGCCGCCGAAAAGCAGCTGCATCCGCACAGTCCGAAGATTGATCGCGCAACTCTCGCGTGCCTGGGCGGAAAAACGCACGCTCGTGTCCGGCTCGCGCGTGAACGCCTGCATCGCCCGCATGGACGAGAGCGACTGCTCGATCGTCGAAAGCAGGCTGCTTTCGTTTTCGTGATAAGCGCGTGAGGCCTTTTCGATTTTGGCGCCAAACGCGCGAATGCAGAACCAGAAAGCCGGTGCGATCGCCGCTGCCAGCAACATCAATTGCCAGTCCATGCGCGCCATGATCACCAGAATCCCAATCAGAATCAGCCCGCCCTGCAGGAGCGGCACGAGCGCTCCACTGATCAACGTCATCGCGGCCTGAGTGTCGTAAGCCACTCGGTAAAGCGAGTCGCCGACCTTGGTTCGATCATGATAGGCAACGGATAACCGGCAGAACTGCTCATACCCTCGACAACGCAGCTGTAGCACCATTCGGCCACCGACACCGATGAGCTGCATCTGACTGACCAAGGTCGTGGCCCGATGAGCAACCGTCAGCAGTATCCCCGCAACGCACACGGCCGCGATCTGCATGCTCTTGCTGCCCTCCGCGAACGACGGCCAGACGTCGAGCAGCCAGAGTGGGGTCGGTTGCGAACCGAGAACGTGGTCGATCAGCCACTTGACCGGCCACGGTAGCAACAACTCAAGCCCGGCGGCGACCATGAGCAGCGCGACTCCGCCAGCGATGCGCCCGCGCAGCGGTCGCCAGTAAGGGGAAAGTTTAGTCCACATCAGAAATCATCCTGCGCCTTCGCCATTCCCAACCCGCGGGCATATTCCAAGGTGAGCTGCGAGACGCCGTTGATCATCGTTTTTTTCGCGGTCAAAAACTTCAATCCGAGCAAGGCGCAAGGCGGCGCGAGCGGAAGCAACCACGGGTGCAGAACGATTCCGGTCAAAGCAGCCATCATGCTTAAGACGACCAGCGGCGTGGACGCTTTCATGCGGGCGGTGATGCGGTAGCGCATGTAGTGCACCGAATGCGCCACGTCGTCTTCATACGCGGTCGTAATGAAGAGCCGGTAAGGACCAGGCCCGAGAACCTCCAGGTCATGTTCGCCCCACTCGTTCGCCGGACGGCTGACCCAACCACACGTGCGCAAGTGACCCTGAAAACCTTCAAGGAAGCGGGCGCGCTGGAGGAGATTGCCATAAAGGCGGGCCGCCGAAGGAAAGGTCTGCGGAGCCTTACGCGTGACGAGCCAGCCTTTGAAACGCCCCCAGCCGCGCGCCAAGGGCTGCCACCAGTGCAGCAATGCGACCAGCGCCACTCCCTGCACCCGTTTGAAACCCTGCCACGGCTTTCGGTAGCTCGCATGCAGCGCACATTGCAACGCACTGCTGAAGCACAGCGCGAGCATGGCCACACCCACCGCGAATGGCACATACGCGGCCTCACGCGAAAGCCCGAAACCAATGCCTCCGGCGAGGAGCATCGCCACGGTGAGCCCCTGCCATTCCACCGCCGTAAATATCTGAATCCACCAGGTGAGGAACGGCTGGTAAACCGATTGAAACTGCTCACTGCAAAAGGTGCCTTGGTAGACCTTTGAGCGAAACAACAACGGCACGCCGTGCTGGCGCAGGCTCTGGCTGACGGTGTCGTAAACATGTCCCCGCCACACCTGGTGACCGAAAAAGTTATAACGACCCGGGTAGCGTTGCTGAAGATGCGCCTCGGCGTAACCATAACCCTTTTGCTGCTTCAGGTAACCTTCCACCGTCCCGCGGCGGTGGTGATAAACGACGGCACTCGGACTGAAGGCGATCTTGTGACCCGCCGCGAGGAGCTTCCAACACACATCGACATCGTCGCCCGCCGCGCGGTGCGTCGGGTCGAACATGCCGATCTCAAGCAGCGCGCTTTTGCGGTATGCCATGTTACAACCAGGGATGTGCTCGGCGCGTTCGTCATCGAGCAGCACGTGCGTCGGGTTGCCCGGAGAGCAATCAACACAATCCGCAGTGAACCCGGCGTTGCGTTGCGCGATATTCGGCCCGCCCACGGCGGCGGCCTTTTGCTCCTCCAGCGAACACACCAGATAATAAAGCCAGTTCGCGTCCGGGTGGGCATCGCTGTCGATAAAGGCGACCAGGTCTCCTTTCGCGGCTTCGATTCCCAAATTACGCGCCCGGCTCAGCCCGCCGTTCGGCACGGTGATCGTGCGCACGCCATGACCTTTGATGATGTGCGGCGTCGCATCTTTCGATCCGTCGTCCACGACAATGATCTCGTAGTTCGGGTAATCCATCCGGCCCAGCCACGCGAGGCAGTCGTTGATGGTCGCCGCGCCATTGTAGGCCGCCACCACGACAGACACCCGTGGCCACGGAGCCGGGCGCAGACGATAGAGGCTCGATGAGTAGATGTTGCCAACTGCCGTGAGCGCCAGCTTGGGCGCTCGTTCCGCCGTGGTCAGTCCGAACGACCAGCCCTTGATATCGGAGTTGAAAATCGACCACTCATCGGTCCACGAGTAAACGGCGGCACCGCAAAGGCCCTTCTCAAACACGGCGCGGAGTTGAGCATCGAGCTGCCGCGCCTGGCCGGCTTCGCCGAACTCCTCGCTGTCAAAACCGAGCTCGCTAAGAAACAGAGGGCGGTCGCCCGCGATGTTGTGCAACCGTGCAAGGTAAGATCGCAGTTCGAGTTCCCGGTTGAGGTAAAGGTTGAACGACACCACGTCGAGGAACGGCAAATGCAGATACTCGGTCGGCGGATGATTGACATAGGTGACGATCGATTCCGGCGCGTGTTCCTTCACCGTGTCGTAAAGCGTGCTGAGATAGTTCTCCGTGCGCTTGCGACCATACCAACGCACCATGAGCGGAGGAATCTCGTTGCCGATGGAGAGCATCAACATTGCGGGATGATTCTTCAGCCGCCTCGCCTGATCTGCGGTGCCTTGCACGGCTTTCTTCCACCACGCCAAGTAATCCCATTCGCACGTGCGCGGCCCCCAACAGATATCGGCTATGAGATAGAGCCCGGCCTCTGCCGCCAAGTCGGCCATACGATCCGACGGCGGCGTATAAAGCCGCACCGTATTAATGCCGGCCTCACACATGCGTGAAAAATCCTCCTTCATCTGCGAATGCGACGGGTAAGGCTCTCCCTCGGCGTTGGGCCTAAAGGTGCCATACGTCACCCCCTTGACGAAGATTCGGCGGCCTCCGATCTGGAGGAGCTTCCCGGAAATTTTGGGTCTTAACTTCGCTCGGACGCGTGTCGGGCCGTGAGCCGACGTGCGCGCCTCCACCGTATCGGCGGGGGCCTTCAACTTATCCACCATGGCAATATTCGGAGGCTGAATCACGGCGCCCCATTCAGCAGTCAGTATTCCCAGACCTCCCCCGGCAGTGGGTCGCCCCGTGGTGGGGCTTACCCGCAACAACATCCATTAATCGTCACATTATCGGCACAGGCTCCGGCTTGATTGCACATAGCAAGAAAGCCCCGGCAAGGGATGCAGATTGCGTGTATAGCTCGGCCTCCAAACTCCCCGCCTTACTCCAACAAGCGCGTCTGTCGCAGCCCTTCGTAACATGCGATACCCGCCGCAGTGCTCAGGTTAAGCGAACGCAGCTCGTGATTGGCGTGGGGGATCGTGAGCCGCCAATCATCACCAAATTCCGCATGCAACCACTCCGGAGCACCGTGGCCCTCGTTGCCGAAGACCAACCCGTCTTCATCGGCGAACGTCGCGCTCCAATAACTGCGCGCGCTTTTCGTGGTGAACAACCACAGGCGTTTGGGCCCCGCCTCGCTGCGCTTAAACGCAGACCAGTCCGCATGGTGGTGAACATCAAGCGCGTGCCAGTAATCCATGCCCGCGCGCTTGAGATGTTTGTCCGTAATCTCGAATCCCAACGGATGAATCAGGTGCAACCGCGAGCCGGTGAGCGCACACATCCGGCCAATGTTGCCTGTATTCTGAGGTATCTCGGGTTGGAAAAGGACGATGTGCAGCATGTCTGTGCGGATTTCAGCCGGCTAAGGTCGAACGGCCAAGATAATCGTATAACAAACCTTTGCGTTTGCTCCGCCCGCGCACGTCCACATTCTCGGGGTTCCGTGGAGAAAAAAGCAGGCAAAGCCATTGTGATCCTCGACGACGAAAAGTCGTTCACCGACCTTCTGGAGCGCCTGTTGGGTGATTATTTTCACTGCCCGATTATCACGTTCAGCAATCCGCTCAAACTGCTGGAAGACCTGCCCGACCTTGATGTCGGCATACTGGTCACTGACTACTACATGCCGCACCGCAACGGCATCGATCTGATCCGCAAGGTCGGCGAACTCTGCCCGCACGCACCGCCGCCTTGCCTGCTCATCACGGGGCATTCTCTCGATAACGACGATGAAGAGAATGCCATGCCCAGCCACTTAAAGGCGGTTCTCCCCAAACCTTTTCGGTGGCAACAACTCGCCAGTCTTATCGAGCAACACTGGCCGGCCGACCTAGCCTCCCCGCGACGCGAGAAGGCCCCGTCACTCCACGGTTAGACCCGTGTTGTCCGCCGTCAGCACGCGTGCGGTGCTGGTGACGCCCACGCCGGTAAACGCCGCCTGCATGGCTTCGGCTACGGCCTCGGCGATCGACCGGGGCGCGACGCACAAGACCGTCGAGCCACTGCCGCTCAACCAGCCGGTGTATGCACCCGCCGCGATACCCGCCGCAATCGCCGCCCGTCCGCCCGGGATACGCGGCAGTCGGTAAGGCTCGTGCATGTAATCGGTCACACCATGGCGCAACCGCTCGTATTCGCCCGAGACAAGGGCCGCGACGAGGTAGGCCGCGCTGTTGATACTCTTCACTGCGTCGAAATACGGCAGCGTTGCCGGCAGCACGCCACGCGATTCCTTGGTCAGCATTTCCACGTCGGGCGAGGTAGCGACGAAGGCCAGCTCGCCCGGCAACTCAACGCGCACCGTATCCACATAAACTCCGGTCGTCGCATCGCAACGCGCCACGCAGAAGCCGCCAAGGATGCCCGCCGCCGCGTTATCAGGATGCCCTTCGATCGCCGTGGCGACGGCAACGAGCTGATGCTTCGACAGCACCGACCCCGAAAGCGCATTCAACCCGCCCAGCACGCCACCGATCACCGTGACGCTGGAGCCAAGTCCGCGTGCCGGAGGAACGTCGCCTGAAATCCGATACGAAAAACCAAAAGGCTGGACCTGGGCCGCCTCAAAAAATGCCGCGGCCGTGGTCTCCACCATCGCTTGTGCACGACTGTCAGCCGAAGTCGCTGGCCGGGGAGCAGTCCCGTCCTCGCGAACGAGCGTGACACGATTGTGAATCTGAAGGGCCAGCCCGAGGGTGTCGAAACCCGCGCCGCAGTTGGAGGTGCTGCCCGGCACGCGGACAGTCACGGTCGAAGAGGATTGGGTCATGCGCGACGGACTTTGAGGACTTTGTTCACTTCCATCATTTCGGCTTTTTTACGGAGATCATCACGCTTGTCGTGGAGCTGTTTGCCGATGCAAATCGCGACCTCCACCTTCACGAGCGATTCCTTGAAATACATGCGCAACGGCACCAGCACGCGACCGCCTACCTGCATGGCTTGGGCGATCTTGCGGACCTGGTGGCGATGGAGCAGCAGCTTGCGGGTGCGACGGGCGGCATGGTTGTTGATGTTGCCAAACGCGTATTCGTCGATGTGCGCGTTGAACAACCAGAGCTCGCCCTTTTCAAGTTTACCGAAGGCGTCGCTGATCTGCGCACGACCCGCGCGGATCGCCTTCACCTCGGTGCCATGGAGCATGATGCCCGCCTCGAAACGCTCCTCCACGTGATAATCGCGCAGCGCCTTGGCGTTGCGCACCTCCGTGAAGCGATGGGTGTCTTTTTTCTGGGCGGACATGGGGAAAGGGGCGGAGGGGCCGATCTAAACCTATAAAAAAAGCCACTCCGCGCGAAGCGAGGAATCAATCGGGTGCGGCCTGAGCCAACCACCTCGATTCCCGCTGCGCACGGAATGACCCGTGGATGGGCGGGTCGATCCCGCCGCGATGGCCGTTACTTTACGACGACCTCGGCCTCTTGGTAAGTGATCTTACCCTCGATGATCTCGCGCAGGGCGATGTCTTCGGGGGCGAGCTTTTCGAGGGATTCAACCAAGGCGCGTTGGCCGCGGCGGAGCTGCTTCACGCGGCGCGAAACCACGTTGATCAAGATGTTGGCGTCCGGAATGACTTTGTGGGCTTCTTTAAGGTAGTCGTCTCTCATGGTCTGCGTGGGCGGTTGGCGATAAAAGGGCGATAGCACAGGCCGTGCTTCCACCGGTCAAGGGTTTATTTCCCGCTGCAAAGCTTGCACCGCGCAGGCGACTGATTGCCCTTTAAGCCCATGCTCATCGCCTGGACAACCGTCCCCACCCCAGCCGTCGCCGATCAGCTTGCGGCCGGCGCCGTCACCGCCCGCTTGGCAGCGTGCGTGCAAGTGGAGGGTCCGATCACGTCTTATTATGTTTGGGCGGGCATTCAGGAAAAATCCGAAGAATACCGACTGACGTTCAAAGCCCTACCCTCTCAAATCGAGGCACTAAAAACATGGGTTCATGAGCATCATCCGCATCAAGTTCCAGAGTGGGTGGTCGTGAAGACTGAACATGTTTCAGAAAAATACTTGTCATGGGCCAAAACGGGCTCTAGCAACCTGACCCTTTAACGAGTCGAAATCATCAATTTTCAATACCATGTCACAGCACAAAAGTCTCCAAGGCGCCTCCGGCATCGTCATCAAGCGTAACGTCCTGAAGCGTTTCGAACGCGTCGCGATCCTCAAGAAGCGCGGCCAGTGGAAAGAGGGCGAGCGCGTCTCCGGCCTCCGCAAGACCAAGCCCGACGTCTGATCTTTCGCTCAGATTTTACTGAAAGCAGGCAGTTCAAAAGACTGCCTGCTTTTTTGTGCTCGGGCTCCAGCCCATTTTAACGCCTGCTCCTTCCGATCCATGATCGACCTCGTCAAAAAGCTCCTCGACTTCATCCTGCACATCGACGTCCACCTCGCGGACATCATTCGCGATTACGGCGTGTGGACCTATGCCGTGTTGTTCGTGATCATCTTCGCGGAAACGGGCTTGGTGGTGATGCCGCTGTTGCCCGGCGATTCGTTGCTCTTTGCCGCCGGCGCCCTTGCCGCCCTTCCCGCGTCGGGACTCAACGTCCACGTGCTCGCGTTGCTGCTCTGGGTCGCCGCCGTGATCGGTGACAGCCTGAACTACTGGATCGGCAACAAAATCGGTCCGGCCGTTTTCCGTCGTGAAGACTCGATCTGGCTTCGCAAAAAGCACCTTGAGCGCGCCCATGCCTTCTTTGAGCGCTACGGCGGTCGTGCGATCATCCTCGCACGCTTTGTTCCGATCGTGCGCACCTTCATTCCCTTTATCGCGGGCGTCAGCTCGATGACTTACCGTCGCTTCTTCGCCTTCAATATCGTCGGCGGCTTTCTGTGGATCTACGGGCTGGTTTATCTCGGCTGCTTCTTCGGCAACCTGCCTATCGTGCGAGAAAAATTCGGCCTCGTCGTCGTGGCGATCGTCGTCCTTTCCGTCCTACCGATCGCCTTCGAAGCCGTGAAAGGCTTTCTCGTCTGGCAAAAAAACCGCAAGCTCACCGGCTCTGCAGGCTAAACCGGTTCAGCCCGGTCTTGCGGCAGGTATCCATCACAAAGGTCAGCGTCTTCAACGGAGTCGTTTCGTCGGCGCGAATCAGCACCGGAGTGTCCTTGTCGAGATCGCGCACCTGATGGAGCAAGTCGGTCAGCTGCGCCTCGCTCGCGGCCTTGCCGTTGAACGAGAGCACGCCATCCGCAGCAATGCCGATGGTGACCGTTCCCTTGAATTCGTTTTTACCGGCCGTCTCGACCTTGGGGAGCGTGATGTTGAGTGTCGCCGAAGAGCGAAACTGCATCGTCACAAAGGCGAAGAATACGAGCATCACGAGCACGTCGATCAAGGGCACGAGGTTGAGCTCAGGCCGCTTGCGACGGCGTTGGTAGAGTCCGCTCATGGTCGTTATTTAGCCGAGCTGCGGGCAAGTATCCGCTCCAAGAGCACGTCCAGCTGCGCGGCGTATTTTTCCAAGCGGCGCTGAAGAATGCCACCGCCCACGAGTGCGGGCACCGCGATGAGTAGGCCAAGCACCGTGGCGGAAAGCGCGAGGGAAACGCCGCTGGTGAACTTAGCCGGATCGGGCATACCGCTTTCGCCCGAGATGCTGGAGAACACACGGATGAGCGACCACACCGTGCCCGTGAGGCCAATCAGTGGAGCGCCGGCATAGATGATGTCGAGATACGGGATGCCGCGCTCCATGCGCACGAGCTCCAGCCGGGCGAAGGCCTTCACCGCATCAGGGTCATTCGGGTGCTGCTCGGCAAAGGCAACCACCCGTGAAAGCACGGAATGTTGTCCACCGCTGATCGGCCGTGCCGCCACCACCGCGTCCACCAAGTCGTCCGGCAGGATAGCGGAGCGGCGTAACGCGTAGCTGCGCTCGACCAGGATAAAGACGAGCGCGATTGAGCACACCGTGAGCGGATAAATGAGGAGATCGGCTCCCTTAAAGATGTCGATGGTTGCGAGAAGCATTAGAGTGGAATGCGGTTACGACACGACCTGCGGATGCAAGTCGCAAAAAAACCGGCAGGCCTAAGAAGACCTGCCGGTTGAATGGGCGCAAGAGTCTGCCCGATCAAAGTAGACGAAGCATCGTGTCGCGGTTCCGAGTGGATGTCGGAAACGAGGCAGGCCGCCGCGTCTGCTTTAATTTAGGCAGCCATATACGGCAGCTTGGCGGCAGTGGCCTGCACGGCGGCTTTGCCGTCGATCAGCTCGCCGATGGCATCCCAACGGCCGTTGACGAGCGCGTCGCGAGCGGACTCGCGCTGAGCGATCTTGATGGACTGGCCAGCAAAGCGGGCCTCGAGCTTTTCGAGATCGATAGTGACCTCGGTCTGCGGGTTGGCTTCGACGGCAGCGGCGATCTTGGCGATGTCTTCGCGGGCGGCAGTCACGCAGGGCATGCCGAGCGTGGTGCTGTTGCCGAAGAAGATCTCAGCGAAGTTTTCGGCAATGATGGCCTTGAAGCCATATTTGGCGATGGCCTGCGGCGCGTGCTCACGGGAGGAACCGCAGCCGAAGTTGGCACCGGAGAGGAGAATGGTAGCGCCCGTGAAACGCGGATCGTTCAACGGATGGTTGGTGTTAGCACCGGTGGTCGTGTCCTTGCGGACGTCGAAGAAGAGAAATTCACCGAGACCATCAAAGGTGACGCACTTCATGAAGCGCGCCGGAATGATGCGGTCGGTGTCGATGTCGTTGCCGGGCACATTGACGGCGCGACCGGAGACGGAAGTGATTTTTGCGAGGGCCATTTTATTTAAAGGAGTGAGTAGCGGGTAGTGGGTGGCGAGTAGCTTCGGAAGCGGCGCGAGCTTGATGCTCGCTACCCGCTACTCACTACTCGCTACTTTGGTTCTTAGTTGTTCGCGACGGCGAAGACTTCGCGGGCGTCGGAGATCTGACCGGTGACGGCAGCGGCGGCGACCATGACCGGGCTCATCAGCACCGTGCGACCGGTGGTGGAGCCTTGGCGGCCCTTGAAGTTGCGGTTCGAGGACGAGGCGCAGAGCTGGTCACCGATGAGCTTGTCGGGATTCATCGCCAAGCACATGGAGCAACCGGCGGCGCGCCACTCGAAGCCGGCTTCGACCAGAATCTTGTCGAGACCCAGTTTCTCGCATTGGAGACCGACGATCTGCGAACCGGGGACGGCGATGGCTTTGATGCCGGGAGCAACCTTGCGACCCTTGATGTATTTGGCGACCTCTTGGAAGTCGGAGAGACGTCCGTTGGTGCACGATCCGAGGAACGCGACACTGATCTTGGTGCCCTTGATGGGCGCACCGGCGGGCAGCTTCATGTATTCGAGCGCCTCGATGATACCGGCCTTGTCGTCGGCGGAGGTCGCGGTGTCCGGGCTGGGGATGTTCTCGATGATGGAGATCGCCTGCGCGGGATTGATGCCCCACGTGACGGTCGGCGCGATTTCGGCGGCGTCGATTTTAACAACATCGTCATAGGAGGCGCCGGGATCGGAAGCGTAGGACTTCCAGCTCTCGACAGCTGCATCCCATGCCGCGCCCGTCGGCGAGTAGGGACGGCCCTTCAGGTAGGCGAAGGTAGTCTCGTCGGGATTGACGTAGCCCACACGTGCGCCGCCCTCGATGGACATGTTACACACGGTCATACGCTCTTCCATGGTGAAGGCGTCGAAGGTGGAACCCGCGTATTCGTAGGCGAAGCCCGTGCCGCCGTTCACGCCGAGCATGCGGATGATGTGAAGGATAACGTCCTTCGCATAAACGCCGGCCCGCAGCTTACCATTGACCTCGATACGGCGAACCTTGAGGGCGCCGAGGGCCATGGTCTGCGTGGCGAGCACGTCGCGCACCTGGCTCGTGCCGATGCCGAACGCGATCGCACCGAACGCGCCGTGCGTGGAGGTATGGGAGTCGCCGCAAGCGATCGTCGTGCCGGGCTGGGTGATGCCTTGCTCGGGGCCGACGATGTGCACGATGCCTTGCTTGCCGGAAGCGCGGTCAAAAAAGGTGACGCCGTAGTCGGCGCAGTTTTTGCGCAGCTCGTCCATCATGGCTTGAGCGAGGGGATCGGCGTAGGGCTCGACGAACTGGTCGGTCGGCACGATGTGGTCGACCGTCGCAAAGGTGCGGTGCGGGAACGCGACCTTCAGGCCGAGATCGCGCAACATGCCGAAGGCTTGGGGTGAGGTCACCTCGTGGATGAGGTGGGTGCCGATGAGCAATTGAGTCTGGCCGTTGGCCAGCTTACGGACGGAGTGTGCGTCCCAGACTTTTTGGAAGAGCGATTTGGGCATGGTAATTAGGTCGATGTTTTTGGGAGCGAACTCCCGCAGTCAACAAGATGATCATACTACCAGATTCTTGCATACCTGGGAAATACTTGTTCAGTCACCAGTGATGCCTCGTGAGTATCAGTTTAATTATGAGCTGCGGCACTTGGTTTACTTCCGCGAAGTCGCCCGCCAACTACACTTCCGAAAAGCAGCCGAGACGCTAGCGATTGCTCAACCGGCGCTTAGCAGGCAAATTGCACAGCTCGAAACCGCGCTGGGAACGCCCCTTTTCGTTCGCTCGCGACGAAAGGTAGAACTCACGGCGGCCGGGCGCGCGTTGGCCGAGCGAGTGGAGCCGGTCTTGCGCACACTGGCCAAGGTGCCCACTGAATTACAGGCGCTGGCAGAAGGCGGAAGCGGCCACATCAAGGCGAGCTTCACGGGCTTGGCAATGGCCACGGTCCTGCCGGCAATCTTGCGCGAGTTTCATAAAAAATTCCCCGGCATACGGCTTGAATTGAACGAATCCCCCACGTCCGCACAACTGATCGCCCTGCAAAGCGGCGAGTTGGCGTGCGGTTTTTTCCATCCTGAGGCGATCGCCACCCCGGGCCTGAAAACCAAACTCCTGCTCCGTGAAAAAAACGGCGTGCTACTGCCGTCCGACCACGCGTTGGCGTCGAAGCCGAGCCTGCAACTTCGCGATCTCGCAGCCACGCCGTTCGTGCTTTTCCCGCGCGCTTACAATCCCGGCTTCTACGACCGAATCCTTGCCGCTTTTGCGCGAGCCGGAGTTGCACCGCACATTGCCGAGGAAGTCTGGCCACGCGCCAACGGCGTGGGCTTCGTGCGAGCAGGCATAGGCGCGACGTTCATGTGTCCGTCCGAAGCCAAACAACTGCCGCCCGAGGTGGTCTTTCGTCCACTGGAAGGACCCGGCCCGGAAAGCCGCCTGGTTATCGGATGGAAAGTCGCCTCGAACCCAGACCCCGCCCTCGCCGCCTTTCTGTCGGTCGCGGTAACGGATTCCCGACTCGGAACCGAAACGTAGGGCTGCACGTATTGGCGATTATTTCGCTTGGTTGGCGAGTTCGGTCATTTCTCGGTCGAGCTGGCTATCAATTTCGGGGGTTAGCACGGCACGAGTTTGCGAAATCACCTTCAACGCCTCGCCGCGTCGTTTTTCGGCGATCATCTGCGTGACCAACGGCCGTGTGACCCGATCATAGAAATCAACGCCTCCTCCGCGTCCGTATTGCTGCAACATCTGCTTGTAAACATGCCCTTGATCAGCCGGCGCCGCCCCTGCCATCAGGGCGACCGCTTGATCGACGCCCATATCGCTGCGCCCACCGGCTTGCCCGCGGCGCACCAAAGAGCGCTCCTCAAACTCCGCTGAACTCACCTCGCCTCGCTCGCGGAGGCTCGCCGCAAGCGCATGAACAAACTGCCCGTTCAAATCCGGATAGCGCTGCATCGCCTGCGCAGCTTCGCGCAACAACGTCTCACGCCCTCGCGCCGGAGCGTCGGCATTGGCCGCCAGCAAGAGCTCCCATGCCTCGATGTTGCGCCGCTCGTAGTTGACCGCCTTGCGCGCCGCTGTCGCTGCTGCGGCTTTTTGCCCTAAGCGCAAATACAGCTCCGCAAACATTTGGTGCTGCCGTGACTGACGGTAAGGGAGCAATCGGCGAAAGCCTTCGCTGATAAAGCTCAACTCATGGTCCGACAGCAGCGACCAAGTCTGCGGATCGCAGGCGACACCCGTCACGTAACGCTGCTCTTCGTAGCGGCCGCCATCGAGCACCCATTTCTGAGCCGGCCCGAGGTATCCAAACCACGCGTGCCGTCCATCACGCCCCGATCCCGAAAACAGCAATGTGGGCACTCCCCTCGCCTTCCCCGCCTGCGTGGCGAAGTAAGCCTGGTCCACGCAAATACCGCCTTCTTTGTAAATTCGCGGAAGGTCATAACTCGTCTCGGGCCATATGTATTGCTGCGCCTCGATTCGGTCCGACCGATAGCGCACCGCTTCGTAGCTTTTTTTCAGATCTACCAAGGAGAACTTCACAGAATGTTGCGCCCATACCAACTCGGGAAACGCAGCGGAAATATCGACCGCGAACTTCAGTTCGGACGCGGGTAGCGATCCTAGCTTGTGCAAAGTCGCCCCTGACTGATCCGCATCCGCCAGGAATTTGAATGCATCCTTCGGTGACGGTAACCGGCGAGGAAGCGCCTCGGCAGACACCTGCCAATGAGGCCACTGCGGAGGCGGCGGCACATCGTAAACCAACGCAATCGCCAGCGCGAGTTGCGTGTAGGCCGCAAAGCGACGCGCATCAGACTCACGCAGCGCCTGCAAAATCGCGATCGCCCGGGGCAGACAGTCGTAAGGCGAAACTAAGCTAAAAAACGTTTCCGAAAACGCCCGGTCACCCAGCAGCCAAGTGATCGTTTCGTCCGTCAGCAACTGAGCGATCGGCCTATCCGGCAGTGCAAAGATCGAGGCCTGATCAATGTTCGAATGAAGTCCGCCGGCTTTGCTCATCGTCTCAAGCCATCCCCGGCCCGCTTTCGCCTGCGATTTCCCCAAAAGATCGCACCAGCGTCCAACTAGATACCACGCCGATGCCGCCTCTTCCTGATGCGATTCATAACCACGAATCGATCCAGCAAACAGCCGTCGCGCGACCGGATCCCAGCCATCGGATGCCGCGGCAGCCTGCACCACTTTGATTCGATCCGCCGTGGGCAGACGAGTGAACCAATCGTCTGGCATCAGCGCCGCCGGATCGGCGTTCGCTTGCTGCGCCACGAGCACGAGCAAACCGAGGCACCATCCAAGACGCGGAAGAAAGCGAGGCATGCAGAAGCGTGTGAACACCGACCGGCCTGCAACGAGCAAAAAAAACGTCCCGCAGACCTTCCGGTCGGCGGGACGTGATAAGACTTACAAGAGCACCGATCAGGATGCGACGTTCGTATCCGGTGATGGCTGGCTCGGGTTCTTCTGCTGGAACTCAAGCTTCTCACCGTTGCGAACTACGAGCACGGTCTCGCCGTCCTTCACGTCGCCACGCAAAATGGCTTCGGCCAGCGGGTCCTCAAGATAGTGCTCAACAGCCCGGCGCAACGGACGTGCGCCGTATTTCTCGTCGTAGCCCTTGTCGATGAGCAACGTTTTGGCCTCCTCGGTGAACTCGAGCTCGATTTTGCGATCCGTGAGGCGCTTCGCGAACTTGG
>CBRAFO010000032.1:0-34432 GCA_967755175.1 uncultured Opitutaceae bacterium | reverse complement strand
GCGAGCAAGCTCGCTCCCACAAGATCTCTGTAGCGTGGAAAAAGCGGCGACGGGATCAGCCGCCTGCCATACGGCGCCGAGCACCGCCACGCCGTCGAAGCCGAGTTCGCGGCAGATCGGAATACGCGAAGCGTCGATGCCTCCCAGTGCGATCACTTCGGCGCGACGCGGGAGTGCGAGGACGGTCTTGAGCTCGGCAGCATCGAGACGACTGTCGGGAGCGTGACCGGGCTTTGAGAACGATGGGAAGATCGGGCTCACGAGCAGCCGGTCATAGCTAGCTACTGAAGCTCGCAGCTCGGGCAGGTCGTGAACGGCACGACTGGAGAAAGTGGCACAGGCATTCCTGCCTGTGCGGTTCGACGGAGCACAGACAGGAATGTCTGTGCCAC
Organism: uncultured Opitutaceae bacterium; assembly: GCA_967755175.1. Lineage (GTDB taxonomy): Bacteria > Verrucomicrobiota > Verrucomicrobiia > Opitutales > Opitutaceae > Rariglobus. The sequence goes on along the minus strand of CBRAFO010000032.1, from coordinate 34,040 downwards.
GGTGATGCAATCCGCCGACGCCGAATTCCGCCGCGAGGTCGTGGTGCGTGTGCAGCACGATGCGCGCGTGAAACTCGACCGGAAGCACGCGTAGCCACGCGACGAGGTCGTCGCGGCTCCAGTTTGGCTTCCGCAGGTGATAACTCGTCAGGCCCGCGGCGAAGAGCTGCACGAGCATGGCGTGCTCGCGGGTGTCTTCGGACTCGGGGGAGATGACGATTAGCTTCACTGCGTTAGCCGCCTTGAGTTGCTTGAATCACGAGAACGCGTTCGCCGTCGACAAGCGGGCGCGTCGGCCACGCTGAGCGCGGGACCACCTCGTCGTTGATCGCGATGGCCACGCCTTTGCGCTCGGCCAGACCGAGTTCGCAGAGCAAGTCTGCGAGCTTGGCGCCGTCGGCGACGGAGCGGGGCTGATCGTTTACGTGAACGGTCATGGGATTTGTGGCCGCGAGCGTGAGCGAGTGGTGGTGCGTCCACGCGCTCACGCTCATAGCTACGGGTTACTTCTTTTCTTCGAGGTAGATCTCGCCGCCTTTGGCGGAGAACTCGTCGGACTTTTCCTTCATGCCGGCTTCAATGGCTTCCACGGAGTTTAGCCCGTGTTCGTCGGCGTAACGGCGGATGTCATCCGTGATGCGCATCGAGCAGAATTGCGGGCCGCACATGGAGCAGAAATGCGATGTCTTAGCGCCTTCCTGCGGGAGTGTTTCGTCGTGGTATTCACGAGCGCGGTCCGGATCGAGCGAGAGGTTGAACTGGTCTTCCCAACGGAACTCGAAGCGCGCCTTCGACAGTGCGTTGTCGCGGTATTGCGAAGCGGGATGTCCTTTGGCGAGGTCGGCGGCGTGGGCGGCGATCTTGTAGGTGATCACGCCGGTGCGCACGTCGTCGCGGTTGGGAAGGCCGAGGTGCTCTTTGGGCGTCACGTAGCAGAGCATCGCGCAACCGTGCCAACCAATGATGGCGGCGCCGATGCCGCTGGTGATGTGGTCGTAACCGGGGGCAACGTCGGTCGTGAGCGGCCCGAGCGTGTAGAAGGGGGCTTCGTCGCACCACTCCAGCTGCTTCTCCATGTTTTCGGCGATCATGTGCATGGGAACGTGGCCGGGGCCTTCGTTCATGACCTGCACGCCGCGAGCCCAGGCGCGCTTGGTGAGTTCACCTTGGGTTTTGAGTTCGCCGAACTGGGCTTCGTCATTGGCATCGGCGATGGCGCCGGGGCGCAGGCCGTCACCGATGGAGAACGACACGTCATAGGCGGCCATGATGTCGCAGATGTCGTCCCAGTGCGTGTAGAGGAAGTTCTCCTTGTGGTGCGAGAGACACCATTTGGCCATGATCGAGCCACCACGGGAAACGATGCCGGTCATGCGGCGCGCGGTGAGCGGGATGTAGCGCAACAGCACGCCGGCGTGGATCGTGAAGTAGTCAACGCCTTGCTCGGCCTGCTCGATGAGCGTATCGCGGAAAATTTCCCACGTGAGCGCCTCGGGACGTCCGCCGACTTTTTCCAGTGCCTGGTAAATCGGAACGGTGCCGACGGGCACGGGGCAGTTGCGGAGAATCCACTCGCGGGTCTGGTGGATGTTCTTGCCGGTGGAGAGATCCATCAGCGTGTCGCCACCCCATTTGACGGACCAGCGCATCTTCTCGACCTCTTCGTCGATGGACGAAGCAACGGCGGAGTTACCGATGTTGGTGTTGATTTTAACGAGGAAGTTGCGGCCGATGATCATGGGCTCGAGCTCGGGGTGGTTGATGTTCGCGGGGATGATGGCGCGACCACGGGCGATCTCGGAACGAACGAACTCAGGGGTGATTTCCTTGGGAATCGCGGCGCCGAAGGACTGACCACCGTGCTGACGCCACAGCGAGTTGCGCGGGCCTTGCTCGGTCATTTCGAGCAGTTCGCGCGAACGCTGGAGCTTCATGTTTTCACGGATGGCGATGTATTCCATCTCGGGCGTGACGATGCCGGTGCGGGCGTATTGGAGCTGCGTGACAATCTTGCCGGGCTTGGCGCGGAGGACCTTGTTCTGGCTGCGGTCGAAGAACTTGATCGGGTTGCGACGGCCCTCGACCTCGGCTTGGGCGCGGTGGGATTCGGAGAGATAACCATCATCGATGGGCTTGATCTCGCGGCCTTCTACCTGCTCGACGTCATCGCGCTCCAGAATCCACGGGAGGCGGATCTGCGGGAGGCCCTGCGAAGAGTCACCGTGGAAAGCGGAGTCGCCCCACGCGCCGGAGGTGTCGTAAACGCGCACGGGCTCGTTGGGGACCTCGGTGCCATTGGGGAGTTTCGTGGGCGAGAGGGCGATCTCGCGCATGGGCACGCGGAGGTCGGGGCGGCTGCCGGTGACATACACGCGAGTGGACGCGGGGAATTCACGGCGGTTGGCCGACGAGTCGGCGGCTTCGGTCTTGGTGGCGGAGGTGGACATGATGAGTGGGTCGTGAAGAGGGCCGCGGCCACCAACGCCATCAGGAGTCCCGAATCCATCGCCCGCGAGGGCAGCGAATCCCGTTTTCCCTTCGGCGGTGCTAACCGCATCAGGTTCGAAGGCTTTGGGGACGGATCGTGCCCCGGTCTCAGCCCGACGCCTCGGGTTCGCCTAAACAAATGTTGCGCTCAACACACGGGAAACGGCGGAAGTTTCAACTTTAATTCTCAGGGAGCCGGCGGCCGGCGTGAAGTGGCCGATTAAACCCTTGGCAACCTAGCCTCCCGATGTTTGATCGACCCCTCCCCTAAATGTTTGAGACGCTACTCAACTATTTCCAAGACTCCCCGCTTTCCCTGTGGGGGCCATTTTTTGTGCTATTAGTTTGCGGACTCGGCGTGCCGATCCCGGAGGACATCCTGTTAATCGTCGCCGGTGCGCTTGGCCAAAGCCAGGGTCACTCATGGATCGAAGTGAGCGCGTTGATGTATCTGGGTGTGCTCGGTGGTGACACGATCACGTTTTTTGCCGGCCGGCATGTGGGCGGCTGGGTGCTCACGTCGCGCTGGTTTCAACGCATCCTTTCCCCTCAAAAGCAGGCCAAGGTCGTGGACTTCTTCGAGCGTAACGGCCCGATGGGTCTGTTCATCGGGCGGTATTTGCCGGGACTGCGCGCGCCGATTTTCTTCACCGCCGGCTCGATGAAGGTGCCGTTTCTCAAGTTTCTCTTTTTCGACGGCATGGCCGCGTTGATCAGCGTGCCGGTGTTCGTGTGGCTGGGTCACTGGCTGTGGGGCAAGTTCCAAGACGACATCGAACAGTTCAACCGCACGCTTTCGCGCTCCCAAGGATACGCGCTCTGGGCCGGCATCGCTATCGTCGTGGTCAGCATCACCGTGCTCCTGCTGTGGCGCCGGAGACGGAAGGCCCGAGCGGCCGCCACTCAAGGGTGACCAGGAGAGCCTCCGAAAATGTAGGAGCCTGCTTGCAGGCGATTTCGGTAGATTAGCGCGGTCGATTATCTCTCATCGCCTGCAAGCAGGCTCCTACAGTTCGAGCCATCGCACAGAGGCGGTTAACCCGTGCGCCAGCGTTTCAACGCGGCACCGGTCAAGCTGCGCGGTTCGGCTTCGATGGCGGACACCGGTCCCGCGCACACCACTTCCCCACCCGCGCTGCCTCCGCCGGGGCCGAGGTCGATGATCCAGTCGGCCAGCGCGATCACGTCCAGGTTGTGCTCGATCACGATGAGCGTGTTGCCATGGTCGCGGAGCTTAAAGAGCAGGTCCATCAGGTGCTGGATGTCCACCCAGTGCAGCCCGGTCGTCGGCTCGTCGAGGATGTAGAGCGTGCCGCCTTGCTGGCGTTTGCTAAGCTCCAGCGAAAGTTTTAACCGCTGCGCTTCGCCACCGGACAGCGTGGTCGCCGACTGGCCGAGCGTAAGATAACCGAGTCCGACGGCGTTGAGCGTCTCCAACTTGTCCATCACTCGCGGGATGTTGCGGAAGAGCATCATCGCGTCGCGCACGGTCATATCGAGGACGTCGGCGATGGATTTGCCGTGAAACAAAATCTCCAGCGTCTCGCGGTTGAAACGGCGTCCGCCACAGCTCGGGCACGGCGCGTAGGCGTCGGCCATGAACTGCATGTCCAGCTTGATGACGCCGTCACCTTGGCAACGTTCGCAACGTCCGCCGCGCACATTGAAGGAAAACCGGCTGGCTTTGTAGCCGCGCACTTTGGCCAGCGGCACCTGAGCGAACAAATCGCGCAACAGGTCCAGCAGGCCCACGTAGGTCGCAGGATTGGAACGGGGTGAACGTCCGATCGGCGACTGGTCCACCTGCACGAGTTTTTCGAAGTGATCGAGGTTCTCGATGTGGCGATGCAACCCGGGCGTGACGCGCGTGGCGCCGTTGAGCTTGCGCGCGGCTGCGGCGGCGAGGACGTCGTTCACCAACGTGCTCTTGCCCGAGCCGGAAACGCCGGTGACCACGGTGAGCAAGCCAACCGGGAAACGCGCATCCACGTCGCGGAGATTGTTGGCGCGGGCCTCGCGCACCGTGAGGAAGTGACCATCGGACTTCTTCGTGGCCGCGTCTTTGCCGACGCGGAGTTTGCGAGCGAGATACGGACCGGTGCGCGACTCTTTCGCGGGCATCGCCATCAAGGCGGACGGCGTTCCTTGAAACAAAACGCTCCCGCCCTGCGTGCCCGCCTCGGGACCGAGTTCGATAATCTCATCGGCGATGCGCATCGTGTCCTCGTCGTGCTCCACCACGAGCACCGTGTTGCCGCGGTCGCGCAACTCTTGGAGCGTTTCGAGGAGCTTCTGGTTGTCGTGCGGGTGCAGGCCGATGCTCGGTTCGTCGAGCACGTAGATGACGCCCATCAGCCCCATGCCGAGCTGGGTGGCGAGGCGCACACGCTGGGCTTCGCCTCCGGAAAGCGTGTCGTAATCACGATTCAGCGTCAGGTAACCGAGTCCGGTTTCGAGAAGGAAACGTAGACGCTGCTCGATGCCTGTGACGATCTCGCGAAGCGCCTCGTTGCCGGCGAGAGCGGTCACGAGCGCGGTCGCAAACGCGTGAGCGTCACCCACGTCGAGCGCGAAGAATGCGGGGAGATTGAGTGGCACGGGCATCTTGCCCGTGGTGCCGACGGTTTCAGTTTTTTCGGTAGTTTTTCCAGACACGGGCGGGACGCCCGCGCCACTTCCGACCGTAATCGTCACGGCGCTACTACGAGCGTTAAGCCGCGAGCCATGACACTCGGGGCAATCGCCGCTGATCATGAACGTGGTCAGGCGCGCACGAAAACCATCGCTGTCGGTCTCGCGAAAACTCTCCTCCAAGTCGCCGATGATGCCGGCGAACGGCATGGCCTTGGGCTCGCGCATGCGTTTCAGCTTAAACGAAAACAGCCGCTCCCCCGCCCCGTTGAGCAGCAGGTTGCGGGTTTTCTCCGGCAGATCCTTCCATGGAATGTCGGCGTCAAACGGCAGCTGCTCCGCGAGCTGCTTCAACTGCGCGTTGTGTTTAATGATGAGATTTTTTCCGCCGATGCGCCACGGTTTGACCGCGCCTTCGCGCACGGATTTCTCCGGATCGGGGATGACCAGCTCGGGGATGAAACGTAGCTTCCGGCCCAAGCCGCCGCAGGTGCCGCACGCGCCTTCAGTGTGGTTAAACGAAAAATGGCGGGGCGTGAGTTTTTCAAACACATCGCCGCACACCTCGCATGCGAGCGACTGACTCAGGCTCAGCTCACGCCACGGCGCATCGGCGGATTTCTGCGCGAGAACGAGTGCACGATCCTTGCCCTCGCGAAACGCCAGCTCCAGCGAGTCCGCCAGTCGGCTGCGTTGGTCGGCCACGGCGAGGAGGCGGTCGATCACCAGGTCAACCTGGATTTCGGTCGCGCCGGCGGCGGTCGGCAGGAGTTTGGCATCATCGAGATTTTTGATCTCACCATCGAGCCGGACGCGTTGAAAGCCGCGCTGGCGAATGCGAGGTAACTCATCACGAAGCACGGAGGGCTTGGCCTTGAGCGTGGGCGCGAGGATCATGATGCGTTCGCCGGGCACTTCACGGAGCACGCGGGCGACGTTGTCATCGAGCGAACGTTGCACGACCCGGCCACCGTCCTTGGGACAACGTTGCTCGCCGTGGAGCGCCCAGAGGAGGCGTGCGTAGTCGGCGATCTCGGTGACCGTGGCGATGGTGCTGCGCGGAGAGCCGCCGCCGGTGCGTTGCTCGATGGCGAGAACCGGCGACAGTCCGTGGATAAAATCGACGTCAGGCCGCTTGAGTTGCTCCAGGACCTGGCGGGCCTGCGTGGAGAGCGACTCCATGTATTTCCGGTAGCCCTCGGCGTAGATGGTGTCGAAGGCCAGCGACGATTTACCTGAGCCCGACGGGCCGGTGACGACCACGAGTTTTCCGCGAGGAATGCGCAGCTCGAGGTTCTTCAAGTTGTGCTCACGGGCACCTTTAATGTGAATGTGGGTCGCGGCCTGCATGTAACCAATCGACACCGTAATCAATTCAAGGTGAACGCAAGCAAGACGGCGGCGCGGTCCGACCTTTCGGCTGGCGTCGCGGGGCGCGGGTGCTTGTTCTGAGCGCCATGTCCGAAATTCAAGAGCCGCGTCTGTTGACCGCCAGCCAGCGGAAGCTGGTAGGTTTTGCCCTCAGTCTGCTGGCGTTGGTCGGTTCAATCGCCGTGTTGGTTTATTGCGTCGATAAGCTCGGGCAGTTGATCGCTTATTTTTCCAGCGTGCTTTGGCCGTTGGCGGTGGCGGGCATCATGGCGTTGATCATGCGTCCCGTGGTGGAGCTGTTTGAACAGAAGTTAAAGCTGCGCCGCGTGAGCTCAGTCATCCTGCTTTACGCCATCTTCGTGCTCGTGGTGGCCGGCGGTCTCATGCTGATCATTCCGCCGTTGGTCGAGCAGCTCCTAGCGTTGATCGGATACCTTCCCGATTTCTGGAAGAACGCGCTGGCCTACGTGCAGCAACACTATCCGCAATGGATCGAACTCGCCCACAAGCAGCTCGAAAACGAAAACGTGCGACGCGCGGTCAACAACATGGTCGACGAAGCTCAACAGCTTAGCTCCCATGCGCTGCCCACGCTCAAATCCGCCGGCATGGGCGTGATCGGCACCTTTGGCTTCATCACCCATCTGGCGGTCGTCCCGATTTATCTCTTCTTCTTCCTGCTCTCCAGTCGCGAGCCGACGCGCAACTTGGAAAAACAGCTCCCCTTCCTGAAATCGGAGCTGCGAGACGATGTTGTTTTTCTCGTCAGCCAATTCATCTCGATCGTCGTCTCCTTTTTCCGCGGGCAATTGCTGATCGGTCTCCTGATGGGAGCGATGCTCGCGATCGGCTTCACCGTGGTCGGACTCAAGTTCGGACTCTTCATCGGCCTGATGCTTGGCATCCTGAACATCGTGCCGTATCTCGGCACGATCATCGGCCTGAGCGTCGCCCTCCCCTTGGCGTTGCTGCAACCCGAGGGTGGCATGCCCCTCGTGGGACTTGTGCTGGTGGTGTTCGTCGTCGTTCAACAGGTCGAGGGATGGTTCCTTACGCCCAAGATCATGAGTGACCGCACCGGCCTGCACCCGGTGGCTATCATCGTCTCCATCTTCTTCTGGGGCACCGCGCTCGATGGCATCCTCGGCATGGTCCTCGCGATTCCGCTCTCGGCGTTTTTTGTGACAGCCTGGCGCTTGGCCAAGCGCAAGTATTTCAACCCCGTCGATGAGGCTGCGCGTGTGCAGCCCGCCGTGTCTCATGACCCGTCCGACTCCGCCTGACGAATGCGCCAACTGCGGGGCCGCCATCCCTCGCAATGCCCGCGCGTGCCCCGAATGCGGCGCCGATGAACGCACCGGTTGGCGCGAGACGTCTATCTACGACGGCCTCGACTTGCCGGATGAATCCACGTCCGACGACGACGAGACGCCGGCCCATGAGCGTGCGAAACGCGACGGGCGCCTTCCGTGGTATTGGATCGCCGTGTTGGTCTTGCTGCTAGCGATGCTCGCTCTCGGTGCACTCGGACTGCTGCGGTAACTCAGGAGCTGAGGGTTTTAGGAGTTTTGCACGCTCACGCTTGAGCCGGAGCCCGACCCGACAACCTTGTCGCACGCATGGCTTGGGAGGTTGAATTTCGGGACGGTTTATGGCTGCCGCAGACCGGTTGGTGGCTCGACGCGCACACGCCCGTCGAACGCTCGTTCGTTTCACACGCGCACTTTGACCATGTTGCCGCGCATGAGGAAATCATCTGCTCCGAGGGAACCTCAAAGTTGATGCGCGCTCGCCTGCCCGGCGTCCGCCGCGAGCACGTGCTGCCCTTCGGGCAAACGGAGCAATTAACAACCGACACCACGGTCACGCTTCACCCCGCAGGCCATATCTTCGGATCGGCCCAGATCTTATTGGAGCACGAGACGCGTGGCCGGCTGCTTTACACCGGTGACTTCAAACTGCGCCCGGGCCGATCCGCCGAGCCTTGCGCAACGCTTCGCGCCGACCTGCTCATCATGGAGACGACGTATGGCCGTCCTCACTATGTGCTCCCGCCAACGGACGACGTGCAGCGTGCAATTATTCACTTCTGCCGCCGCACGCTGGATGATGGCGAGACGCCCGTGTTGTTCGGCTACAGCTTGGGCAAGAGCCAGGAACTCCTGAGCAGCCTCGTCGGTGCGAACTTGCCCGTGATGCTTCACCGTCAAGCAGCGCGGCTCACCCGCGTTTACGAGGAATGCGGCTTCACGTTTCCCGCGCACCGTGAATTCAGCGCCGCCGAAGTGGCCGGCCAGGTCGTCATCGCTCCCCCGCATCCGCCCGGCTCGACGTTTCTCAAATCCATCCCGCGACCGCGCACGGCGATGATCACCGGATGGGCGATGGATCCCGGGGCACGGTTTCGCTACCAATGCGACGAGGTCTTCCCCTTGTCCGACCACGCCGACTTCACCGACCTGTTGCGCTTCGTCGAATGCGTTAATCCCCAAAAGGTGCTCACGTTGCACGGCTTCGCCGAAGACTTTGCACGCACACTCCGCGAACGAGGTGTCGAAGCGTGGGCCATCGGACGCGACAACCAACTGGAGCTCGTGATCCCGGCGTCTATTTCCGCATCCACGGCACTTACAAAAAACCCGACATCAACCGTGCATACCCGTGTTCCGACCGGAACACGAGTATGCACTTCGGCTACTAGCACCGCCGCCACGGCTACTACGGCGGATTTTTCGGCATTTGCTTTTGTGGCTGAGCTCATCGGGGCGACTGCCGGAAAGCTGGAGAAAATTCGCCTGCTCTCGGAATACCTTGCGACGCTCGAAACGGACGATGCGGCTCATGCGGCCCTGTATTTTACAGGGCGATGTTTTTCCCAGGCGGCCCCGCGCACACTCAATCTCGGCTGGGCACTCATCAAACGCGCGCTCCTCGAAATCACCGGTCTAAATGAAGGTGACTACCGCCGTGCCTACGGACGCTTCGGTGACAGCGGCGATACCGCCGAGGCGATCCTCGCGGGGCATACGCATGCGGCCCCCACATCGCTCTCCGACATCACTCGCTTTCTTGAAAAGCTCACCGCGACCCGCGGTCCGTCCACCAAGTTGGATTTGTTGCGCGAACGCCTGCGCACGCTTCCACCTGCCTCCGCAAAATACCTCATCAAGATCATCACCGGCGATCTCCGCATCGGCTTAAAAGAAGGCCTCGTTGAGGAGGCGATTGCGGCGTCGGCCGGCCGCGATATCGAGGACGTCCGCGAAGCCAACCTCTTGTGCGGCGACCTCGTTGAAGTGTCCCGCGCCGCGCGCGAAGACCGGCTTTCGACCATCACGTTGCGCGTCTTTCACCCGCTGCAATTCATGCTCGCGAGCCCGGAGCCGACCGCCGATGCGCTCCTCGCCCGGCTGGGAGCGCCGGTGTGGTTGGAGGAGAAATACGACGGCATTCGCTGCCAGCTTCACAAGCAGGGCGAACGCGTGGAGATTTTTTCGCGAGACCTGCACCGCATCACCGAGCAGTTCCCCGACATCGTGCAACTCGCCCGCGGGCTTCCGGGAGACTTCGTAATCGACGGCGAACTGCTCGCTTGGCGCGACGGACGCGCCTTGGCGTTTGCCGAACTGCAAAAGCGCCTCGGTCGCACGGGCGGCCACGATTTTTTCCTCGGCGAGGAGATTCCCGTCTCCGTTTCCTGCTACGATCTGCTCTGGCTCGACGGCCGCCCTTTGCTAAAGGTTCCGCTACGAGAGCGTCGCCATGAACTTGAACATCTGCTCGCGGGCGACACCGGGTCGCGACTCCACCTCGCTCCCGTCACCTACGCGGAAACAGCGGAGGACATCGAGGCGGCGTTCCTGCGTTCGCGCCAACGCGGGAATGAAGGCCTGCTCGCGAAGGACCCACAGAGCATCTACACCCCCGGTCGGCGCGGACAGGCGTGGCTCAAGTTGAAAAAAGCCTACGCCACACTCGACGTCGTTGTGATCGCCGTCGAATACGGACATGGCAAACGCAAGGGAGTCCTGAGCGACTACACGTTCGCCGTCCGCGACGACGCGAGCGGACAACTCCTCGCCGTGGGCAAAGCGTATTCCGGTCTTACCGACGTCGAAATCGCTGACCTCACCCGGCACTTCATCGAGCACACCCTCGCGGAAAACGGCCGCTATCGCACGGTCGTGCCCGACGTTGTTTTGGAGGTCGCCTTCGATTCCATCCAGCGCAGCGACCGGCATGCCAGCGGCTTTTCGCTGCGTTTTCCGCGTATCGTGCGTATCCGCACCGACAAGACCGTGGCCGATATAGATACGCTCGCCACCTGCGAAAAACTCGCGGCCGCCACCTCTGCCCCGCCCACCGTAGCAATCCCATCGGCTCTCACCTGAAAAACATGGACGAACCTTTCCCCTCAGACACGCTTGCCGCCAACTCTGTCCGTTTCCCGATGAATCTCCTTCGCGTCCTGCTGCTATCGTTTCTGCTCTGGCCCATGGCCCGAGCGGAACAACCGGTGGCGTTGCTGCGACCGGGCGAGGGACTGACTTACCGGGTCGGCTGGGGCATGCTGGGACACGCAGGCGAACTCAAAATCGACGCGCACACCGAGGCAGCCGGCAACGACCAGGAGCGCCTGCGCGTCACCATGAGCACCAGCACGCGCGGCTTTGTGCGCATGCTGTATTCGTTCGATGGAGATGCCGTGAGCATGTTCGACCCACGCGATGGACGGTTGCTCCAGGCATCGGCCACCACGCGCTCCAGCAAGGACAAGACCGACGCCTCGATCTCCTTCGATTACGATAAACGCAAGGCCAGCTACACCGACCACTTGCAGCCCGGCCGCTCCACCACCGTCGCCCTGCCCAACGGCATGCCGATGGACATGATCACGTCGCTCATTCAAACGCGCGTCTGGGGGCTGGAGGCAGGTCAGTCGAAGGACGTGCTCGTGCTGTTCGACGACGAGTTTTATCCGCTGCAAATCACCGCGGAGCGTGAGGAAACGATTTCAACCCCCAACGGCTCCCGCCGGGCAATGCTGCTTATCCCGCACATGATCGGAAAACCGAAAGGCATGTTCCGCAAAGGCGGCGAAGTGCGCGTCTGGGTGTCGTCGGACGAAGAGCGATTGCCCCTGCGCTTCGAGGTGAAGCTCAAGATCGGCACGGCCTACGCGGTGCTCACGGATTATCGGCCACCGTCTTCCTAACGATACCCGTCGGTGCATAGAAGAAGCGCCACGGCTTCGCCGCCCATACCGCACCGGCGTAGTCCACACCGATGCGCGGAGTCGTGTTGATTGCCCCGCGCGGCACCACGAAACCATCGTCCTCCAGCCACAGGCCCGTGGCGGGCTCAGCCGGGCGTGCGTTGAACCGACGATTGATGCCCAAGGCACGCGTCAGCCGGCCCGGGCCCACAATGCCCTCTACCCCTCGAATGAGAATCGCCGAAGGATGATCGGCCGGCCCGGTCACGATATTCAGGAGTTCGTGCATGCCGTAACAGAGATAAACATACCACACGCCACCGGTGGCATAGAGGACCTCCGTGCGGCGCGTGCGGCCCTTGCTCGCATGGCAGGCCTTGTCGTCTTCGCCGTGATACGCCTCGACTTCGCAGATACGCGCGCGCCGCACCACGCCGTCCGGGCCAGCCGTCACGAGCACCTTGCCGAGAAGCCACTTCGCCAGCGCAACCGTATTTTCCGATTGGATGACTTTGGCTTCTATTACAGCGCTCATGGCTTTAACAGGGTGGGGCTGTCTTACGCCCACCGCAACATGTCCACCTCGCCGCTTCGTCACAACCTGCGCCATTGCACCTATGATGGCATTGCGGCGACGCCGATCGTGTATTTGCTGCAACCGGGCAACTTCATCATGGCGGCCCTGTTGGTGGAGTTGTTTCACCTGCCACCCACAACTTACGGAGTGATTGCATCGCTCCCGTTCTGGGGAAATTTCACGCAGGCGTTTCTGATGCCGTTGGTGAATCGCTCGTATTCGCCGAAAGCCGTGTCAGTCGCTTCCTCTTTGCTTCAAGCCATATGCTGGGGGGCGATGGCTGTCATGTTGAGTTTCCTGCCGGTCAACCAACCCGAGATCAGCGGCCGCTGGTTCATCACATTTTTCGCGATTTCGGCGGGCGTGACAGCACTCACGGGCGTGAGTTGGATGTCGTGGGTTCAAGAGTGGGTTCCGGTCCGCCTGCGCGGCAAATATTTCGGACGCCGCAATCGTTTCCTGCAAGTCGCTCAACTCGTTTTCTTACTCCTCGTCGGCTGGGTGCTCGGCAAGTTCAGCGGCTCGGTGAGGGCGTTTCAAATCCTGCTAGGCTGCGTCGTCGTGGCGCGCATCGGATCGGTCCTGTTCCAGCGCCAGATCAAAGCAGAGACCCCGGTCGATGGCCGGGCCGAGACGAAGCTTTCCTGGCGGGATCAAGCCACCGTCCTGTTTGCGACCAAGCCGTTCCTTTGGCTCATCGCTTACGGCGCTGCCTGGGGTTTTGCGGCCAGCACCTTCGGCCCCTTCTATACGGTCTTTATGTATAAGGATCTGGGCCTGTCCGTGCAGGACGTAAGCACGATCATCATTCTCTCAAGCATCGGCGGCGCCGCCTCCGCTCCGGCATGGGGCTCGCTCGCCGACCGCTTTGGCAGCAAACCCGTCATGCTATTCTGCATGATCGCCTGGCAGGTCCAGAATTTCCTCTGGTGCGTGCTCACGCCGACCAACAGCTGGTTGCTCTACGGCATGTGGACGTTCGGAGGCGCCGTGGGCACCGGCTTCACGCTCGCTCTGTTTAATCTCCAACTGAAGATCATCCCTCCTCACGCCAAGACCCTCGCGATCAGCGCCAATCTCGCGATCACGTCCCTCGTCACCGCGATCGGGCCGATCATTGGCGGCGAAGTGCTGCAACACCTGCTGCACGGAGAAAGCTCATCCCTCGTCGTTCACCATCGCCTCTTTCTCGTGCAACCGACTCTGGGGCTGCTCGCCTGCCTGCTCCTCACGCGCATCCACGAACGCGCCGCCAGTCCGCTCTCCAGCGTGGTCGGCGCCATGCGCAACGTCCGCACCCTCACCGGCATCTTCGGAGTAAGCATCCTGATGGACTACATTTTCATCAAACCCCAGCCGACTGCGAAGCAGCATCCGCCAGTGAAATGAAACGCCCTGATCCCGGCAGGCTTGCGGACCCTGCCGTGGCTTCTTCTTGAACAACCCTCAGGTCTCGCTCAATCCAGACCGACCGCGCCTCTAGGACAGGACACTGGATTCACCCGATTGCGGGAAAAATCCGAACCTGTTCCGAAAATCACGGTCATCCCTCCTCCAATTTATGAAGAAAGCCATCGCAGCCACTCTCATCCTGTTACTCCTCCTCGGCCTTATCGGCTATCGCGTCTACAAGGAGCGTCTCGATCAGGAAAACTCCGCGCGCCTTGCCGCCGCCGACAAAGAAGACACCCAACGCCGGCAGGCCGAACAGGCCGCTGCCGAGGCCGAAGCCGCCCGCCTTGCCTCTGAAAGAGCCCGTAAAGACGCCGAGACCGCCGCCGCCGAACTCGCTCGCCGCCGCGCCGCGCAAGCTGCCGCCGAGTCCGCCCGCCTTGCCGCCGAAGCCGAACTTGCCGCCGCCAACGCCGCCCAAGCCAAAGCCGCCAAGGACGCCAGCGATCTTGAAGCCAATGCCCGCCTCGCTGCTGAGTTGCGCGCCAAGGAATCCGCCGCCGCCGATGCCGCCCGCCGCGAAGCCCTCGCCAAACTCGCCCTCGCCGAACAGGAAAAGCAGGAAGCCGCTGCCCGCGAAGCCGCGCGCCTCGCCGCCTTGAAAGCGCAGGAAGAAAAAGAAGCCGCCCTCGCTGCACAATCCGTCAACCTCCTGTCGCGGTCCATCCTCCCTGCCGACTACAAGCGCCGCGAACACTACTACATGCAGGTTGATTTGTGGAATGCCGCGACCCTTGAGTCGGCCAAACCCGACGCCGTGGCCAAGTAATACTACTCGCCGCCCTTCCCCTTCCCGGCTGCGTTCACGCCACGAAGAGAAACACGAAAAAGGCGACGGCTCATACCGTCGCCTTTTTCATGCCTAAAAACCAACTACTGCCTGCGAAAATATACGCTCCGGCGCTCTCTGAAGAGACGCCCGAAGCCGCCCGCGTCAGAAACCCTGCACGCTCTCAGGCGCCTTCCCCTGTTGCTCCGTTTTCAGCCGCGCAGCGTCACGATCACTGAGTTCCTTGGCGGCCTTTTGCTGTTCGATCACATACTTATCCAGACGGGTCGAAAAAATCATCAGCCAGTCGCCCTTCTGCTTCGCACGCATCGAGCCGTCCTCCAGTTCATAGTTGTAGCCAATTCCATCAGTGCCTCCATCCGTGGACTTGTCGTCGCCACCAACGGTGGTGCCGGACACCTTCTTCCACGACGAACTACCCCGATTTACAGCCAACAAGGCACGCACTTCGAACTCATTGAGGCTATCGCCGACGCGATGATAGGCCTCTAGTGAAGACCGGCCGGCCACATAAAAAACGTGAACCTTCCAGCCATTTTCACTGCTGAGTTGGTTTCCGATGGCCGACTTCCAATACATGCCCTCCTTAGTATCGGTCGGGAAAAACTTCTTCGCGTTATAAAAGGGCTGCGCCTGTTCCTCCTTGAGGCGCTCATTCTCCTCACGCGGGCTCTTACTCTCCTTGGGCCGAGGGATCGCCTTGCCCAAGTTCGGCTGCAGGATGCGGTGCTCGACCACATCCTGGGTCTCGCCCACACGGGCAAAAACCGAAGGACCTGAACATGAAACGACAACGGCTAGAAGCGCGAACGCGCCGCGAGAGGTAAGGGTATTCACAGCATCGGTATTAGGAGAATTCCGCGATGATCCGCTATCCAAATCCTATTGAGAAATCCCCGTGATCCGGGGATGCATAAATTCCCAAATATCTACTTGCGTGAGCTCATCCAAAACCTCTTAGTTCTCCCTTTTATTTATGAAAGCGACCATCAAAACCCAAGGCCAGCAGTTCGCTGTTTCCGAAGGCGACATTCTCATTGTAAACCGCTTCCCCAACACGGAAGCTGGCTCCACCGTCGAGATCACCGACGTCCTCTCCGCTGGTGAAGGCGCTGCCTTCAAGATTGGCACCCCCACCCTCGCTGGCGCTTCCGTTACCGCCAAGGTTCTCGAGAACAAGCGCGGCGACAAGGTCATCATCTTCAAAAAGAAAAAGCGTAAGGGCCACGAAAAGAAGCGCGGCCACCGCCAAGAGCTGTCCGTCATCAAGATCGAAGCCATCAAGGCCTGATCACTCACCTCAACTTTAAAGGAGAAACCATCCCATGGCGCATAAAAAAGGTGCAGGCTCGACCTCCAACGGTCGCGAGAGCCACTCGAAACGTCTCGGCGTAAAGAAATTTGGCGGCCAGGCCGTCATCGCCGGTAACATCATCGTTCGTCAGCGCGGCAGCAAAATGCACGCCGGCAAGAACGTTGGTATCGGCCGCGACTGGACCCTGTTCGCCCTCACGGACGGCAAGGTCGAGTTCGACAAGGTCCACCGCAAGGTGAACATCGTCTAAGCAGACATCAGATTCGCTTTCATCAGGCGCCGTGGCTTTCGAGCCCGGCGCCTTTTTTGTTTTGCCGTCCCCGCCTCCGCCCGCCGCGATCAACACCCACTTCATATGAGCGAACGCCTCCGCCATCTCCAACGCCAACAGATGCTCCTTCGCGAGCACTTGGCGTGGATCGAAACCGAGATCGCCCGCGAGGCCACGCCAGAAGCAACCGCCACCACCCTGGCGGCGACAATCGCTACATCGATCGCCACGGCGCCCGCCCCCGCGGCATTGCCCGACGTCGCGATTGATCCCGATGAACTCATCAAACGCTACGCCGCTGACGAACGCCAAAACCCAGCCGCGGCCCGACGCGGCTGCCTGCTTATTTTCAGCGCAGCCCTGCTCCTGATTATTGGCGGAGTGATCGCCGTTTGGCTGCTGTTTTACCGCTGAGGGATTCCCACTCGCAGCTGAGCTGCGCCGATGAGTGGGAAAATACGCCAACTTCCCTCTTGCTCCACTGGTTAAAAACCTGAACAAACTTATCTTTTCGCCGTTCGCTAGGTAGCGTTCGGTAGACCTTGGCAGACAAACCTTCACGCATGCATAGTTTTTCCGAGCAGTGTCTCGACATGGCCCGATCGATTCTCGGCCATAACTTGGATTCGATCCAACCCGACGGCAGCATTCTGCCCGCTCCCGGTGAGGAGCCCCGTGCCGACGAACCCGGTCACGTTGCCTACGCCCTCGGCGAATACTATCGCGCCACCGGCGAAACCACCCTCAAGGGTTACGATCTCATTGATCTCACCGCCCGCTGCGTGACCGCCCAGATGTTCACCGAGCCGGCCACCGAGAACGGTCTCGCCTACGCCGCCCTCGGCCTCCTCTGCTTCGGCCCGTCCAAGGAACGCAATCCCGTCTGGGAGCGTCTTGTCGAAGAGACCCAGGTCCGCATCGACAAGCAGCTCCTCCACCGCAGCGACCACGACAACCACTGGCAGGCGTTCAACGTTGCCAAGGCCGTCGCGCGTTACTCCTTCGGCCTTTCCAAGAAGGACGAGACGTCCCGCCTCATCGAGCGCATGGTTGACCGTATCAACCAGACCAGCTCGACCGGCTTCTTCGACGACTCCACCCAGGGCCTCGGCGGTAACTTCAATCTCTACGGCGTGATGACCTTCGTGTTCGTCCGCTCCGCCTTGCAGCTCCACGCCAACAGCGGCGTGCGTGATCGCAAGCTCCCCACCCTCCGCACCTACGCCGAGAAATACCTCAAGATGATGCCTGACCTCGTCCGTCAGGACGGTCTCGGTTGGGCTTTCGGCCGCGCTGCGGGCGCCTACGGCCAGATGCACTGCATCAGCCTCGTGCTCCAAGGCCTCCGCGACGGCTGGATCCTCGAAGATCAGAAGCAGAAGTATTTCGATCTTCTCCGCCGCCTCTTCGTGTTCTTCTACCAGACCTACCTGGATCAGGAGCACGGCTTCGTGGATCTGCGCGATGAAGAACGCACCGCCTACGGTCATCACACGACCCGCATGGCCAACTTCGACGCTGCCCGCTACCTATGCCAATGGGCCCGCCTTTCCAAGGCTGTGCAGGTCCCGGTCCCGACCGGCGCCCCGAAACCGGTCGAGGCCACCCGCGCCGTCGGCCGCTTTGTCATCTTCGACAAATCCAACCGCAAGGAGCAGGGACTCTTCCTCTACCGCGACGCCGAGAGCGGCCTGCATGCGCAGATCCCGCTCATCAGCTCCGGCACCAGCCTCACGAGCGACTCGCTGCCCTTCCCTCACTGCCCCGGCGTGTTCGACTGGCCCAACAACGTTTACGTGCCCGTGATGCTCCCCGAGCTCACGTTCAACGTCGGCGGCGTCGAGCAGGTCACCCTGCCCGCTTTCTACGGAAAGAACTGCGTCACCGGTCTCGGTCTGCGCAACAGCTTCTACTTCCGCTACGAACAGCCTGAGTTGATCAACATCAAGGAAGAGATCCTTAAAAACCTCGGCACCGTCAAAGTGCAGTGGAATTTCTCCGGCCCGAAGATCAACGCCGAGTTCACCTACACGGTGAAGCAGCAGGTCGAGCTCACGAAATTCCGCTACGTTCTCGCGATCGCCGCTCCTCACTCGAAATACCACGTCGGCAGCGCCATTTCCCTCGGTGCCGAAGGCCATCGTTGCACGGTGCAGAAGGATGACTTCCAAGGCGTGTGGCAGGACACCGAAGTCGTCACCAACGACCCGGCTTACCGCACGAACTACGGCAAGATCCACTACCTACAGCACCTCGTGCGCGATCACCCGCTGGTCATGCGCCCGGGCCAGAGCTACCGCCTCGTGGTGAACTTCGAACCCGACATCGCCCACACGGAAAACTGAGAAACCAAAGTAGCGAGTAGTGGGTAGCGAGTAGCGAGCATTCCGATCTGACCTATCCACTACTTCCCACCTCGGACAGCCGAGTTCGGATCTACTCGCTACCCGCTACTCACTACTCGCTACTTCAGCAAAAATGCTCTCGCGAAGAGTCATTCCCTGCTTGGACGTCCACGCCGGCCGCGTGGTCAAAGGCATTAAGTTTCAGGAACTGCGTGACGCCGGCGATCCCGTCGAGTCCGCCAAGGCCTACGATGCCCAAGGTGCCGACGAACTCGTGTTCCTCGACATCACCGCCTCCAGCGACGGCCGCGGCATCATGCACGACGTCGTGGCCCGCACCGCCGAACAGTGCTTCATGCCGCTCACCGTGGGCGGCGGCCTGCGCTCCATCGAAGACATCGAACGGATGCTTAAAGCCGGTGCCGACAAGGTTTCGCTCAACACGTCCGCGATCAAAGACCCGCAACTGATCGCCGCCGCATCCAACCGCTTCGGCGCGCAATGCATCGTCGTTGCCATCGACGCCCGTCGCGAACCCGACGGTAAATCCTGGCGTGTTTTCACCCACGGCGGGCGCAATCCCACCGAACTCGACGCCATCGCGTGGGCGAAGCGCGCGGTTGAACTCGGCGCCGGTGAGATTCTCCTCACCAGCATGGACCGCGACGGGACCAAGATTGGTTACGATTGCGACCTCACGCGCGGCGTGAGCGACGCCGTGACCGTGCCGGTGATCGCCAGCGGTGGCGCAGGCGAGATGTCTCATTTTGCCGATGCGCTCAAACAAGGCCACGCCAGCGCCGTCTTGGCCGCGAGCCTGTTCCACTTCGGCACGTTCACGATTTCGCAAGTAAAGGATTACCTCGCCGGCCAGAACGTCCCCGTCCGTCGGTAGCCCTTCGCGTCCGACCTCTTTCTCGTTCTCTTAATCGTTCTCTTTCGTCAGGAGGATCGGGATAAAGAGGGAAAGATTAAGATAAAGAGGAAAGAGAACGAGCGGAACGACGTCTACACATCGAGCCCCATTCGCTCCGCGCAGAACGCCCGCATATCCGCCGGCAAGGGTGCGCGGAACGTGAACGGCAAGCCCGCCGCCTCCAGCCCGATCTCCGCGCAATGCAGCGCCTGCCGCTCCATCAAGAGTTTGGCCGCGAGCGCAGGCGTCCATCCTTGGTCGATAAACTCAAGGTAGTGCCGCGAGTCGGGACCGTAGATTTTATCGCCAACGACGGAATGCCCCAACCATTGCAGGTGGGCGCGAATCTGGTGCTTCCGCCCCGTCTCCAGATCGGCACGCACCAATGAGAACCCGTTGGCCACCGTCTCCGTCGTGAAATGCGTGACTGACGCCTTCGCTTCCATGTCCCCCATTCGCACCACCGCGCTCTTCACGAACACCGGGCTGTGCAAATCCACGCCGAGTGGCTGATCCACCGTAACCGGCTCGCGCAGTTCCCCCCAGACAATCGCCCGGTAACGCTTGGTGACTCGCCGCTCTTGGACCGCCTTTTGTAGGCGCGAAGCCATTTTCGGATCCTTCGCGAGCACGATGATTCCACTGGTCTCGCGATCCAACCGGAACACCAGATGCACGGTCGGCAACCCGGTATATTCACGCGCCGCGCCGACCAGGCTAGACCACGGGCCCGCCTTGGACGGATGGCAAACCACGTCGCCCGGTTTTGAAATGATCAACAAGCGGTCGTCCTCGTGAACGATCCACGTGCGCAACTCCTCCGGCTCGATCATTCGCACCGTGCCCTCGCGCGGCTCCCCGCGACGCGGCGGCCATGCACACGCACGGATGTCGTAATCCACAGGCACGGGCACTGGCTTTCCCGCGCTCGCGACGCTGTCGGAGTCCGCGCTCACGCGGCCACCTTGCTCAGACGCCAACGCGCCAGCACCTTCGCACTTAGCCGCGCCACGAAAGGCTTGGGGAGCTTGGAGGAAACCGCTGTCATCACCTTATTTTTCCAGCCGGTGACCACCTGCGCTTTTCCGCTGGCCAACGCCTGCAACGACTCGTGCACGACCGACTCGGTGGTCTGCCCCAACGAGTCCGCCACCGCCCCTTGCTTGAGTCCCGCGCGACGGAAGAACTCCGTCGGCGTCGGCCCCGGACACACCGCCAGCGTGCGGAGCTTCGTCCCGCGCAACTCCTCGTTAAGCGCGAGGCTCCAGTGCAGCACAAACGCCTTCGTGGCTCCGTAAGTCGCGAGGTAAGGCGTGGGTTGAAACGCCGCCGTCGAAGCCACCGTGATGATTGCTCCTCCGCGCATTTTTAAGCACGGCAGCAAACGCCCGGTGAGGTCCACCACAGCGCGCATATTTACGTCCATCATCTCCAATTGGTGTCCCAAATTTGGATCGGGAAACACCCCATACGCACCGAACCCACTGTTGTTTATCAACAAGACCGGGCCGGCCGGCGCCTCCTCGTTTAGAATACGTAATACCTCGTCCGCCCCCGCGCTGAGTTCGTCATGCTTGGACAAATCGCAGGGAACATGGCGCAGGTTAAGCTGACTCATATTTATGCCCGGAACTCGTCTTGAAAGATTGCAAATGAGCACCCCGGGATGCAGCGTCGCTAACGTTTTGATGAACGATTTTCCAATGCCGGAAGATCCGCCCGTTATGATAACGGTCGCATACCTTGTTACTTCTTCGCTTAGCGAGGACATGGTGACGAGCAGGCTATCAATTTCAGGCTAGGTCTAACCAAAAACATACCGCAGTCATGAATAGACAAAATAATCCGCAGGAAGTGATCGTCTCAGGCATTCATCTCGAACTGACCCCGTCCCTCAAAACCTTCGTCCAAGACAAAGCCGAGCGCTTGTTCCGTCACGAAGAACGCATTGTCCGCATCCGTGTTGAACTTGAGTGTGACCCCAAGCAAGCGGTCGCACACCGTTTCACTGCGAAAGGACACATCCAAATTTACGGTCCCGACATGAACGCCTCGGTCTCCTCGGATGAGTGCCACAAAGCCGTCGCCATGCTGATCGACAAACTCGATCGCATGCTCGAACGCCGGGCACACATGATGAAGTCAAAGCGCCAGCATGTTCGCGTCACTGATTTGGAAGCCGTGATCCCGGAAGCACTCTGATCCCGTTCGTTTCTCGTTAAGGTCCCAAACCCGCCGCTCCTAGCCCGGCGGGTTTTTTGCGTCCGGACATGCGAGGTGGCAGCATCCTGCCCGTGGGATTCGGAATCGTGGGCAAGATGCCCATACACGTCCAATCGCCTGCAAGCAGGCTCCTTATTGCTACATTCCAGCCGAACACGAAAAAGCCCGTTATCCTTTGTAGAATAACGGGCTAAAGTGGTGCAACCTTAGGGAGTCGAACCCCAAACCTTCTGATTCGTAGTCAGATGCTCTATCCAGTTGAGCTAAGGCTGCGTAGCGGAGAGGTGAAAAAGTCGCTTTTGGGGGGTGAGTGCAAGCGCGAATTTAACTTTTTCAAAATGTCTTTTTCGGCCACCCCAGCCTGCCGTCAAATGGAGCCCCGACGACCTCGTCGGGGCTGCACACTCGGCCGGTCGTCGGCCCGCCAAGGCCGGTTACTTCTGCGGATAAATCAGCACACGATCATGCACCAACAGGAGTAGGTCTTTCTTACCGTCGCCCGTCACGTCAGCCACGATGGCCTCGCGCGGCTCCACCGACTCGCTCTTGCGGCCTTGGTAATGCTCGTCGGTCTCAAAGACCTTGAAGTGTAGCCGGCTCACCCACGCCTTCGCCGACTCATCGCGCGCCAACACCTCGACCACACTGTTGTCGGGATCGAGCGTCACCAGCTCCACTTTGCCGTCGCCCGTGAGATCGCCGGCGATCACGTCGCTGTAATTGATGTCGGGCAAATCCGTCGTGTAAGTCTCCACCGAACGCGCGGTGAAATCGCCTCGATCCAACGGAAGCCACCAGAAGCGGTCCTTGCCCAACAAAAAGAGTTCGGGGTGTTTTCCCCCTTTCGCCCCAGGGCGAACTTCACTGCCGACCAGATCTATGCGGCCCGCCGGCACGCTGTCGGCGACTTCATAAACGCCCTGTTTGTTGGCACGCAGGCGTTGGAACTGCTCGCCCTTGCGGTCGTAGAGCAGCACCTCGGGACGTTTGCCCTTCGCGGCGGGAATCACGAACGACGCGGTGATCTCCGCGGTGGTGTCGCGGGCGTTGAACTGATCAAGCACCGTGAGCGCACCCGAGTCGTCCACCCGCAGTGCCCGCGCAAAGCCGCCCGCGCTGACGAGCAACGCCGCCTTGCCGTCGCCAGTTACGTCGGAGGTCGTCACTGCGCTGGGGTCTAGGTTGTCCACTAATCCCTTCCGGAAACTGCCCGCCGCCGAAGCCTCGGCGAAACTCCCGTCCTTCGCCTGCAGGAACAGGCGCATGGAATCGAGCGGCGTGAACACCGCCACGTCGAGGAGTCCGTCGTTGTTCGCGTCGAACAGGCGCAGACCGCGCGGATCGGTTTTGAGGCCGGTCAATTCCACGGTGCGCGTGATGGCCGGCGCTCCGTCGGCGTTGCGGGTGATCAGATCGAACCAGCGCTTGCCCTTCTCTTCGCGCAACACGACGACCGTCGGCGTATGCGTGCCGGCGAGGTCGCCCGCCGCCACGGCGAGCGGACGTCCGGTGCCCGGCAGTGGCTTGGGATAATCCAGCCGGCCCTCGGTGTTGACCGAGGCGATGCCCACTGACTGCTCCTTGAGGCTCGCGACGATCAGCTCGGCGCGGCCATCTCCGGCCCAGTCACACGCCGCGAGGCTGCGCACATCGGCAAAGGTCGGGAAGCGCTCGGCCACCGTGAAGCCGCCGTCCGCCTGGCGAAAATAGATGAACACCTGCGCGCCATCGGCATCGCTCACCGCGATGTCTTCGCGACCATCGCCGTTGAAATCTCCGAACGCATACGCGGCGGGCGTCTTGCCGGAGGCTCGCGGTGTGAACACACGCGGCCGCAGCGCGGGCGCGCCACCTGATTTCTCCTTCGCCGACTCCAAGTTAAAAAACTCCAGCTGGCCGGTGCGCTGCTGGGCAAAGACCAAGCGCGCCGGCTGCTTCTTCGCGGCATCCGCACTGTTCAAAACCTGCAGCGTGCTGCGCGCTTCTTTAATCGCATAGGCCTGCTCGGGACCGAATTGGCCTTGGGCGTTTTGCAGGCGAACGCGTAGGGCGTCCCGTTTCGCCGTGCTCAGGTAAGTGATGTCGATGCGCCCATCGCCATCGACGTCGAAGAGTTCGAGTCCGTAGCAGTTTTCGTCCGCCAGCGGAAACCGCCGGGGCGCGCTCAGCTCGCCGGACTCCGTCTGATAAAAAATCGCCAGTTCCTTCAGCCCGAGCATGACCAGGTCAGTGCGGCCATCACCGTTCAGATCGGCGAGACGCAGGCTGCCGGGCGATTGGATCGGGCTGGGTGCCTCGCTCAAACGGGTCTCGCTCCACGTGCCGTCCTCCTGCTGATAGCGAACGGTGAGCGCCTGCGGATCTCCGGTGTAAACCAAGTCCGGGCGTCCGTCGCCGTTGAGGTCACCGGCGACGAGGTCATACATCGTCACGCCAGTGGTAACGCGTTCGCGACGAAAGCGCGCATCTTCAACCACCGGCTCCCAGCGGTTGGCACGGGCGGATTTGGTGGCGGCCTCGCGAGCCTCGCCAGGCTTGAGCTGATAAAGGATATCGACCGTCGCGCGGTCGTTGTTGGCAACGAGCACGTCGAGCAACCCGTCACCGTTCATGTCCACGGCCTGAAGCACGTGGGTGTTCCAATCGAGCTTCTGGACTTCCGGTCCGGAGAGCACGACATCCGGCGCGGCGGCATGCGCGGCGGTGGCCGCGAGCACAAACAGGAGCGGGCGAACCGCGATCGACTCGCGCCACCACGGAATTGATTGGGTGTTCATTTTTGCGGGTTGGCGAGACGGGTGACGGAGAAAATTCCTTCCGGGGTGCGCGTCGAATAACCGCTGGCAAAACCCCAGTGGCGCGCGATCACCTCGGCATCCGGACGGGCGGAAACGTCCACAAACACCTTTTTCTCCTGCTCGGGTTTCTCCTGATCAGGTTTCTCTTGGTCAGACTTCTCTTGCGCGGGCGCTTTCTGCGCGTTGGCGGCTTCCTGCCACTGCACCACGGATTCCAGCACTGACGCCACCATGACGCGGAGATCATGGACTTGAATGCTCACCGCATCGGCGGGCAAATCAGCCAGCGCCGCCTTCACATCATCACGTTTCCAAAAAAGTCCTTCCCCCGCGGCCATGCCTTGCAGCGCATTTTCGACCGTCGCGGGCGAGCCGATGCCGATCAAGAGAGTGCCCTTGGCGATGGCATAGGAAAAGCCACGTGAGGGCTTCGCACCGGGCGCGCCGGCCGGCGGGTTTGGTTGGTTGAGCGTGTAGATCGTGTTCCCCAGATAATCGCGTTGGGTGAACAGCTGTGCGGCGGCGGGACCGGCGAGTTTTTTGAGCGCGTCCACCGATTTCAGGAAGCCGCCTTCGTTCGCCAGCGAGATGGCGAACAACTGGTCCATCTCGGTCCACGGTGGCACCACGCCCGCATCGAGGCCGGGAGGAAGCGCATAGGCCGAGACAAGGTCGTCGCCGAGACTGCCGATGAGGTCACGCTTCAGATCAAAGTGTGCCTTTTTGTTGAGCGTGCGGATCTGCATCTGCGCCATGCTGGAGATCATCGGACTGATCGACGCCAGGAGTTCCTCGATTCCGGCATACGCCTTGGACACGCTGAACCGCGCGGAGGACACGCTCGGCCACTTGGCGGGAATCCAGTCCGGTTGCACAGCGGGACCCGGTTGGTAGGCCGCGAGCTTCAGCACTCCGCGCTCCTCGCTATACGTCACGCCGGCATCCATCCGCGTCTCCTTGTCATCGACCCGGAGCGCGAGGTAACACTCGCCCAGCGCATCCAAGCCAAGCGCGTTAAACGCGGTCTCGATATCGATGCCCATAGTGTTGCCGGCCCCGGCCGACTTCGTCTTCAGGGCAACGACCGCGTCGTGAACCATCGGGTAGATCACGGGCGTATTCACATAGACCAGCGCCTGCGCCGCGCCCACGCGTTGGCGGGTGCGGAGGAACCGCTCGCTCTTGCCCAGCGCAGCCCCCACCCCGCCCTGCTTCACCGCATCGATGGCGGAGAACACGCGGGTCTTTTCCGTGCTCAACAGCCAGATGCCGTCAACCATGGCCCACGACATCGTGTGCGGCTCCGTAGCCGTCGCCTTGTTCGCTTTGCTGTCGGGTTCGTCGGCGCTGTCGTCTGCGGCCTTGGTCGAAATCGGGAAGGTGGTCACCTTCACCCCGGAAAAGGTTTCAGTCTCTTCTTTCAGCGAGTTTTTCGCAGCGGAGTCGGCGAGTATCTTTTCAATTTTCTCAACGTGTCCGCCCACTTCGAGCGCGACGAGGAAGGGCAACCCGACCTTGGCATCGAGTTTCTCGAAATCGAAAGCCGGCACCGCGACCAGCGCCTCGCCCTCGGCCAGCGCGAGGAGCTCGCGTATCGTCAGTCCCGTGGCCGCCTCGGTCTCGGCGTCCCACGCGTCCACATGCATTTCCTCACGCATCGGCGCGAGGAACTTCACGACCTGCGGGTCGTTCCACGTCGTGGCCAGCGGACTCGCGTCCCAGCCGCGCAACAACGCCGGCGTATCGCTCACCGAAACGGCGAACACCGTCTGGTCATCAACGAGGTTGACGAGCGGGACGGCCGGCGCGGCCGACAACAACGTAGCGGAGAAAAGAAAAGCTGGAATGGCGAGGCGGCGAATCATGACGGCGGGTGGACTCGGGATTAGATGAACTCAGGGTTTTACTTCGCGGCAGGAGCGGAGGTGGATGCGGGCGCAGGCGCGGACGCGGATGCAGGCGCGGCGGATGCTGCGGGCTTGGCGGGCGCGGCTTTCACCGGCTGCGGAGGTTCGAGGTAACGGTAACCGGCGTTCGGATTGCGCGGGTCAAACGCGAAGGCGTCACGGTTGCGCAGGAAGCTCTTCAAGACCGGCGTCGGGATCGCGAAGTTGAGTCCTTCGACACCGACTTCCATCGCTTTCATGTTGTTCACGCCGACGACCTCGCCCCGAAGATTGAAGAGCGGACCGCCCGAGTTGCCGGGGTTAATCTGCGTGGTGGTCTGGATGTAGAGCTGTCCGTCGAGCGGACGGGTGCGGGCACTCACGATGCCCTGCGATACCGTGCGGTCGAGGCCCAGCGGACTGCCGATGGCGAAGACCGTTTGTCCGTCGTTTAATCCACCGCCGTCGCCGATGGGCACGGTCGGGAAGAGCACCGGGCCAGCGTCCTCGATCTTCAGCAGCGCGAGATCGAGCCGTGAATCCAGCGCGACGATGCGGACCTTGCTGTATTGGACCTTCTCCAGCTCGGTCGCGCCGCGGCGAAACTGGGTCACGGTGATGTTATATTCACCGGCGATCACGTGCTCGTTAGTGATGATGTAGCCGGACGGGTGAATGAAAAAACCCGAGCCCAATCCGACCGGCGTGCGCACCAAGACGACCGCTTCGCCGACCCGGTCCACGTTCTCTTTAACAGAGAGCACCGGCAGGTTGGCGGCCACGCGGTAGAGGTCAGTGTTTTCCGGCACGGTTTCGACGCCGGTGGCCTCCTTAGACTTGAGGCTCTCGATCTCATCGCGCGGCACGGTCACCACGGTGAACCCCAAATCCACGACGATGCGGTCGGCCTTCTCGGCGATAACATCGGCCTCCAGGCTCGCGCCGTTTTTAAGTTGAATGGTGCTGAGTGCGAAGGCCGGGACAACAGCCAGGGTGAGGACCGCGCCGAACGCGGCCAGGGGAAGAGTTCTCATGATGAAAAAAGCGGCGAAAGAAACGTTCAGGTTTTCTGCGCAGACCGGCGCAACGCCCACAGTTGGCGGGCCTGCGTGATCGTGGTCTTCAACACCTCAGGAGTGAGCGCCTGCTTCGGGTCGTCGCCGATGCCTTGGCTCGGCTGCACGTGCGCCTCGATGCAAAGTCCATCGGCTCCGTAAGCCACGGCGGCGAGCGCGCAGGCCGGCACATAGCTGGCCTTGCCGACGGAATGCGAGGGATCGACGACCACAGGCGCCCAGGTCTTTTCCTTGAGGAGCGGCGTGATGCTTTCGTCGGGGTGATTGCGGTAGCCATCCAGCGTGGGGGCGGTGCCGCGCGGGCACAGCAGCACGTTGGGGTTGCCAAAGCTCACGATGTATTCGGCCGCCGAGATAAACTCGCTGATCGGCCCCATGTGCAGGCCACGCTTGAGGAGGACGATGGTCGTGCGGTTGGCCACGGCGCGACCGATGGAGCGGAGGAGCGAGTAGTTGAGGGCGTTGCGCGCGCCGACTTGCAGCATGTGCACGCCGGCCTCGAGCGCGAGGTGGAGCTGCGTCTCGTCCATCACCTCGGCATCGACCGGCAGGCCGGTGCGGCGGTGCGCCTCCATGAGGATGTCGAGCGACTTGATGTCGCCTTGGAACGAATACGGATTGGTGCGCGGTTTCCACACGCCACCACGCAGCGCGTTGGCTCCGGCCTCCTTCACGGCATGGGCGGTCTCGTAAAGGAAGTTGGGGTTCTTCGGATCGATGGTGCACTGGCCAGCGATGACCAGCAGCTCCTCGCCCAGCGTAACACCGCCCAAGGTGATGCGGTGGCTCGCGAGGTCGGACCGGCGGTCCATGAGCTTGTGAGGCGACTGGATGCGATCAACGCGCTCGATGTAATCGAGACCCTCGACGCGGTTGATCATCAGCTCGTCGCGCTCATCGCCGACGATCGCGTAGATGGTGCGAATCGCGCCGACGATGGGCTGCACGCTGCACCCGAACGGCTCGACGATGGCGGTGACTTCAGCCAGCTGCGCCGGCGTGAGACGGGGGCTTTTGGGAAGGATCATGTTTGCGAATCGTTACGGACCGGATCGGGGCATTGAGGATCGGATGGATCGACGGATCGGATGGATCGAATGTAGGAGCCTGCTTGCAGGCGATTCGGAAGATCAACGCGGGCTAAACGCTCTCATCGCCTGCAAGCAGGCTCCTACATTCAG
Organism: uncultured Opitutaceae bacterium; assembly: GCA_967755175.1. Classification (GTDB taxonomy): domain Bacteria; phylum Verrucomicrobiota; class Verrucomicrobiia; order Opitutales; family Opitutaceae; genus Rariglobus. The sequence continues at coordinate 5,506 of CBRAFO010000032.1, read as the reverse complement.
AGGGGACGCTTCTTTGTGTATCGCAGGCTTCAGTGCGTCCATTCCGCCGCGGGTGTCAAAGTAACTGGGCGAATTCAGCGGGGAGCGGCGCGGTCGCGGAGAAGTTGAACTTCTTCCCCTGCCACTCGTAGTCGAAGTGGGTTTCGTAAGAGTGCAGGAAGAGACGCTTGTGCCCGGTTGCCTTCGCGAAGGTTTTGTTGGCGCCGAAATCGCCGTAGGTCAGGTCGCCGACGATGGGCAGTTTGCGTCCGGCGCATTGCACGCGGAGCTGGTGGCTGCGGCCGGTGAGCGGTTCCAGTTGGATCAAGGCGAGCGGCGGCACGACGTCGCGCTTTTGGCGGATGACCGTCATGCGTGACTCGGAGGCTTTGTCGCCGCCAAGACCGACGCGGATTTTTGCACCTTTCTTCTGCACTCCGAGGTTGTCGCGCCAGAGTTGAGTGGCTTCGGAGGGTTTACCGAAGACGACCGCTTGGTAGAGCTTGTGGATGTGTTTGTGCAGAAAAAGCTCCCGCATGTAGTCGGCGAGTTTTTCGTTGGCGGTGACGAGGATCACGCCGGAGGTGGCGGAATCGAGGCGGTTCAACAGGTAGAGCCGACGCGGAGCCGCGCCGGGGACGTCAGCCGGCGTCCAGTTGAAGCACTCGCCCTTGATCGTGTAAGGCACGGTGAGCAACGCGCGCGGGACTTCGCTCTCCATGTTCGGATGCGAGAGCACGCCCTCGGGTTTGCTGAGGGCGGCGAGTCCGTTGGCGTCGTGGGAAAGCAAGGTCACGCCGGTGCCGAGGGGAAGCTGTTCCCAGAATTTGGAAGGAAGGGCACTCATGTGTGTTTTTTAATTATAGAAGAAAGTGAAGGTGAGTTCCTGCGAGTCGCCAAGGGCCGTAATCATGTCGTCGGGCCATGCACCGTAGGGATCGCGGGCGACGATCGCACTCACGCAACCATCCTGCACGGCGCGTCCGCCCGAACTCTCGACTTTGACGATCTGGGAAATGTTACCCTTGGAATTCATGCGGAAGGTCACGACGACCTTCGTCCCGGCCACCGGGTAGATATTGCTCTGCTCGACGATCCGCTGCCACTGGATGTCCACCGACTCGATGAACTTCTGAAGGTATTCACCGTAGGCACTCCACTTGGCGTCGTAGGCCACCGCCCCGATGTTTTCGGTGCCGAACTCACGATTCGCGAGCGGGGTCGGGCGGGCTTTGGCGATGTTCGGCGCGAGCGTGGGGCGAGTCTGCGGGTGCTTGGCATCGACCTTGAAATAATGCCCGGTGCTCGCGCCCGTGTCGGTCTGGGAATCGCGCACGCCCTCGACGCGCTCCGGCACCGACGTCGCGTTGGGCGCAGGCTTGCCAATGTTAGAACGGAAACCGTCGGGACTCTCGCCGGAGAATTTCTCCGTGCCGGGCAACGGGATCTGCTCACGACGCGCGGCTTGCTGCTCGGGCGTCTCCGGTTCGTTGGTCGGAGGCGGGCGGCGAACCGCGGGCTGGGGCTCGGCTTCCAATCCGCTCACGATGGCCGTGGACTCGGTGGACGGATCGCCCTTGCTGGCGGGCGCGTCGCTCTTGCCGCCCGGGGTGGGCTTCTCTTGGGCAACTTGTTGGTTTTGCGCGGCGACGTTGTCGGTCTTGTCGGGCGCGTTATCCGGAGCGTTGGGGTTGGCCTCGACGAATTTCGGCAGGGCCGGCGGCACGGGCGGTTCGGCTTCCACGGGCGCCAGTTCGATCTGAAACTCCCGCGACGCCCAGTCGTCGGAACTGCGGCTGTCATGCGAACTGGAATCGATGAACTGCTCGATTTTCGGCGCCAAGATGAGTAACAGCACGTGAACCGCGATGGTCGCCACCACGCCGATTTGCACCGAGCGCACATCCGGGTTGGCCGACCACAGGGACCGCGCACGACGCCGCACTGCGGGCGTCGGGGCGGATGTGGGCGGCGGTTTAATCATAGAGGGGCGGTTAAGTGCTCAGGATTTGAGCAGACCGCAACGAATCAACAGTTGTTTCGTCTCATCAACCGGAAGGCCAATGATATTTGTAAGTGAGCCGGTGTAGTTGGCCACGATCAGTTCACCGTGATCTTGGATGCCGTAACCGCCGGCTTTGTCGAGGGTGTGAACCTTCGCGAGATAGTCCTCGATGGTCGCCTCATCGAGCACGCGCAGAGTCACCTCGCTGGCCACGCCTTGATCGATGCGCACGCCCGTGGCGGCATGACGCAACGCGATACCAGTGAACACCGTGTGGGCTCGCCCGCTCAACCGACGCAACATCGCCCGCGCCTCCGCGCCGTCCTGCGGCTTGTTGAGCGCATGCCCGTCGATAAACACCGTGGTGTCGGCCCCGAGCACCCACGCGTCAGGATGCCGTTCGGCCACCCAGTCGGCCTTGAGCGCGGCGTTGTGGGCCACCATCACGCGCGGATCGGTCGTGGACTCCTCATGTTCCGTCACTTGCGCGGTGATCACGTCGAACGTCACGCCCAAGCCCGCCAGCAGTTCGCGGCGTCGCGGCGAGGCGGAAGCAAGGATGAGAGGCGGTTGAGACATGCCGCTGGTGTGAGTCATACCCAGCGAAGGCACAAGCACGCGCACTCTTTAGAGCCAACCTGTAAAAACCTGCCCGTTTTCCCGTCTGATCTTCAGAAAAGCGCGTGAGGACGACAGTCGAGCACCTCCGGACGACAAAAAAGTGCCTACGGACGACAAAACCCAGCCTCCGGGCTTCAGTCTAGCGCCTCCGGGTGACAGTCGAGTGCCAACGGACCACAATCTAGCGCCTACGGACGTCAGTCTCGCGCCTCCTGGCGACAATCCCGTGCCTCCGGGCTTCAGTCCAGTGCCTCCGGGCTTCAGTCGAGCGCCTCCGGACAACAATTCGGCACCTTCGAGTGACAATCCGGTGCCTCCGGGCGCAAATCCGGCGTATTCGGACACAAAAACGGCTCCTTCGGCCGCCCCGTCACGACATTCGCCTACAAGAATACCATCAAGCGGAGGGCGTCGCGAGCGTCGCCCCTACCTCACTCCATTACCGGGTTTCCTCTCGGGCGCGGATTATTTCCCGGCGTGGCTTTTGCGGAAGCTGGCGGGCGTCTGGCCGGTGACGCGTTGGAACGCGGCGTAGAAAGTCGCACCGGTGCCAAAGCCGCATTCCGCCGCGATTTGCTCCAGCGGTCGTTTCTGCGGGAGTTGCATCAAGGCTTGCGCGCGCTGCACCCGCAGCCGGGTGAAATACGCGTGCGGAGAACTCTCCATGCTTTCCTTGAAACGCATTTCCAGCGTCCGTTTCGATACCCCGAGGACCTCCGCAATGGTGGCCATGTTAAAACTCGCCCGCAGATTTTCCTGCATGTAATCGACCGCGCGCCGCACGACCGGATCCATGTAGTAAAGCATGTCGGTGGACTGACGCGCCACCACGCCCTCGGGCGCAATCAAGAGATCCTCAGTCGGGCGCGCCCCGCCTTGCATCATACGATGAAGAAGGGCCGCCGCTTCCCAGCCAACCTGCTCTGAGTTGCGCGACACGCTGGTCAGAGTCGGGACGGAGTGTTCGCAGATCGTCTCGTCGTTATCCATGCCGATGACCGCGATGTCGTCGGGGATGCGCAGGCCCGCATCCTGGCAGGCCTCGATGATGAGTTGAGCGCGATAATCATGCACCGCAAAGACCCCGCATGGGCGCGGGAGCGATTGGAGCCATTTAACGAGTCCGGCGATTCGCCGCGGCCAGTTGAGCGCCGACTCCTCGCTGACGGTCCGCAGAAATACGTGGCTCGCCACTCCGGATTCCGTCGCACGCTCCTCAAAGCCCTGCTGCCGCTGCTCCGAATACCAGAGGTCTTTCCATCCGCAAAACGCCAGATGCTGCAACCCGCGGCCCAGCAGGTGATCGGCCGCCAGTCGCCCGGCGAGCACGTGGTTCACCATCACGCGGGGAATCCCGCCAGACTCCCGCACGCCGCCCGCCAGGTTGACCACGGGAAGCCGCAGCGCCCGGGCACTGCGCAGTTCTTGAGCATCGCTGGCCATCACGATGACTGCGTCGCCTTTCCATCCGGATAACGACTTCAGCGTGAGCCCCGCCTCTCCCGTGCCTGGCTGCGTCGGCGGGCTGCTGAAGAGGTGCCAGCCTCCGTGCTCACGCGCGTAGCGGCGAACCCCGGTAAGACAACGGGCCATCCACGGAACGGACGCGGGATAAACGATGGCGACTTTGGGGAGAGGAGTGCTGCGCATTTCTTTAGTGGAAATGCGCAACTGAATCGTTGTGCGCAACGCCGCAGTGCGTGGAGACTACGGCCATCAAAGCCTCGGTTGATTTACCCCACTACCCATCTCGTGAGAGCCCCGCGTTTATGAAAACGAGAAAACAGATGAAATGGCGCGCCCTCTTCCTTGTCCTTGGCGCCGCTGCGTGCGGCCTCTCGATGGCGCAGGCGCAGTCGCTTGCCCCGGTCTCTTCGATCCCCGCGAAAATCCTGTTGCAAATCACCGCCACGCCGCAGCCCGGCGATGTTGTCCTCATGGCGAACGGACGGGCCGCCGATATCTATATCGACCCGGCGGATTTCAAGGTTGTTAACATCGCGGCCGATTGCCTCGCCGCCGACATCGAGCGCGTCACCGGACAAAAACCCGCCGTCAAAACGGAGGCCAAAGCGCTTTCCAAAAACGCAGTGATCATCGGCACGCTCGGCAAGAACGCGGTGATCGATCAGTTCGTCCGCGAAGGGAAAATCAACACCGGCGCGATCGCCGGCCAGTGGGAATCGTTTGTCATCACGACCGTGCCGAAACCGTTTCCCGGTGTGGACGCCGCCTTGGTGATCGCCGGTGCCGACCGACGCGGCACGGCCTTCGGCGTGTTCACGCTTTCGGAGGCGATGGGCGTGTCGCCGTGGGTGTGGTGGGCCGATGTGCCGCCGCCGCGCCGCCGCGCGCTCGCCGTCGGCGCCACGCGGATCATCAGCGGACCGCCCTCGGTGAAATACCGCGGTATCTTCATCAATGACGAGGACTGGGGCCTGCAACCGTGGGCGGCCAAGACCTTCGAACAGGAAACCAAGGACATCGGCCCCAAGACCTACGCGAAGGTCTGCGAGCTCTTGCTGCGGTTGAAGGCGAATTACCTCTGGCCCGCCATGCACCCCTGCACGAAGGCGTTTAACTTTTACCCGAAAAACAAGGAGGTCGCCGACGATTACTCCATCGTGATGGGTTCCTCGCACGCCGAGCCGATGCTCCGAGACAACGTGGACGAGTGGGACCAAAAGGTGCGCGGCGAATGGGACTACTCCAAAAACCGCGGCCAAATCTTGAAGTATTGGGACGAGCGGGTCGCGGCCAACGGGCGCTACGAAAACAACTATACGATCGGCATGCGCGGCATCCACGACAGTGGCATGGTCGGCCCCAAAACCGTCCCCGAACGCGTGGCCGCCATGGAGGACATCTTCAAAGAGCAGCGCGCCATGCTGGCTAAGTATG